>SHXD01000087.1 GCA_009693505.1 Limnohabitans sp.
TCGGCTTCGTTGTGAGAGCAGTTCAATTGGTGAGGCTCGCATCAGTCTGAACAACTCGCGGTTGAGCAAACTAGACTGCCGGCATGAGGAGGTCGAAATTAGTCATGGTCCAACGCAAGGAAGCCTGGGTCCAATGGTTGCTTTAGGGCTTGGGCCTGCGGCGACCACAGAGCACGCATTCGCTAGCGATGATCAGCTCGCGTTCGCACAATAGTTGAATTCTCTATTCTGTAGTAGTCAGTGCTGAACCGGCGCCATTACCTGCACATCGCTTTAAATATCAGCTCCATGGTTTTGCCTATGGTCGCTGGGGTTTTGGTTGTGCCAGATTTGATTTATCGTCTTGGCACAGACCGATTCGGTGTTTTGTCCATCAGCTGGGTTCTAGTGGGTTATTTCGGATTGTTGGACATGGGCTTGGCACGTGGACTAACACAGTATTTAGCTGAACAAAAAAGTCAGGGGCGCAACGCCGGCGAGTGCGCATTTGCGGCCCGGCGCGTGCGGCGCTGGATGTTGATATTAGGGCTGATCTGGGCTTTGATTCTGCTTGCATTGATGCCTTGGGTGACTCAAACTGCACTCGCGATGCCGGAGGCGCTGAGGCGAGAGGCTGGACTGGGTTGGATCTGTTTGTCATTGGCAGGCCCGCCACTGCTTTGGGCTGCAAACAGCATTGGTGTGATGGAGGCAAGCAGCCGCTTTGCTGCGGTCAACGCCGTGCGTTTGCCCCTAGGTTTGGCGACATTCTTGGTGCCATGGTTAGTGGCAATGTGGTCACCGCACCTGCCATCGGTATTAGGTAGCCTCTTGGTTGTGCGAATTACCGCGGCGCTAGCGTTGGCGCTGATGAGCCGGATCCATTTCGCTAACCCGGCTGTCAGCACTATTCAATTGCGCCAAATTTTGGCATTTGGGGGCTGGCTGACGATCAGTAATATAGTCGGGCCTTTTCTCAGCTACGTTGACCGCTTCGCTATTGCAGCACTGATTTCTGTAACGGCGGTCACCTATTACACGGTGCCTTTTGATGCACTGATCCGGTTGCCGACCATTCCCATGGCGATGATGGCGGTGCTTTTCCCCTTGTTGGCCCAATCTCAAGGTAGTACACAGTATCAAGAAGACCAACTCAGCCGCACATTTGTGGCGGCTGGCAAATTACTGATCAGCTTTTGGCTGCCAGGCATGCTTGTATGCGGTTTGGTCGGAACACTGACGCTTCGGTGGTGGATTGGTGAAGACATGGCGGCATCGGGGGGTCCGGTATGGGCTTGGCTTTCCTTGGGCGTCCTACTCAACGGATTCGCCCATTTGCCCTACACATTGCTTCATAGCGCAGGCCGAAGCGATATCACGGCTAAGTTTCATTTGGTCGAATTGTTGCCCTATTTACTGCTGGTTTGGTGGGCCTTGCTAGCTCATGGTATCAAAGGCGCGGCAGCAGTCTGGTCACTGCGGTGCGCGATTGATGCTGCACTTCTCTATTTGGCTGTGGCACGCCTTCAACCAGCGCTGCAAACAGCAGTTTTTCGCATTACTGCTTGGGCATTTGGGGCTTGTATCTCGCTGGGTTTGGTGCACATTGCCTTGGCAAACAACCCCACTGGGTGGCCGAATGCATTTGACACGCTGTGGCTTGGTGCGGCAGCGCTGGTCTGGGCTGCATGGCATGGCAAAAACATCAATAGTTCCAAATGATAACCAATATGATCAAAAAACTCACCGCGCAGAGCCTGAAAGCCTGTTTTAAAGCTGGGTTGATAAACCTGCTTAAGTTTCTGGGACTTCCTTCAAGTGGATTTCGATCCAACTGGCAGCGCAGGCAATTGGCTCAAAAATATCTGACCGGTTTAGGTATTGAAATTGGCGCCATGCACAATCCGCTTAAGGTCCCCAGATCTGTCAAAGTGGAGTACCTAGATGTCACTACGCGTGAAGAGAATATTCGTAAATTTCCCGAATTGAACCCGCACGATTTAGTTCATGTGGATCACCTAGCGAATGGCTTCTTGATGGATGGCATTCAGTCATCAAGTTTCGACTTCGTGATCGCAAATCATGTGTTGGAGCATGCATCAAATCCCGTGGGTGCCTTGGTTCAGTGGTTCAGGGTATTGAAACCAGGCGGAATCGTGTACTGCGCCCTGCCAAGGATGGATTTCACCTTCGACAAAGATCGCAGCTTGACCACCCCCCAACACATGCTGGATGACTATCTATTGCTTGAGCAACAAAATACTTTGGAAGTACGAAAGCGTAATTTGGCCCATTACCACGAGTGGCTCACCATAGCGCTGCCTTCGCACACGGGGCTGCCACCACCACCACCAGAAAAACTAGCTGAGCAAATCCGAGATTTCAGTGCCCGTGAGGAGGAAATCCACTTCCATACCTTCACCATGGCGTCGGCACTGGAATTCCTGCAGCTGGTGGGCGGCCAAATCCTCCCCGATATTCGCCTCTTGGAGGCGGTCGACGCCAGAGCCGAGATTTTGTTGATCCTGCAAAATGGCGCCGCCGTGCATTGACCCTGTGGTTATGAGCACACACACCAGCCAATCTATCGCGGACACTGCCTGGCCCAGTGCGGATCTTGAGAAACTAGCCCGGTGCCCAATATGCCTTTCGACGTCGCGCAGCTTGAGGTACGCGGACCTGACAGACCGGCTCTTCTGTTGCGCGCCAGGGCATTGGCAAATGTACACCTGCGTCAACTGCCAGACTGCCTATGTTGATCCAAGACCATCGCGTGCCAGTATCGGCCTTGCATATCGCTCTTATTTCACCCATCACGACGGGCCATCCTTGCCTCAGGGTTCTGGAATGCGTAGTTGGATCAAGGCTGCATTGAATGGTTTCCGGCAGCGCCGATGGCAGATGCCGCTGAGCAATGTCAGTGTAATTGGTGGGCGATTGATTGGCTTGCTTGATCCGATCCGAGAAACCGTCATAGCCCACATGCGCCATTTGCCGGCGCAGCTGCCCAGGGCGGGTGCCAGCCTGCTCGATGTGGGGTGTGGCAACGGCTTGTACCTGGATCTGGCACGCCAGGCAGGCTGGCAGGTGCGCGGCGTTGATTTCGATGCTCAGGCTGTGGCAAGCGCGCAGTCAAGGGGCCTGGACGTGCGCCTTGGTGGCTTGGAACAGGTACAAGACCTGGTGGGTAGCTTCGACCGCCTCACTTGCAGCCATGTCTTAGAGCATGTTCACAATCCTCGCGAATGGTTGCTTCAAATGCATGCCATGCTCCTCCCCGGGGGGAGCCTCTGGCTACAAACGCCGAACATCGATGCATTTGGGCACCGGCGATTTGGTTCCCATTGGTTGGGGCTGGATCCACCGCGTCATTTGAGCCTGTTGACGCCGAAAACTTTGTGCAAGCTGCTCGAGGACTGTGGTTTCACATTCAAAGAGTTGCCCTTGCCCGCGCTGATGGCGCTGTCTGTATATCAGGACAGTGAGGCTATGGCAAAGGGTTCGCCACAAATTGGGGCCCGCTTGCGTTGGCGGAGCTTGTTTCGCATTGCCTGGCTAAGTGACGCATGGCGTCAGTCGCACAAGCTAGCGCAGGCTGAGTTCATCACTTTGGAGGCGAAGAAGATTTGAAAGTCGTATCCGTGACCGTCAGTTACAAGCCTGACCTGAAATTCTTGGGGTTGCAACTAGAGAGCCTTTGTGCACAGGTCGAAAAAATGTTGGTCGTTAACAATGATGTAGCGGACCAAGCTTTGCAAGCCATCTGCGAGAAAAAAGGCGCTAAAGTGATCAACTTGGGATGCAACGCCGGCATCGGAAGTGCGCAGAATCGCGGCATTCAGGCGGCTATCGAATTGGGTGCAGAAGCTATTTTGCTGATGGACCAGGACAGCGAGCCGCAAGCCAATATGGTGGAACACTTAAGACATCACCTGGACCTAAATTCAAATGCTGCAGCCACGGGACCCAGCTCAGTTGATCTGCGAACCCAGATGCGCAGTTATTTTGAATTAGATACTGGTGGCTGGCCAAGGCGTTGGCAACCCAGAGGCGACCTAGCCGGGCAGACGGTGGAGGCCGCTTACTTGATTGCATCTGGCAGTTTGCTGCGTGTGGAGGCAATAAAAGCGCTTGGTTTGATGAGAGAAGATTGGTTTATTGACCATGTAGATACGGAGTGGTCCTTGCGCGCCCGCGATCGCGGCTGGGTGATGATGGGTGTGGCTGATGCTCAGTTAGGGCATCGCCTGGGAGAGAAGGTCACCAGGGTCTGGTTTGGCCGCTTGCGGCATGTGCCACATCACAGCCCTGAACGCAACTACTACATGTTTCGAAATGCATTATTGCTGCTTCGCGAGCCCTTTGTCGCAGCGCATTGGCAACGCTATCACCTGACTAGGTTGGCTCAACTGTTTCTGTTTTTTTTGGCATTTGCGCCGCAGCGTTGGCTTCGCTTGCGATTGATGATGCGCGGCCTTTGGGATGGCCTTAATGGCAGAACAGGGCCTATGTCATGAGTGGTTCGACTGGCGTCCGCGTACCGGGACTCCGGGCGCCCGTGTCTGTTTGTTTGGCAAGTTTCAACGGCGAGTGTTACATCGCTGAACAAATCGAGTCTGTGCTAGTACAACTCCTGCCCCATGACGAATTCATTGTGTCGGATGATGGATCCTCCGACCAGACGGTCGATATTATTCAAAGTGTCGGAGATTCGCGGATTCGTTTGTATCAAAATAAGTCCAGCCTGGGTGTTGTTCGAAACTTTGAACGGGCACTGCAATACGCGCAGCACGATTACATATTCCTTTGTGATCAGGACGATGTTTGGTTCCCAAACAAGGTGGGGCGCATGCTTGCTGAACTTGCAGTGGCCTTGATGGTCGTCAGCGATTGCCGAGTTGTTGATGCAAATCTCCAGACCATGCGGCAATCTTTTTTTGCATTGCGTGGCTCAGGCCCTGGCATCAGGAACAACCTTTGGCGGAATTCTTACCTCGGTTGCTGCATGGCCTTCAGGCGCAGCCTTCTGGCTAAGGCCTTGCCCATCCCGACAGGTGCGCCGATGCATGACATATGGTTGGGTCTAGTCGCGCAAACCTCAGGCCGAGTAACTTTTTTGCCTGAAGTGCTTTCCCTTTATCGGCGCCACGGCAAGGCAGCAACTGACAGTGATGGCGTCAGCAATTACAGCCGCTTGCAGCAATTGACTTGGCGTTGGAATCTGGCAGTAGCCCTCCTGTTGCGTTTCGGATTTGGCTGATGAAAATTAGCGTCATCACAGTTTGTTTTAATGCGGCCGACACGATCGCTGACACTTTACGTTCGGTACTAAAACAAAATTACAAAGAGCTTGAGCATATTATTGTTGACGGGTGCTCCACTGACAACACCTTAAAAGTTATTGCAAGTGTGACGGGGCACACTTGCCGTGTGGTTTGCGAGCCTGATCGTGGGATTTATGATGCCATGAACAAGGGCATTTCCTTGGCAACGGGCGATATTGTCGGCTTCTTAAATGCTGATGATTTTTATGCCAGTGTCGATGTGCTGTCAACTATAGCGACTGTCTTCGCAGACCCATATCTAGACAGTTGTTACGGGGATCTGTGCTATGTCAATCAAAAAAATACCGGAAAAACTGTCAGGTACTGGCGCTCAGGAGATTTCAGCCCTGGAGTATTTTCTTGGTCTTGGTGCCCGCCCCATCCTACATTTTACGTCCGACGTCCCATTTACAATCGTCTTGGGGGCTTCGACCTATCTTACAAAATTGCTGCTGATTTTGAATTGATGGCCCGTTATTTAGAAGTCCAGAAAATATCGACTCTCTATGTGCCCAAGGTGTTGGTAAAAATGCGTCTAGGAGGCACTACAAACCGTAGTTTTAAAAATATATATCGTCAAAATAAAGAGATTTGGCGAGTAGTTAGAAATTTGCCTTTAAGGGCCTCAATCGTCAAATTTTTTACATATAAGATATTTTTGAAAATCAGCCAATTTTTTTATCGGCCTGCATCATGAAAATACTGATCACAGGCGCCAATGGATATATTGGCTCTGCATTAACCAAGTATCTTGCTGTTGACGGTGATCACCATGTTGTGGCTCAAAGTCGAACACGAGTTAACAGTCTGATACCTTCTGTTGTATCCGTTGTAATAGGACATATTGATTCAAATACAGATTGGCAAAAAACCTTGCACGGGATAGACGGCATCGTTCATACCGCTGCACGAGTCCATGTGCCGGAACGGGACTCCCAGGCGGCCTTGGCATATTTTCTGGCAGTTAATCGAGATGGCAGCCTTAACCTGGCGCGACAGGCAGCCCAAGCCGGGGTGCGCAGGCTTGTTTTCATAAGTTCTATTGGAGTCAACGGGTCGCATACCGAGGCTGGCAAACCCTTTACGGAATACGACTTACCACAACCACATAATAACTATGCACTTTCTAAACTAGAGGCCGAGCGGGGGCTTCTACAGATTGGCGCAGAAACTGGCCTTGAGGTGGTTATTCTCCGCCCACCGCTGGTTTACGGCGCTCAAGCTCCGGGAAATTTCGGTGCTTTGTGTCGTATGCTCAAGCGCGGCTATCCCGTGCCGTTTGGATCCATCGGCAATCTCCGCAGCTTAGTCGCGCTGGATAATTTGCTTCACTTCATTGCGCTGTGCCTGGTCCATCCTGGCGCCGCGAACCAAGTATTTTTGGTCTCGGACGGGCATGACCTGTCGACCTGTCAACTTGTCGCTGGTTTGAGGCAAGTGCTTGGGCAGCCGGCCCGGCTGGTTCGAGTGCCGGTGTGGATTCTGCTCGCTGCGGGGAAGCTAACGGGTCAGTCCGCTTCGATTGAGCGCTTGTGTAGCAATTTGCAGGTTGATATCACCCGGGCAAGGGAGCTGCTTGGATGGCAGCCGCCGCTAACTGTTGCGGAGGGCTTGAGCCGCGCCGTGGGGGAGGGGGCGGCATGAAAAGGTGCTTCGATGTGCTGCTGCTTATTTTGGCCGCCATTGTTTTATGCTGTCCGATGGGCTTTTTGGTGGTTTTCGTGCGCATCAGCTCTACTGGCCCCGCCCTGTACTGGTCCGACCGCATTGGCCGAAACAATATCATCTTCCGTATGCCCAAGTTCCGCACCATGCGATCTGGTACGCCGGCTGTGGCGACCCATTTGCTAGCTAACCCTCAAGCCCACCTGACCCCCATAGGCGCATTCCTTCGCAAAACTAGCCTGGATGAGTTGCCCCAACTCTGGAGCATCTTGCTTGGGGATATGAGTTTTGTTGGCCCCCGCCCTGCGCTGTTCAACCAGCACGATCTGATCGGGCTGCGCACACAGGCTGGTGTTGACAAACTATTGCCTGGTTTGACTGGCTGGGCTCAGGTCAATGGGCGAGACGAGTTGTCTATTGCCGATAAAGTTGCGCTGGATGTTGAGTACTTGCAAAAAAAATCTTTGGCATTTGATGTGAAAATTATGATACTCACGGTTTTCAGGGTGTTATCAAGAGATAATGTGGCCCACTAACAACAAGAATTTCCTCCAATCCCACCCCCGAAATTGTTTGACAAGAAAGTGAAAAAATGAGTAATCTTATAGAAATCCAAAGTCAAATTGAAAAACTACAAAAGCAGGCCAGTGAAATCAAAACCCGAGAGTTTCATAAAACCGTGCAAGATATTCAGGCCAAGATGCAGGCTTTTGGTATC
>SHXD01000026.1 GCA_009693505.1 Limnohabitans sp.
AGTTGATGGACCTCGTCGGCCAGTAAGCCTTCAACGCCGGCGGCGCAAGGCATGAAAAGTTGAAGCGAGTTCACAGAGTTTTACGCAAGTTGGCGGGCGCAATTTTGAGCGCCTCGCGGTATTTGGCCACGGTGCGCCGCGCGCAATCGATACCTTGTTCTTTCAGCATTTCAGACAGTTGGTTGTCTGACAGGGGTTTGTTGGGATTTTCTGCCGCCACCAATTGTTTAATGAGCGCGCGCACAGCCGTGCTTGAAGCGGCGCTGCCGCTGTCTGTGCCCAGACCTGAGCCAAAGAAAAACTTCAGCTCGAAAGTGCCCATGGGGGTGGTCATGTACTTGGCTGTGGTGACGCGGCTGATGGTGGACTCATGAAGGCCCAACTCATCTGCAATTTCGCGCAGCACCAAGGGCCGCATGGCCAGTTCGCCATGAATGAAGAAGTTGCGTTGGCGCTCCACAATGGCGGCGGACACTCGCAAAATGGTGTCAAAGCGCTGCTGGATGTTTTTAATGAACCAACGTGCTTCTTGCAGACGCTGTTGTAAACCCAAATGGCCTTCGCCTTTGCCACCACGCAATGCATTGGCATAAATATCGTGAACGCGCAGCTTGGGCATGACATCGGGATTGAGTTGCACTCTAAAGTGCGGTTCGCCGCCTTTGCGGGTACCGATGACCAACACATCGGGCACGATGACATGCTGTTCTGCGTTGGCAAAGGGGCGGCCTGGTTTGGGCTCTAAGCGCGTGATGAAGGTGAGGGCCAATTTGACAAGGGCTTCGTCTTCGCCGCACTGAACGGCCAAGCGTTTGTAGTCGCGTTTGGCCAATAACTCTAAAGGCAGTCCACAAATTTTCAAAGCCACTGGCGCCACTTCGTTGTCGGGCTTGTCCTTCATGATGGCTTTGAGCTGTATTCGCATGCACTCACCCAAATCGCGTGCGCCAATGCCCACGGGTTCTAGTGATTGCAACAAGCTCAATGCCATTGTGAAGCGGTGCACCAGTTCTTCAAGTTGTTCGATGTCGTCGGTGCCGGCCAAGCCTTGCGCCAAGGACTCTAGGCTGTCTTCTAAATAGCCGTCGTCGTTCAATGACTCAATCAAAAAGCGAAGGGCTGCGCGGTCAATCTCTGACAAGCGCATCGACAAAGCTTGCCGGTGCAAATAGTCTGTGAGAGAGCCTAAGCCGCGAGCCAACTCAATGGCGTCAGCACCCTCAGAGTCGTTGTTGGTGTTGTTTTTTCGAGCGCCGGCATCAGTGCCCCACTCGCTGTCGTCGGGCGCCATGTCGACGCTGCCGTCGCCATCCCAACTGTCGGCCACATCGGTCACAGCTTCGTCGCTGGTGACCGATGCGGTGGACTCACCCGCAGCATCGCGCGAGTCGGAGCCTGCATCGCTTGCGGCTTCTGACACACGGTCGCCCAAGCTCACTCGGGCATCGGCTTCGGGCAAACCGAAATCTTCTTGGGGCGCTTCGTCGGTGTTGCGCTCAAGGAAAGGATTTTCGTCGAGCATTTGCTCAACTTCTTGACTGAGCTCTAGGGTAGAGAGTTGAAGCAGCCGAATGGATTGTTGCAACTGTGGCGTGAGCGCCAAGTGCTGGGACATCCGAAGGGAAAGGCCTTGCTTCATTTTTGTACAGCCATCACATTCGAAAGTGTTCGCCTAAGTACACACGGCGAACATCGGCATTGTTGACGATGTCTTGCGGTGTGCCTTGCGCCAGAACGCGGCCTTCGCTGATGATGTAAGCGTGGTCGCAAATGCCCAGTGTTTCGCGCACATTGTGATCGGTAATCAGCACGCCAATACCGCGCTCTTTCAAGAACGCAATGATGCGCTGAATTTCAATGACGGCAATAGGATCTATGCCCGCAAAGGGCTCGTCCAGCAAAATGAAGCGCGGGTCTGTGGCCAAGGCGCGGGCAATTTCGACACGCCTGCGTTCGCCACCCGATAGCGCCAAAGAAGGCGAGTCGTGCAAATGGTCAACGCGCAAATCTTTCAAGAGCGCTTGCAAGCGGGCACTGATTTCTGCATCGTTTAAAGATTTGCCACCGGCATTCAGTTGCAACTCCAACACGGCGCGTACATTTTCTGCCACAGTGAGTTTTCTGAAAATAGAAGCTTCTTGTGGCAAATAGGAGAGCCCCATGCGTGCCCGGCGGTGTATGGGCATGCGTGTCACGTCTTCACCATCAATCAAAATTTGACCGCCATCGGTGCGCACCAAACCCACAATCATGTAGAAGGAGGTGGTTTTGCCGGCACCATTGGGTCCTAACAAACCCACCACTTCACCTTTTTGAACCTTGACCGATACGTCAAACACCACTTGGCGGCTACCATAAGACTTTTGCAAATGGCGCGCTTCAAGGCTGCTGATTTCGGTGGAAGCGCTCACGGCTTGTCTGCACCGGTGCGAGTGCTCGGTTTCAAAACGGGACCAGCAACGGGCGGGGTCAGTTCATTGGTTTTAGGACGAGGTGTGATGGTGGCCTTGACGCGTTGGCTACCGGAAGTGTTGCCTGGCAGGCCGCTCTTGCCATCGACCGTGAAAACCTCGGTGGTGTTGTTGACCAAAATTTCTTGGCCTTGAATGCGGTCGGCCACCACTTGGCCGCGCAGCAAGCGCAGTTCAGCGCGTTGGCTGAGTGTCAGGGTATCGGCCTGGCTGTTGTAAACAACCGTTTCTGCTTCGCCCTCTGTGAATTCGTCTAGACCTTCGCGTTTTTGGCGAAAGAAAATGCGTTCGCCCGGATCGGCCCACAATTTGGCGACTTGGTTGCCTTGCTTGTCTTGTTTGACTTCCATGCGAGCCGCTTTCATGACCAAGGATCCCTTGGTCATGACAACTTTGCCAGCGAAGATGGTGAGTTGTTGTTGGTCGTTGTGCTTGAGTGAGTCGGCCTCGACGTTCATGGGTTTGTCTCTGTCCGCTTTTTCGGCGAAAGCACTCTGAGCCGCAATGGCGGCCAGGGTGCAGAGCAATGTGATGAGCTTGAGTTTCATAAAGGCGCGAATCTTGCTTGATTGTAGGTGTTCAGAGGGGAAACACACCTGCTTTGAATCAGGCGCGGCCTTGTCGAACTTGGGCCAACAAAGACTCTGTGACTTGAAGTGCGCGGTCCATGCTGCCGGCCAATGTGCCATCGATGTAGTACTTGCCTGCGACACCCAATGAAGGAACACCTTCAACCTTGAAATCATTTTGCAATTGAACGGCCCGCTTGAGTTTGCTGGCCACGCCAAATGATTTGGCTGTATCGGCAAATTTATTTTTATCAACACCTTGCTTTTCAACCCACGTCAAAATGCTGGCATCGGTGCTCAATGTCAAACGTTCGACATGAATGGCTTGGAACACTTTGCCATGTATTTTGTCTAACAAGCCCATGGCTTCTAAAGAGAAATACAAGCGTTGCTGGGGCGCGAAGTCTTCTCTGAAAGCGACGGGTACGCGGCGTACCACCACATCCTTGGGTGCATTTTTCACCCATTGTGCAAAAGTGGGTTCGAAGCCGTTGCAGTGAGAGCAGCTGTACCAAAAGAATTCAATCACTTCAATTTTGCCGGCTTCAGTTTCGGTGGGCACGGTACGGTCCAACTTCGTGTAATCCTTGCCCGCGACAAACTTGGCGGGGCCTTGCGCGAAAGCTGTGTTGTTCAAACCTAAGCCGCCAAGGGTTGCGGCGGTGCTCAAGCTGGCTAAAGAAAATTCACGGCGTTTCATATCGTGCTCCTGATTAAATAAAGTGTTGCTTAAGTTTAGCGTTGTACGCGAACCAAGGCGGCATCCATGCCATTGGCATCTAAACGTGCTTTGATTTTTTCTGCTTGATCTTTGTCATCAAAAGGGCCGCTTCTCACTCGATAGATGGCGCGTCCGGCTTGTTCACGTTCACTGACCTTGGCTTCAATGCCCATCATGGACAGTTTGGCTTTTTGGGCGTCAGCATCTATTGCAGATTTAAAGGCACCTGCTTGAACAAAATAGGTAAAAGGATCGTTGGTGGCAGCCGCTTTGTTCGCGGGTTGGGGTGTGGCTGCGGGTGGTGGTACAGGTGCAGCAGGTGCCGGCACGGAAGGTGCCAAGGGATCGGCCGTGACTGCGGGTGCGGGTGCGCCGGCACCTGGATTGGGTGCGCCTGCGGTGGTGGCGGCAGGATTGGCAGCCGTAGCGTCTGCCGGCGCCTCTGGTGTGACAGGTTTGGTTTGCAAAGCACCGTTTGGATTCCAGTCTTTGTTCTTTTGCGCTTCAACCGCATCTTGATCGGCAGAACGTGATTGGTTCTTGTTGCTAAAGGGCATGGGTACTTTGGTCACGTACATGGCGACACCGAGGGCAATGATGAGGCCAATGACCAAGCCTAGTACAAAGCCCAACAAGGTGCCACCGCGCTGGCTTTGGATGTTGGTGTGGGACATGTTGTGAAGTGCTCTCAAAGTCATATCGAAAAAAAGGCCGTCCAAATTACATCTGCTCAGGCGCGGACACACCTAAGAGCTTTAAACCATTTTGCAAGACTTGTGCGCAGGCTGCAACCAAGGCCAAGCGCGCCAGTTTGAGTGGTTCTTCTTCAACCAAAATACGCTCAGCATCGTAGTAGCTGTGGTAGCTGGCGGCCAAGTCGCGCAAGTAAAACGTCACGTCGTGCGGCGCAAAGTCTTGTGCTGCATCGGTGAGCATTCCAGGGTATTTGGCCAGCAGCAACATGAGGGCCTGTGCCTTGGGGTTTTCTAAGTTAGACAAATCGACTTTGGCCAAGCTGGCTAGATCGCCACCCCAGGTTCGCAAAATGGAGTGAATGCGAGCGTGCGCATATTGCACGTAATACACCGGGTTGTCGTTGTTTTTGGACAAAGCCAAATCAATGTCGAACACGTATTCGGTGTCGGGCTTGCGGCTTAGCAAGAAGAAGCGCACGGCATCTTTGCTGGTCCACTCAATGAGATCGCGCAAGGTCACGTAGCTGCCAGCGCGTTTAGAAATTTTCACTTCCACACCGCCGCGCATGACGCGCACCATGGTGTGCAAAACGTAGTCGGGGTAGCCTTCTGGAATGCCCGCGTGTGCGGCTTGCAAGCCTGCGCGCACGCGTGCAATGGTGCCGTGGTGGTCGGTGCCTTGAATGTTGACCACTTTGGTAAAGCCGCGTTCCCATTTAGCAATGTGGTAGGCCACATCGGGCACGAAGTAAGTGTAGGTGCCATCGCCTTTGCGCATGACGCGGTCTTTGTCATCGCCGTAGTCGGTGGACCTGAGCCAGAGCGCGCCATCTTGCTCGTAAGTCTTGCCAACTTCTTGAAGCTTCTTCACAGCTGCATCAACGCGGCCGCTGGTATAGAGGCTGGATTCAAGGTAGTAGTTGTCAAATTTGACGTCGAAGGCTTTCAAGTCGAGGTCTTGCTCGTGGCGCAAATAGGCTACG
This sequence comes from Limnohabitans sp., assembly GCA_009693505.1. Taxonomy (GTDB): domain Bacteria; phylum Pseudomonadota; class Gammaproteobacteria; order Burkholderiales; family Burkholderiaceae_C; genus Limnohabitans_A. Next base: position 5,440 of record SHXD01000026.1, read on the forward strand.
GCAAATTCGCGCACGCCATTCAAATCGTTCAGGTCACCACTGCCTGTGAATTCGCGATCGTCAGACTTGACAGTTTTCTTCGCCAAGAAATCTTGCGCAATGTCTTGGATGTAGTCGCCGTTGTAGGCGGCTGCGTTGTCACCGCTGGGCCACTCTGCATCACCCGGCTTGAAGCCTTGCGCCCGCAATTGAGTTGAAGTGGCCAAGGTGTTGATTTGTACGCCCGCGTCGTTGTAATAAAACTCACGGTACACGGACCAACCTTGCGTAGCAAACAAATTACAAATCGCATCGCCCAATGCGGCTTGTCTGCCATGGCCCACATGCAAAGGTCCTGTTGGATTGGCGGACACAAACTCCACCAACACTTTTTTGTTGCGCTCAGCTTGCTTGCCAAAGCAGGAAGCAGCATGCAGCACTTCTTTGATGACAGCTTGTTTGGCACTGGGTTTGAGCTTGAGGTTTAAAAAGCCAGGGCCTGCAATGTCAATGCTCTCTACCCATTGGGTGAATGCGGGCGTGGCCATGAGTGCGGTGCGCAGTGCTTCGCCCACTTGTCTGGGGTTTTGCCCCAAGGGCTTGGCCAAGTGCATGGCAGCCGTGCAGGCCAGATCGCCATGGGCGGCTACCTTGGGAGATTCAAAAATGGCTTTGGCGCCGGCACCGGAATGCAGGCGTTCGAGTTCGGCGGCAAGGGCCGACAGTAATTCTTGTTTGGCTAAGAGCATGTCCCGATTTTACGGGGCGGTTTGCCAAGTTTCGGGCAAGCTGTAGTGATGCTTTAAAAAGTCGATCCAAAGGCGCAAACGCAGGGGTAAATGCTTTCTTTGGGGAAAAACGCCGTAAATGCCATTGGGCGGGGCGGCAAACTCGGCCAACACCTCGACCAGTTGACCCGATCGGATGTCGTTTTCTACCTCCCAGGTGCTGCGCCAAGCGATGCCCATGTCGGCCAGGCACCAGCCGTGCAAAACTTGGCCGTCGGAGCAATCTAGGGGGCCATGAGGTCGCAAGTGGGTCACTTCGGCCCCTTCTGCAGGTTCTGAGGGCGGGACTTTGAAGGCCCATCCGCGCGTTTGGGAGGCATCGCTAGAGAGTGTGAGACAGCTGTGCTGTAGTAAATCTGAAGGAATTTTAGGTGTGCCATGTTTGGCCAAATAGGCGGGCGTGGCCACACACATGCGCCGGTTGTCGGCCAATCGGACGCTGACCAAGGAAGAATCTGGCAGGTCGCCCACGCGCACTGCAAAGTCGAAGCCTTCGCCGGCCAAGTCAATCACCCGATCGCTTAGGTTGAGTGAAATTTTGACGTCTGGATTTTGCGCATGAAACAAGGGGGCAAGCGGTGCCACATGCCTTCGCCCAAAACCCGCGGGTGCCGTAATTCGCAAATGACCACTGGCTTTCAAGCCGCCTGCTGAAATGCTGTCTTCCGTATTGGCCACATCGCTCAAAAGACGTTGGCAATTTTCTAAAAAGGCGCTGCCCTCATGGGTCAAGCTGATGCGTCTGGTTGTTCGCAACAACAACTTCACACCCAAGTGTGACTCCAACGCATCGAGTCGTCTGCCAATGATGGCAGGGGCTACGCCTTCTGCACGCGCAGCCGCACTCAAGCTGCCGCGTGTGGCGACCGATACAAATGTTTCAAAAACTTTGAGTTTGTCCATGGTTCAAGGGCTTGCCTGTTTGCGGTTCAACCCGCCTCGTTGGGATGGCTCAGTTTTTGAATTTCTTCTGAGTTATAGCCTAGGCTGCTCAATAAACTTTCGTTGTGCTCACCCAAATTTGGTGCAGACTGTCTGACCTTCAAGCGCTCTTGGTTCATGCTCAGCGGCAACAAGACGGTATCAATGGTTCTGCCATCGTTCAAGGTCATCGGCGCGAGGCCGCCTGTGGCATTCAAATGAGGATCGTCTAACAATTCGTGTGGCGCTGTGATGGGCGCATAGGGCAGTGAATTTTTTTCAAAAACTTCACTCAGTTCTTGCGCAGAGAAATTTTTCAGCCGTTCTCTCAAAATGGGCAGCAGCCATTCACGCGCCAGCACGCGATCGTTGTTGCTGGTCAATTTGGGGTCCTTGAATAAATCTGTGTAGCCGAAGGCATCGCAAAATAGTTTCCAAGCGGTGTCACTCACAACTGCCAAGAATATTTGCTCACCCTCTTTCACAACAAACACATCGTAGACAGCCCACGCAGAAATTCGCTCGGGCATGGGCGCCGCCGCTTTGCCTGTGACTTGGTATTGCATCATGTGCTGCGCCACCAAAAACACATTGTTTTCAAACAAAGCGCTTTGCACTTCTTGCCCTTCGCCTGTTTGAGCGCGTTGCGCTAATGCGGCCATGGCACCCATGGCGCCAAACATACCGCCCATGATGTCGTTCACGCTGGTACCTGCTCGCAGTGGATCGCCGCGTCGGCCCGTCATGTAGGCCAAGCCGCCCATCATTTGCACCACCTCGTCAAGGGCTGTGCGGTGCTCGTAAGGACCCGGCAAAAAACCTTTGAGTGAGACGAAGATGAGACGTGGGTTGAGTTTCTTCAAACTCTCGTAATCCAAGCCCAGTTTTTTCATGGTGCCTGGTTTGAAGTTTTCACAGACGATGTCTGCGGTGGCAATCAAACGCAATACCGCTTCTTTGCCTTTGGGGGTTTTCAAGTCGAGTGCAAGGCTTTTTTTGTTGCGATTGAAGAGTGGGAAAAAGCCAGCGCCTGAGCCCAACAGTTTGCGTGTGTTGTCGCCCTCATGGCCATGTCCAATGGGTTCAACTTTGATCACTTCTGCGCCCAAATCTGCCAACACCATGCCACAGGTGGGGCCCATCACCATGTGGGTGAATTCGACCACGCGAATACCTTCATAGGGCAGGCCATCGCGCGGGCCGGCTTCACTGATCGATACACGGTCTGATGTCATGTTGGCTTTGAGGTGTGGCAATGCGATTTTTTCAAGGTTGAACAATATTTTCACTAATTTTGTCGCATTTGGCTTCGATCTTTGCATAAAAGTCACAAGTCAAAGGATATTTGCCTAATTTGTGAATCCTGAAACATAGAATAAAGCGGTTCTAATTCAGAGAGTGAGTGTTTTCTTGCTTCCTGCAAGCTGTTGAATTCAGCTGTGACTTGTTTTGTTTTTTATTTGAGGCTTTTGATGACTGATCGCATTGCCATTCACGGACTCCACGTGGCCACACCGCTTTATCGCTTTATTGAAGACCAAGTCTTGCCTGCTGTGGGTGTCAAAAGCAAGGCCTTTTGGTCAGGCTTTGATGGCATCGTGAAAGACTTGGCGCCTGTGAACTTGGCCTTGTTGGCCGAGCGCGATCGCATTCAATTGGACATGGACAAGTGGCACACCGCCCACCCAGGTCCTCTGGCTGATGCCAAAGCCATGAAGGCCTATCGCCAACATTTGTCATCGATTGGCTACTTGGTGCCCGAGCCCAAAAGCCCCAAAGCCAACACCCAAAATGTCGATGCAGAGTTGGCGGTATTGGCTGGCCCGCAGTTGGTGGTGCCTATTTTGAACGCACGCTATGCCTTGAACGCAGCCAACGCTCGTTGGGGTTCTTTGTATGACGCGCTGTACGGCACCGATGCACTGAGCGAAGCCAATGGCTGTGAAAAAGGCACGGGCTACAACCCTAAGCGCGGCGCCAAAGTGATTGAGTATTGCCGCAACGTGCTTGACCGCTGTGCACCTTTGAAGAAAGGTTCACACATTGACAGCACGGGCTACAGTGTGAAGGGCGGCAAGTTGTTGGTCAGCTTGAAATCGGGCACCACCACCTTGGCTGATGCTAAGCAATTTGTGGGCTTCCAAGGTGATGCCAAGGCGCCCACTTCATTGCTCTTCAAGCACAATGGTTTGCACCTTGATTTGGAAATTAACAAATCACACCCCATCGGCAAAACAGACCCTGCAGGTGTGTCCGATTTGGTGGCTGAAGCCGCACTTTCCACCATCTTGGATTTAGAAGATTCAGTGGCCGCAGTCGATGCGGAAGACAAAGTTTTGGCCTATAGCAACTGGCTAGGTATTTTGCAGGGCACTTTGTCAGAAGACGTGCAAAAGGGCGGCAAGACCTTCAAGCGCACTTTGAACGCAGACCGCGTGTACACCAAGCCCAGTGGCAAAGGCCACGAAGTGTTGCATGGCCGTTCTTTGTTGTTCGTGCGCAATGTGGGCCACCTCATGACCAACCCTGCAATTTTGTACAACGCAGCTGACGGCACGCAAAAAGAAATACCAGAAGGCATTCTGGACGCCATGATCACCACCACGTGTGCCATGGCCGACTTGCAGAAAAAGAAGGGTGCTGATTTCCGCAACAGCCGCACTGGCAGCGTCTACATCGTGAAGCCCAAAATGCATGGCCCCAAAGAAGTGGGCTTTGCCGGCACCTTGTTTGGTCGCGTAGAAAAAGTTTTGGGCTTGAAGCCTTCCACAGTGAAGCTGGGCATCATGGACGAAGAGCGCCGTACCAGCGCCAATTTGGCCGCATGCATTGCGGCTGCCAAATCGCGCGTGGCTTTCATCAATACGGGCTTCTTAGACCGCACGGGCGACGAAATGCACACTTGCATGTTGGCAGGCCCTGTCATGCGCAAAGGCGATATCAAGGGCAGCACTTGGCTGAGCGCCTACGAGAGAAGCAATGTAGCAGTGGGCTTACAAGCAGGTTTGCGGGGTCGCGCGCAAATTGGCAAGGGCATGTGGGCCATGCCTGATTTGATGGCCGACATGTTGAAGCAAAAAATCGCTCACCCCAATGCCGGCGCCAACACGGCTTGGGTGCCAAGCCCTACGGCGGCTACTTTGCACGCCATGCACTATCACCAAGTGAATGTGTCCGCATTGCAAAAGCAAATGGAAAAAAACATTGGCAAACACAGTGCCAAAGCCATGCGCGAAGAAACGCTCAGCAAGTTGTTACAGTTTCCAGTGGTCACCCCAGGACAGGCCGCAGAGTGGACTGCGAAAGACAAACAAGACGAACTCGACAACAACGCCCAAGGCATTTTGGGTTATGTGGTGCGTTGGGTCGATCAAGGCGTGGGTTGCTCTAAGGTGCCTGACATTCATGGCGTGGGCCTGATGGAAGACCGCGCTACTTTGCGCATCAGCAGCCAGCACATTGCCAATTGGATGGCGCATGGCGTGGTCACACATGCACAAGTGAAAGCCACCATGGAGCGCATGGCCGCCGTGGTGGATCAGCAAAATGCGGGTGATGCGTCATACCAAAAGATGGCCGGCAATTTCACAACTTCCAAAGCGTATCAAGCCGCTTGCGATTTGGTCTTCAAAGGCAAGGAGCAACCCAGTGGTTACACCGACCCTTTGTTGCACGCTTGGCGTTTGAAGGTGAAGGCCGCGGCTTAATTGGTCACAGCCCCTGGTGCTGGGCGTGTCCAGTAAAGAGCGTGTGCCCTTGGTCAAGGATGTCGGCACACTTGGTGAGTCGCAAGCTCTAAAAGGTGTGGACATGTTGGTATGGGCGGTATTGTTTGCACCGCCAGGCACACCCGATTCTGTAGTCCAAAAAATGAATCAAACCATTGTGCAAGTCAACGCGCTGCCTTCCATGAAAGCCCTCGTGCTGAAATTGGGCTCAGAATTACTGCCCTCTTTAACGCCATCGCAAACCAAAGATTATTTGAAGGCGCAGCGAGAGTTGTACCAAGAGGCGGCCAGCCGCATTCAACCGGAGTAACGCATGCCGCATTCTTTTCCTTCAAATTACGAGGAAGCACGTCAGTCATTTTTAAAAGCAGCGAATTCGGTGAGTGCAGAGATGGATGTTTGTTTGCACTCTGAAAAAGGTTTTCAAGGCGAAGACATGGCCATTGATGTGGCTTGGCTTGGTGCCCGCGATGCCAGCAAAGTCTTGGTCGCCATATCTGCCACGCATGGCGTGGAAGGTTTGTACGGTAGCGGTTGTCAAACGGCATGGCTGCAAGAATTTAAGCAAGGCAGTTTGCCCGCTGATACGGCGGTGATGGTGATCCATGCTTTGAACCCTTATGGTTTTTCTTGGTTGCGCCGTGTCAATGAAGACAACATGGACATCAACCGAAACCATGTGAATTTTGAAGCGGAGCCCCCTGTCAATGAAGGGTATGAAGACATTCATGCATGCTTGTTGCCTGATGAGTGGACTCCTGCCAGTCAGTTGAAGTTGCAGCAGCAAATCATGGCTTACTTAGAGCAAAAAGGCGTGCGTGCCGGCACACGTGCTGTGACGGGTGGACAGTACCGACATGCTGATGGCATTTTTTATGGCGGCACACAACTGTGCTGGTCGAATCGGCAGTTGAATCAATTGGCACAAAAGTATTTGCAACACGCCAAACTGATTGCGGTTCTAGACCACCACACGGGTCTTGGCCCCAGTGGTCACGCCGAATTGATTTGTCGTCACCCTGTTGATTCTGAGTCTTTGGCGCTGGCGCGAAAATGGTGGGGTGCCGATGTCACATCACCTGCGTCCGGAGAGTCGGCATCAGAGGTGATCGGTGGCAATGTGCGCATGGCCTTTGTGCATTTGTGTCCTCAAGCCACAGTGGTGTCGATCGCCATGGAAGTCGGCACCCAAGCACAAACTCAAGTCATGCTTGCGTTATTTGCCGATAACTGGCTATATCAAAAGGGTGAGCCCCATTCCTCGCAAGGCTTGGCCATACGCCAGCAAGTTCGCGATGCATTTTTTGTGGACACGCCAGAATGGCGTGAGAAAGCCATGACACGCGGCTTGGCCGTTTGGCAAGACACTTTAACGGGTTTGAACACCACAGCGGTCTAAACGCCATGCCAAGGGTGTGCGCTTAAGCCGTCGCCTTGACTGAAGCTTCTAATGCGTCGATGAAAATCGACGCCACATCGCAACCCGTTTGATCAAAAATTTCTTGGAAACAAGTGGGGCTGGTGACATTGATTTCGGTCACGCTGGTGCCGATGATGTCTAAGCCAATCAACAACAAACCACGTGCCGCCAAAATGGGGCCAATGGCTTCTGCAATAGATCGGTCGTTGTCGGTAATGGGTTGCGCCACACCTTTGCCACCGGCCGCCAAATTGCCACGCACTTCACCGCCTTGTGGAATTCGGGCCAAGCAGAAGGGTACTGGCTTGCCGCCAATGATGAGCACACGTTTATCGCCTTGTGCAATGTCGGGTAAAAACTTTTGCACCATGACCGATTGCGCACCGTCTAAGTTGAGCGTCTCAATGATGGAGCCTAAATTCATGCCATCCACACCTACACGGAAAATACCCATTCCACCCATGCCATCGAGAGGCTTCAAGATGATGTCTTTGTGTTTGGCATGAAATGCCTTGATGGCTTCTGCAGAACGTGTCACCAATGTTGGGCCAATGAATTCAGGAAACTCCATGATGGCCAGTTTTTCGGGATGGTCACGCAATGCCGAGGCTTTGTTGAATACTTTGGCGCCTTCGCGCTCTGCCTGGCTAAGCAAGTGGGTGGCGTAAAAATACTCGCTGTCGAAGGGTGGGTCTTTGCGCATGATGATGGCGTCAAAGTCTTTGAGCCAAGCTTGGCGCGAAGCAGTGATTTCATACCAAGCGTCGGCATTGCCCGTGAGTTTCAGATCTTGGACGTGTGCTTTCACGCACTCACCTTTTTGCCATTGAATGTGTGGCACTTCGCAAGAAGTGACCTGATGGCCGCGCTTTTGCGCCTCGCGCATCATTGCAAAACTGCTGTCCTTCTTGATCTTGAAGGAGGCTAGGGGGTCAATGATGAAAAGTATGTTCATGCGCATAATGTCGCACAAACGCTTTAACGCCGTATGACAGTCGGGAATTTACATGTTTCGGCGGTATTGGCCGCCCACTTCAAACAGGGCGTTGGTAATTTGGCCCAATGAGCAAACGCGCACGGCCTCCATCAGCACATCAAACACGTTGTGGTTGTGAATTACAGCTTGCTGCAAGCGGGTCAACATGGCGGGCGATTCTTTGGCATGTTTGTCATGGAAAGCATGCAAACGATCGAGCTGAGATTTTTTCTCTTCTTCGGTAGAGCGTGCCAATTCCAGTTTTTCGAGCACTTCATCGCCTTTGGGATTGCGAAAAGTGTTGACACCAATGATGGGGTATTCGCCGGTGTGCTTGAGCATTTCGTAATGCATCGATTCGTCTTGAATCTTGCCGCGCTGATAGCCTGTTTCCATGGCACCCAACACACCACCGCGGTCTGCAATTTTTTCAAACTCAGTGAGCACAGCTTCTTCGACCAGCTCGGTGAGTTCTTCAATGATGAAAGCACCTTGGCTGGGGTTTTCGTTTTTGGCCAAGCCCCATTCGCGGTTGATGATCAATTGAATGGCCATGGCGCGGCGCACACTGTCTTCGGTGGGCGTGGTGATGGCTTCGTCAAAGGCATTGGTGTGCAGTGAGTTGCAATTGTCGTAAATGGCAATCAGGGCTTGTAATGTGGTGCGAATGTCATTGAACTGAATTTCTTGCGCGTGCAATGAACGGCCTGAAGTTTGAATGTGGTATTTCAGTTTCTGGCTGCGCTCATTGGCACCGTATTTGTTTTTCATGGCCACTGCCCAAATACGGCGCGCCACACGTCCCATGACGGTGTACTCGGGGTCCATGCCATTGCTGAAGAAGAAACTCAAGTTGGGCGCGAAATCATCGATGTGCATGCCGCGCGCCAAATAGGCTTCGACAAACGTAAAACCGTTGGACAAAGTAAAGGCCAGTTGGCTGATAGGGTTGGCACCTGCTTCGGCAATGTGATAGCCACTGATGGATACAGAGTAAAAATTGCGAACATCGTTGTGCACAAAATACTGTGCAATGTCGCCCATCACTTTGAGGCTGAACTCGGTGCTAAAGATGCAGGTATTTTGGCCTTGGTCTTCTTTCAAGATGTCGGCTTGCACCGTGCCGCGCACATTGGCCAGTACCCACTCGCGAATTTTGGCGGCTTCGGTTTCTGTGGGGTCGCGGCCGTTGTCAGTTTTGAATTTTTCCAAATTCTGATCGATGGCTGTGTTCATGAACATGGCCAAGATGGAAGGTGCCGGTCCGTTGATGGTCATCGACACGCTGGTGCTGGGGTTGCACAAGTCAAAGCCGCCATACAGCACTTTCATGTCGTCCAAGGTGGCAATGCTCACACCCGAGTTGCCCACCTTGCCGTAAATATCTGGACGGGGATCGGGGTCGTTGCCGTACAGCGTGACAGAGTCAAAGGCTGTGGACAAACGCTTGGCGGCCATGCCTGCGCTTAGCAGTTTGAAGCGTGTGTTGGTTCTGAAGGCGTCGCCTTCGCCCGCAAACATGCGCGTGGGATCTTCGCCTTCGCGTTTGAAAGCAAAGGTGCCGGCGGTGTAGGGAAAACTGCCTGGCACGTTGTCCAACATGAGCCACTTCAAAATTTCGCCATGGTCTTCGTAAGTGGGTAAAGACACTTTGCGAATGGTGGTGCCCGATAAGCTTTTGGAAGTGAGTGCGGTTCGAATTTCTTTATCGCGGATTGTCACAACATACTCACCTGCCGCGTAGGCCTTTTGCATTTCAGGCCAGTGCCCCAATAATTTCTTTGCGCCAGGCTCTTGTGTCTCTTCACGGCGAATGGCCAAGTCGATGGCGGCCTCTGCCGCTTTGGCACGACCGGGTTTATCCACTTCCAGCATGACTGCGGCAGCGCGCAGTTGTTGAATTTCACGGGCCAAGTGAGCTTGGGCGCGAGCTTGTTTTTTGTAGCCGCGCACGGTGTCACTGATTTCCGCCAAGTAACGCGTGCGTGCGGTGGGCACCACGGGGGTTTGGTTGGTGCTGTGTCGAACATCGACGATGGGCAGCAAACCCTCTTTCAATTTCAAACCCAAATCGCCCAAGCGAACTTTGAGTGCTTGGTACAAAGCCGTGACGCCATCGTCGTTGAAGCGGGCGGCCATGGTGCCAAACACGGGCATTTTTTCAGTGGGCACTGTCCAGGCTTCTTTGTTTCGTTGAACTTGTTTGGCCACATCGCGCAATGCATCGCTGGCGCCTTTGCGGTCAAACTTGTTGATGGCCACAAACTCGGCAAAGTCGAGCATGTCAATTTTTTCCAACTGGCTGGCCGCGCCAAACTCTGGCGTCATGACGTACATGGGTACATCGACGTGCGGCACGATGGCAGCATCGCCTTGGCCAATGCCCGACGTCTCAACCACCACCACATCAAAGCCAGCCACTTTGCAAGCGGCCACCACGTCGGGCAGTGCTGCCGAAATTTCGCTGCCGAAATCGCGCGTGGCCAAACTGCGCATGAACACGCGCTGGCCATTGCGCCAAGGGTTGATGGCGTTCATGCGAATGCGGTCGCCAAGCAAGGCGCCACCGCTCTTGCGGCGTGAAGGATCGATGGACACCACCGCAATGCGCAAGTCATCGCCTTGGTCCAAACGCAAACGTCGAATGAGTTCGTCAGTTAAAGAAGATTTACCAGCGCCGCCAGTCCCGGTAATGCCCAACACAGGCACTTTGTGCAGAGCAGCTTCAGTGCGCAATGCGGCCACCATGTCTGCTGAAGCATTGCCGTTTTCTAACACAGTGATCAGTTGTGACAAGGCGCGCCAGTTGGCTTCGGCGTTGCCTTGAATGGCTTTCAAATCTTTAGGAGCATAGGGGCTAATGTCTTTGTCGCAGCGCATCACCATCTCGCCAATCATGCCTGCCAAGCCCATGCGTTGGCCGTCTTCAGGGCTGTAAATACGGCCCACGCCGTAGGCATGCAATTCGCGAATTTCAGCGGGAACAATGACTCCGCCGCCACCGCCAAAGACTTGGATGTGCTCGCCACCGCGCTGGCGCAGCAGATCGACCATGTATTTAAAATATTCCACGTGACCGCCCTGGTAAGAGCTGATCGCAATGCCTTGCACATCTTCTTGCAAAGCCGCGGTGACCACTTCGTCGACCGAGCGGTTGTGACCCAAGTGAATGACTTCGGCGCCCATGCTTTGCAAAATGCGGCGCATGATGTTGATGGCGGCATCGTGGCCATCAAACAAGCTGGCTGCCGTCACGAAGCGCACTTTGTGCGTGGGGCGGTATTCGGCGAGGGCTTTGTATTCGGCAGACAAGTCGGTCATGTCAAGGTTCCAGTCATGGATGAAAAGGGCCGCATCAGGAAGCGGTCCAGTCTAATTGACGTTTACGTCAACGTCAATCTGCGATCTTAGCTGTTTTACTTAGAAAAGTTTTACAAATCAACATGCCGGCCAACATGGCGGCTGTAAAAATCAGGGCATCTGTGCTTAAAAGAGCGCTGGCCAGGGCTGGCCCGGGGCAATAGCCCACCAAACCCCAACCCGCGCCAAATAAAACGGCCCCCCCAATCAGTGGCAAATCGATTTGGCGCTGGTCGGGTTGATGGAACTGGTTGGCAAAAAAGGGGGCTTGGGAAATTCGGTGTGTCCATGCAAAGCCAAGCAAGGTGACGCAAACTGCACCGCCCATGACAAAGGCCAAAGTAGGGTCCCACAGGCCTGGAAAGGGGCCTTTTCCAATGGCGGTGATGTCTAAAAAGCCCAATACTTTGAGGGGCTGAGTCATGCCTGAGAGAACCAAACCAGCCGAAAACAATAGGCCTGCGGAGAAAGCCAGACCCAATTGGCCGGCGCGGTGGGGGGCGGCGCTCATGCTGCACCTCGCATCAAGGTGACCGCAAGCATGCCTGTGGCCATGAAAATACCCACCGCCACCAAGGACCTGGCCGACAACCGGCCCAAGCCGCACACACCATGGCCACTGGTGCATCCACTGCCCCAGACGGTACCAACACCCACCAAAAGCCCTGCAGGAATGAGCAAATTCAAGGGCCTTGTGGGCAAAGTGGGTATCTCGAGGCCCTGACCCAAAAGGCAGCCCCCCAAAATCAAGCCTGCCAAAAACGCCCATCGCCAAGAGTCAGCTTGCACGGGTGAAGCAATGACTTCAGAGGCAATGCCGCTAATGCCCGCAATGCGGCCAAGGCCCCACCACAGCAGCCAACTGGCCAATCCAATGAGAATGCCGCCGAGTCCAGCGGTGAAATAAGGGTGCAAATTAGCAAGCATCAAGCAGGGTTCCGAAAATATGTTTAAAAAGGCCGGCAAAAGTTATCATAATTTGTTGTCCTCCAGAAAGATTTCCATGAGCCGTATTGCCGACCCTGAAAAAAAGAAAGCCCTTTGTGCCCGTCTGGCCCGAATTGAAGGCCAATTGCGGGGTTTGCAAAAACTCATTGAGACCGATGCTGACTGCGAAAAAATTGCGCAGCAAATGGCTGCTTCTCGCAAAGCTTTGGACAAATCTTTTTTTGCCATGGTGGGTTGCATGATTGAGCAAGGTGATCAATCGGCAGAGCATGTGGCCGCAATGCTCACGAAATTTGCCTAAGGCCAGCCATGCCTAACTCGCAAGCGCAAGTCATTCAGCTGTTTGACAGCCATTCCAGCACTTATACCTATTTGGTCTTTGACCCTGAGTCGCTAGATGCCGTCATCATCGATCCTGTGGACAATCAAATTGAGCGCGATCAAAAGCTCATTCAAGACAAAGGCCTCAAAGTCAATTGGGCTTTAGAAACCCATGCGCATGCAGATCACATGACCAGCGCAGGTTTACTGGCTGAACATTTGGGTTTGAAAACGGCAGCGCCTGAGGGCTGTCACATTGGCACAGCCTCGGTGCAACTGGTTGATGGTCAAATGATTTCATTTGGCGCGTTTGCGCTCAAGGCTTTGCACACCCCTGGCCATACGGCAGGCAGCATGAGTTTTTATGTGGCTGCCAACGAAGCTGGGCATGTTTTCACGGGCGATACCTTGCTCATTCAGGGCTGCGGCCGCACAGACTTTCAGTCGGGCAGTGCTGAAGCGCTGTATCACAGCCTGACTGAGATCTTGTTCAAATTGCCTGAAGGCACCACGGTTTGGCCAGGTCATGATTACCAAGGTCGAAGCCATTCCAGCATTGCGCAAGAGATGCAACACAATGTGCGTGTAGCGGGCCAATCCAAAGCGCAGTTTGTTGAAACCATGAACAATCTGAACCTGCCTAAGCCGCGTCGAATGGATGAAGTGGTACCCGCCAATTTAAATTCTGGTTTACGGCAAGACGCCGGAGGAGAACCCATGCGAAACGATGTCTTAAGCATTCGGCCAGCCCAAGGCTATGCCGGCGATGTATCGCCTGAATTGGCGTGGCACTGGGTGCAGTCGGGCGAGGCTGTGATGGTCGATGTGCGCTCTGATGCAGAACGTGCTTGGGTGGGCTTTGTGCCCGAAGCCAAGCCGCTGGCTTGGAAGCAGTGGCCTGTGGTTGATGTGAATCCGGAATTTGATCCAGGCATTCAAGCCATTGCGGCCGCAGGCCTCAAAATTGTGTTGCTCTGCCGAAGCGGTGTGAGATCAGTGGCTGCGGCACAAAGGGCGACTCAGTTGGGCATTGAGGCCTTCAATATTTTGGAAGGCTTTGAAGGAGATCCCGATGCCCATGCGCATCGCGGAAATGTAGGCGGTTGGAGAATGCGCGGCCTGCCTTGGAGACAAAACTGATGAATTCAAAAACCACCGCTGAGGCGCTCAGCCCACAAATTCAAGCTGTCTTGGCACGCATTGAGGCCAAGCGCGATGAAGTGGTGGCCCTCACACAAGACTTGGTGCGCATTCCCACCGTCAATCCGCCGGGTGATGCCTACGAAGCCTGCGCCAGGTACATTGGAGAACGACTGAAGCCGCGAGGTTTTGCCGTTGAATATGTGCGTGCGCTTGGCGCCCCGGGTGACTCCGATGCAAAGCCCCGTGTGAATGTGGTGGCGCGTTGGCAAGGGTCAAGCTCTGGCGAGTGCGTGCACTTCAACAGCCACATTGATGTGGTCGAAGCCGGCAGTGGCTGGACCTCCGACCCCTTCGGCGCTGAAATTCGCGATGGCAAAATTTTCGGCCGCGGCACCTGTGACATGAAAGGTGGTTTGGCTGCCAGCATCATTGCGTGTGAAGCACTGATTGAATCGGGCATGCCCATTCCAGGCGCACTTGAAATCAGCGGTACCGTCGACGAAGAGTCAGGCGGCTTTGCGGGGGTGGGCTATTTGGCAGAGCGCGGTTATTTCAGCAAGCCCCGTGTGCATCACGTCATCATTCCGGAGCCATTGGGCGTTGACCGAATTTGTTTGGGGCATCGCGGTGTTTGGTGGGGTGAGGTTGAAACCAAAGGACGCATTGCGCATGGCTCTATGCCTTTCTTGGGCGACAGCGCCATCAACCACATGAGTGCCTTCATTCATTTGCTTGAAACCCAATTGCAACCGCGATTAAAACAGCGCCATACGTCTGAGCCTGTCGAGCCGCCTGGTGCGCGTGTCAGCACCTTGAACATCAACAGCATTCACGGCGGGCAAGTTGAGCAGCACTATGCACTCGATGCGCGAGGTTGGCCCACTGCCGATTCGCCTTCGCCGGTGGTGGCGCACAGCTGTCGCACCGTGCTCGATCGGCGCTTTATTGCAGAAGAAAATTTGGAAGCAGTGAAGCAAGAAATCATTGACATGCTCGATGAACTGAAACGCACGCGCCCCGGTTTTGATTTTGGCATTCGCGACATCATGAGTTTTGTGCCTACTGCTACGCCCCGCGATGCACCTGTGGTCGATGCCACTGCCCGTGCCATTGCACGTGTGTTGGGACGCGAGCCTTCCTACATTTCCAGTCCAGGCACCTACGACCAAAAGCACATTGTGCGAACCGGCAAGCTGAAAGACTGCATTGCTTATGGTCCGGGTATTTTGGATTTGGCGCACCAGCCCAATGAGTATGTAGGTATTCAAGAACTGGTCGACTCGGCCAAAGTGATGGCGCTGGCCAGCCTCACTTTGACGGGAGCCATGCGTTAAAAATTCAAGGCTTGAAAAGCACCCTGGCTTTAAACCCCGGGTGGACGCTTTTGAATCAGATCTTGGGCGGCCATTTCATAGGCATGGGCCACTTGCAACAATTCAAAATCCCCTTTGGGTTTGCCAATGAGTTGCAAGCCCATGGGCAAACCTTGCGCATTGAAGCCTGCAGGCGCACTGATGGCGGGCAGCCCTGCGAATGTTGGATAGACAACCACTTCCATCCAGCGATGGTAGGTGTCCATGGTGCGGCCAGCAATGGTTTTCGGCCAACGCTCTTTGATATCGAATGGCCAAACTTGCGCTGAAGGAATGGCCAACACGTCAAACGATTCAAACGAGGTGAGCATGCTTTGGTAAAAACGGGTGCGGGTGGCGCTGGCCTTCATCAATTGGTTGCCTGACAAGTTGATGGACTGGTCGTATTCCCATTGCGCTTCGGGCTTTACTTTCTCTCGCCAATTGGGCAGGTGAGCAAACGCCCCTGCACTTGGCCCTGCCAGTGCTTCGCGCCATACCAACCAAGCATCCCAAATTTCTTCGGGCTTCATGGCCAATGTCGCAGCGTCTACTCTGCAGCCTGTAGTTTCTAAAACTTGAAGCGCACTTTGACAAACCTCCAGAACGCCAGATTCCATGGGCAAGTAGCCATTCAAGTTGCCTAACCAACCGACCCGCTTGCCTTTCATGCTGGTTTCTAGGTTTTGTGCAAATGCGTCGCCACTTTCCTTGATCGACAAAGGCGCGCGCTCATCGTAGCCAGCCTGCGTTGACAGCAACATGGCCAAGTCAGACACCGATCGCGCCATGGGCCCTTCAGTGCCCAATTGAGCAATGAATACATCGGGCACCGATGGCCTGGGTACTCGCCCTTGCGATGGGCGCATGCCATAGACATGGTTCCACCCCGCTGGATTGCGCAGGCTGCCCATAAAGTCAGAGCCATCGGCCACAGGCAACATGCGCTGCGCCAGCGCTACAGCAGCACCGCCACTGCTACCGCCTGCCGTTTTGCTAGGGTCCCAAGCATTTCGGGTAGCACCGAAAACTTCATTGAAAGTGTGTGAACCCAAACCAAATTCAGGCGTGTTGGTTTTGCCAATCATGATGCAACCTGCAGCACGCATGCGAGCGGCCATCAGACCATCTTGGGCCACTGGCGAGTGAGGTGTGAGGGGTGAACCCAGACTGGTGCGAAAGCCAGCTGCATCTGCCAAGTCCTTCACGGCATGAGGCAAGCCATGCATCCAACCCATCGATTCTCCGCGGGCCAGTTGGGCATCGCGTTCGTCAGCTTGGGCCAAAAGTGCTTCTTGAGGCGCTAGGCTGACGATGGCGTTGCTTGCAGGATTGTATTTTTCGATTTGACTCAAATAAGCCAGCATCACTTCGCGGCAGGACACTTGTTTGCTGTGAATGGCTTTGGACAAGTCCATCGCGGGCATATTGGGGATGACCATGAGCTTATTTTGCTTTCAGGGGGTCTATAGTGGGGGTGTTTTCTAGTCAAGCCATTTTGAACTTGGAATTACCAAGAACTTTGCAATTTCAGCTTATTTTCTTTTGGAGTAAACCCTTATGAAACGCCGTTCACTTTTTGCAGCCAGTCTTTCCCTCAGCATGGCCATGATGGCCGGTGGCACTGCGCACGCGCAGACCGCCAACAACAAAGTATTGCGCTTTGTGCCGCATGCCAACCTCACCGTGCTAGACCCCATCTGGACCACGGCCTACGTAACGCGCAACCACGCTTACATGATTTACGACACCTTGTTCACGGAAGACGCCAAGGGCCAAATCAAACCCCAAATGGTTGACTCGTATCAAATATCCAAAGACGAAAAAACTTGGACCTTCAAGCTGCGTTCGGGCTTAGAGTTTCACGATGGCAAGCCGGTGACCAGTGAAGACGTGGTGGCTTCTTTGAAGCGCTGGGCCAGTCGCGATGCCATGGGCGGCATCTTGTCGACGTTTATCACAAGTTATGAAACGCCCGATGCCAATACGTTCAAAATTATTTTGAACCAGCCGTGTGGCATTGTGTTGGATGCGTTTGGTAAAGCTTCTTCCAATGTGCCTTTCATCATGCCGGCCCGCATCGCTGCCACGCCTGGCACTGAGCAAATTAAAGAGCACATTGGTTCCGGCCCCTTTGTTTTCAAAGCAGATGAATTCAAACCAGGCGCTTTGGTGGTGTACACGAAAAATGCCAAATACAAATCACGCCCTGAGGCGCCCAGTGCCATGGCGGGTGGCCGCCCCGTTAATTTTGACCGCGTCGAGTGGGTCATTATTCGCGACACTCAAACGCAGTTCAATGCTCTGAAAGCCGGCGAAGTTGACATCATTGAGCAACCTAGCTTTGAGCAGATGGACGCCTTGAAGAAAACCGAAGGCGTGCGTGTTGAAAACTTCGCGCCTGCAGGTTTGCAATTCATCTTGCGCTTTAACCACTTGCATGCCCCCTTTAACAATCCCAAAATCAGGCAAGCTGCCATGGTGGCCATGGGCCAGCAGGCTTACATCAATACCCAAGTGGGCGTACCCGAGTTGGGTCGTCTGTGCCGAAGCATGTTCCCTTGCGGCACTATGTATTCCGATGAAGACACTGGCTATTTCACAGGCGTTGCCAATCCTGCCAAGGCCAAACAAATGTTGCAAGAAGCCGGCTATGACGGCACGCCTGTGACCTTGATGCGCCCCACCGATTTGGCCTCTATTGCCAAGTTGCCTTTGGTGGCGCAGCAGCAGTTGCAAGCGGCTGGTTTCAAAGTTGACTTTCAACAAATGGACTGGGCTACTTTGTTGGCACGCCGAGCCAAAAAAGATGCGCCTGCTCAAGGTGGATGGAACATCTTTCTGACGGCATGGACGGCAGGTGATATTGCCAACCCACTGTCTATGGCCATGCTCAACGCCAAGGGCCAAAATGGTTGGTTTGGTTGGCAAGATGAGCCTCGCCTAGAGTACTTGAAGGGTCGTTTTGCACGCACGATAGACGTTGCAGAGAAAAAGAAAATTGCCACTGAAATTCAGCGTGTGGCCTTTGAAACTGCAACCCATGCCCCATTGGGTCAGTACATCAGCCCAGCGGCTCTGCGCAGCAATGTCTCCGGCATGTTGGTCACACCTGGCGTCCCCCTGCTTTGGAACATGAAGAAAAACTAAACCATGCTTCAATTCCTGTTGCGCCGCATTCTCGCGGTGCTGCCGGTGCTGTTTGTGGTGTCACTGGTGGTTTTCCTCATTTTGAGGTTGGCCCCGGGTGATCCTGCGGCGGTGATTGCGGGCAACAGTGCGACCAACGATGACATTGCCAAGATCCAAGTCCAATTGGGTTTGGATCGATCTATTCCCGTTCAGTACGGTATCTGGATGGGCAATGTTTTTCGAGGTGATCTTGGCTTTTCGTATTATTTGAACAAGCCTGTCACGGAGCTCATTGCGCAACGTGTTGAGCCTACTTTGTCCTTGGCATTTGGCACCGTCATTTTGGCCCTTTTGATTGCTGTGCCACTGGGTACTGTGGCTGCATGGCGCATGGGCGGATGGCTTGACCGCTTGTTGTCTGGATTTTCTGTAGCAGGATTTTCGGTCCCTGTGTTTGTCATTGGCTATTTGCTCATTTACTTGTTTGCCATTCGCTTGGAATGGTTGCCAGTGCAAGGTTACAAATCGATAAGTGGCCCTTCGGCCGCAGGGCCTTGGGCTTGGATGCGACAACTGATCTTGCCTTGGATGACCTTGGCCATGATTTATGTGGCGCTCATTGCGCGGGTTACGCGGGCCAGTGTGTCGGAAGCACTGACAGAAGATTACATTCGCACCGCACGGGCCAAAGGCATTTCTGAATCTGCGGTCTTGTTGCGCCATGCCTTGGCCAATGCGGCAGTACCCATTGTGACGGTGGTGGGCATTGGCATTGCCTTGCTCATTGGCGGTGTGGTGGTGACTGAAACCGTGTATGCCATTCCTGGTTTGGGCTCACTCACTGTGGACGCTGTTTTGAACCGCGACTTTCCAGTCATTCAAGGTTTGGTGCTCTTGTTCTCAGTCAGTTATGTGCTCATTAACTTGCTGGTTGATTTAAGTTATTTGGTGCTAGACCCAAGGATTCGTTACTGATGAATAACTTGCAACGCTTGTGGGCCAATGGCTCTGTCAAATTTGGCGTGGTGGTTTTAGGCACCATGATTTTCGTGGCACTTCTGGCACCCTTTTTAGGCACGGTTGACCCGAGTGCCATGGACTCTAATTTCATCAACAAGGCTGTGGGTGTGTCAGGACAGTTTGCATTGCTCGATGGCAGCACAGTGCAACATACATTTTGGCTGGGTTCCGACAGCTTTGGCCGTGACTTGTACAGCCGTGTGGTTTATGGTGCGCGCGTGTCCTTGGGGGTGGGGGCTTGCACCGCTGTGTTGGCCCTGGTGTTGGGCGGCGGCATGGGCATGTTGGCTGGCTATTTCCGAACGGTTGATGCGGTCTTGATGCGCTTCATGGATGGCCTCATGGCCATTCCTGCTATTTTGTTGGCGATTGCTTTGGTGGCCGCTTTGGGTGCCACCATCTCAACGGTGGTGGTTGCCATTGCCATTCCGGAAGTGCCCCGTGTGACGCGGCTGGTTCGTTCCTTGGTGCTCAGTCTGCGCGAAGAACCTTTTGTAGAAGCAGCCCGTGCATTGGCCACGCCGACGCACATCATTTTGTTTCGCCATATTTTGCCCAATGCCTTGGCGCCCCTCATTGTGCAAGGCACCTTCGTTGCGGCCTCAGCTGTGCTAACCGAGGCCATTTTGAGTTTCTTGGGTTTGGGCCTGCCACCCGACATTCCAACCTGGGGCAACATCATGGCTGAAGGGCGCGTGCAGTTTAGTCAATACCCTGGCAATGTTTTGTACCCCGCTTTGTTTTTGGTGCCCACTGTGTTGGCTGTGAATTTGTTGGGCGATGGCCTGCGAGATGTGCTCGATCCCAAATTTGCAAGACGGGGTGCTTGATGTCAGACACTGTTTTGCAAATTAACAATTTATCGGTGGCGCTGCCAAAGGGCGCAGATCGATCGCATGCCATTGAGCACATCAGCCTCAGCATTCAAAGAGGCAAAACTTTGTGCGTGGTGGGCGAGTCGGGGTCGGGCAAGTCTGTCATGGCAACTGCCGTCATGGGTTTGTTGGCCAAAGAATTGAAAGCCGATCATGGCGAAATTTTGCTGCAAGGTGAAGCACTGCTGAAAGCACCTAAGACCCGATTGCGTGAACTCCGAGGCCAGGCCATGGGCATGGTTTTTCAAGAGCCCATGACTGCGCTCAACCCGGTCATGCGATGCGGTGATCAAGTGGATGAGTTGTTGGCCACGCACACCGATTGGTCATCCGAGAAACGCAAGGCGGAAGTTTTGCGTGTGTTTGAAAGTGTGAAGTTGCCAGACCCGTTGCGCATGTACAGCAGTTTTCCGCATCAGTTAAGTGGCGGCCAAAGGCAGCGCATTGTGATTGCCATGGCTGTTATTTTGAAACCTGCTTTGCTTATTTGTGATGAGCCCACCACAGCCTTGGATGTGACCACGCAAAAAGAAATTTTGAAACTCATTTCTCAGTTGCAAGCCGAGCAAGGTTGCGCTGTGCTGTTCATTACGCATGACATGGGCGTGGTGGCTGAAATTGCAGACGATGTGTTGGTCATGAACCAAGGCCGCGCAGTGGAGTCAGGCACTTGCGATCAGGTATTGAAACAGCCGCGCGAGGCCTATACCCAAACCCTGTTGGCGGCCGTACCCAGCATGACGCCGCCGCCGCCAAGGCCAGAGGCGCAAGGCGCTGCCATCTTGAAGGGCACAGCCGTTACGAAAACGTATGTCAGCCGAGATTGGTTAGGCCGTGGTCATGAAACGCATGCCTTGAAGGCTGCAAGCGTAGCCGTGCGCGCAGGTGAAACGATTGGCATTGTGGGGGAGTCTGGTTCGGGAAAATCGACCTTGGCTCGTTGCTTGATTCGATTGATTGATCCAACGGCAGGCGAGATTCATTGGGCCGATCATGAAATAGCCACTTTGAGCGAAAGTCAATTGAGGCCTTTGCGCAGTCATGTGCAGGTGGTTTTTCAAGATCCCAATCGTTCATTGAATCCACGACGCACAGTGGGCCAGTCCATTGTGGAAGGTGCCATTAACTTTGGCATGTCGCAAGACCAAGCACGCAAACTGTCTGAAACCTTGATGCAACAAGTTCGCTTGCCTGTGGAGGCGCTCAGCCGATACCCCACGCAATTCAGTGGTGGGCAACGACAGCGACTGGCCATCGCACGCGCTTTGGCCTGCGAACCTAAAGTGTTGGTGGCCGATGAGGCTGTGAGCGCACTCGATGTCAGTGTGCAGGCGCAGATTCTCACTTTGCTGCGAGAAATTCAATCGCGACTGGGCTTGGGCATGCTGTTCATCACGCATGATTTGCGTGTGGCCGCTCAGCTTTGCGATCATGTGATCGTGATGCACCAAGGAGAAATTGTGGAGGCAGGGCGCACTGCTGAGTTGTACGCTTCACCACAACACGCTTACACACGCAAATTATTTGAAGCAGCACCCCCTGCTATTTTTTAATCGTTTTTTAAATCCCAAAAATTGCCATGACACGCATTTTGATCGCTGGTTATCAGCACGAGACCAATACCTTCGCCCCTAGCTTGGCCGATTGGACTGCGTTCAATCGCGGTGAATCTTTTCCCGCTTTCATGCGCGGGCAGGCGGTGATTGAGCAACTCTCCGGCATCAATATTCCCATTGCCGGCTTCATCGATGTGGCCAAGCGTTTGCACTGGGAGCTTGTGCCCTCTGCCTGGGCGGGTGCCACACCTTCTTCGTATGTGACCAAGGATGCTTTTGAGCGAATCAGCCAAGCCATCTTGGAGGATGTACAGCATGCTTTGCCTCAAGGCTTGGACGGTGTGTATTTGGATTTGCATGGTGCGGCAGTGGCGGAAAATGCAGACGACAGCGAAGGTGAATTGCTTTGGCGCATTCGGCAGTTGGTAGGCCCTGTTGTTCCCATTATTGCCAGTCTAGATTTGCACGCCAATGTCACAAAGCGCATGCTGGCAATAAGTGATGGATTGGTTTCATACCGCACTTATCCGCACATTGACATGGCCGATACCGGTGAGTTGGCTGCACAACTGATGCAACGACGTTTAAAGTTGGGCCGCAAAGAACCCATGCATGCACGGCGTTTCCCGTATTTGATTTCTTTGAATGCTCAAAGCACTTGGATGGAGCCTGCCAAAACGGCCTATGAGCAGTTGCTCGAACTCGATCACGACTCGGGTGTGATGTTGAGTTTTTGCATGGGATTTCCTGCTGCTGATTTCGACGAATGTGGACCTGTGGTGTGGGGACATGGCGAGCAAGCAGAAAAAGTGGTTGAACAACTTTTCCAAGCGGTCAGCCAGCCATCGCTGTGGAAGCCTGAATGGTTGCCTGCTCGCGAAGCGGTGGTTCAGGCCATGGCCAAAGCAGCCACCGCCTCTTTGCCAGTGGTCATCGCCGATACCCAAGACAACCCGGGTGCAGGCGGCGACAGCAACACCACTGGCATGCTGCATGCCTTGCTCCAGCAAGGCGCTGGCAAAGTTTTTCCGGGTCAGGTGGCGCTGGGCTTGATGTTTGATCCCGATACCGCAAAGATGGCCCACGACGCTGGCATTGGTGCGCAAATCGATTGCGCGCTGGGTAAATCGGTTCCCATTTTTACGGGCCAGCTAAGTGATCCGCCTGTGCAAGGCAGGTTCACAGTCAAGGCGCTCAGCGATGGTCGATGTGTTTTAAAAGGTCCCATGATGACGGGTGTGACCGTTCAAATGGGATTGAGTGCTTGCTTGGAAATTGAAGGCATTTTGGTGGCTGTGGTGAGCGGCAAAATGCAATTGCTTGATCGTGAGTTATTGCGCACCGTTGGCATTCATGCTGAAAAAATGAAAGTCGTGGTGGCCAAAAGTTCCAACCACTTCCGCGCAGACTTCACACCCATTGCTTCTCAAGTCATTGTGGCCAAGGCGCCTGGCCCCATGGCAGCAGACCCCGGCGATTTTCCTTGGAAAAAACTCAGCCCTCAAACTAGGACACGACCATGACCGCTCACAACACGTCCACAGATTTGACGCAATGCACAGCAGAGCAATTGCTGCATCTGTATCGAAGTGGTCAAGCATCGCCTGTGGATGCAACCAAAGCTTTGTTGGCGCGCATTGAGAAAATCAATCCCAAGCTCAACGCCTTCACATTGGTCGATGAGAAAGTGGCTATGAACTGCGCCAAGTCCAGCGAGGCCAAGTGGCAAGCGCATCGCAAAGCCGGTCTGCACGGGGGTGCTGAGGTAGGCGCATTGGAAGGCGTGCCCGCATCCATCAAAGATTTGATCCTCACGCGTGGCTGGCCCACATTGCGCGGCAGTCGTACCGTCGATCCCAACCAGGCTTGGGAAGTCGATGCGCCTGTCACAGCGCGCTTGCGCGAATCTGGCGCGGTGTTGTTTGCCAAAACCACCACCCCTGAATTTGGTTGCAAAGGTGAAACCAACTCACCCGCCACAGGCATTACGCGCAACCCTTGGAACACCGATAAAACGCCAGGCGGTTCTTCGGGCGGTACCGCCGCTGCAGTCGCTGCGGGTTTGGGGCCGATTGGTGTGGGCACTGATGGTGCGGGCAGTGTTCGCATACCAGCGGCTTTCTGCGGCAACTTTGGTTTGAAGCCCAGCTTTGGTCGGGTGCCGGCTTACCCACTTTCGCCTTTTGGTTCGGTGGCGCATTTGGGCCCTCACACCATGAGTGTGCGCGATGCAGCGCTCATGATGAATGTCATGAAGCAGCCCGATGCGCGTGATTGGACCTCACTGCCACCCGATGCCACAGATTATTGTGTTGGATTGGAAGACGGTATTCGCGGTTTGCGAATTGCCTATTCACCCACCTTGGGCTATGCCAAAAATATTCACCCAGATGTGGCTGCCGCTGTAGAGGCGGCTGTGAAAGTTTTGCAAAGTTTGGGTGCACACGTAGAGCAAGTCGATCCGGGCTTTGAAGACCCGCTGGAAATTACAACGGGTTTGTGGTTCTTGGGTGCGCTCTCGGTTTGGAACGGCCTCTCGGCTGAGCAACAAGCTTTGGCCGACCCTGATTTCAAAGCCGAAGCTGTGCTGGGTCAAAAGCTCAGTGCCATGGACGTACAGCAATTGAATTTAAAGCGTGGTGTTTTAGGTTCGCACATGCGTCAGTTCATGCAGAAATACGATTTGTTGGTCACGCCTTCTGTGTCAGTGCCAGCATTTGATGCGCGTCCTGCCGGTCAACAAGCGATGACGCCCGAAGCCATGTTGGGTTGGACGCCTTTTAGCTATCCCTTCAACCTCACGCAGCAGCCTGCTTCCTCTGTTCCTTGTGGACTGACGAAAGACGGTTTACCCATTGGCTTGCAATTTGTAGGGCGCATGTTTGACGATGCCATGGTGCTTAGGGCTTCACGTGCCTATGAGTCTGTGTGTCCTATTCCTCGCCCTCAAATTTAAGTAATTTTTTCAAACGCCACCAAATTAGGGACGTTGGGGGCAATCCAAATAGAGCGTGTGTGCGGCAACATGATGATGCCGGCCACGCTTTCGACGCGGGCTTCGGGCGGCATGGCGGGGTCGGGGCTCCGGCAAATAGACCAGAGTCCATCTGACTCATCGCGCAGGAAATTTTGCAGTTCTTCAAAACCAATGCGTTGATCGTTCTTCACAGCCTCTGCATGACGCAGACCACTGATCAAACGAGGCGTACTGGACAAGGCCAGGCCCATGGGCGATTGTTGATCTCTCAATGAGTCACACAAGAAATGGTTGGTGTGCACCACACACCCATCGACAGGTTTCACTTCACCCCAACCACCCGGTGAAATTTCAAAACACGCTACTTCACCCATGGCGTCAGCCACGGGAATATTGGACGCAGCGCCAAACTTAAAAGTTTGAATGCGTGCCAGTGCCAAACGCGCTTCGGCCACAGACTGACAAGACAACAAATGCCTCAGCACCACATGCACAGGCACCCCTGGCGTGGCGCCATCTGCGACCGATCGCAAAATGTTCAGGCCAATGGCCAAGCCGCCTTCGCTCATGCCAATCTTGGCCAACATGCCGCCTTCGGTGAGGGTGGTGAAAGCACGGCCTTGTTCGTCATAAGATTGAAGAATGACCAAGGCCGGGCGTTGCCGACCCACCCAGTCCCAATTTTGCGAGAACCAAGCGTGGCCATCTGCACTGCCCAAAGCATTGACGCACAAGGACGTGCATTCGCCTTCCTTCCAAACGTCTTTTAAAGCGTTTTCGCCATCAGCTTCTAAAGTCCAATCAGGTAAGCCCATGGCGGTGTTGGCCACCAAGGCCAAGGCGCCTTCTTGGGTGTCATCGCTTAAAAAGTTGGGTGGCAAAATCTCTGTTCTGCAATTGAGCGCCAAGATGTCTTCGAACTTCAAAGCAGCGCCATCGGCCATGCCCTGCATCTCTGGCAACAAAGCAGGGTCAAGGGCTTGAATGACCTGTGTGTAACTTTTGGCACGCTCACAAGCATCTGTCCAAGAGATGCCACAGGTGGCAAACAAACGTGCATAGGTGATGCGACTGTGCTGGGCTTGAACTGCGCTGGCCTTGCCAAATTCAAGGCCACGCTCATAGGGGGACAGACTTTTTGAGATTTTGATTAAAGGGAACATAAAAATCATTATCATCCGCATATGACATTTTTGGCAATCGACGTCGGCAACACCCGCTTGAAATGGGCGCTTTACGACCGGCCGCATACCCAAGCCAATGTGTTGGCACAGGGCGCGGAATTTTTAGAGAACATCGAAACCCTCGCAGACGGGCCATGGGCCAGCTTGCCTGTGCCTAAACACATGCTGGGCTGCGTGGTGGCCGGTGATGCTGTGAAGCGGCGAGTTCAAGAGCAAATGGAACTTTGGGATGTCTCCCCGCAATGGGTGGTGTCTTCCAACTCAGAAGCCGGTATTAGCAATGGCTACGACCATCCCACTCGCTTAGGCTCAGACCGTTGGGTGGCCATGGTGGGTGCCCGCCATCGCATGTTGGCTCAAGGATTGGAGAAACCTTTGGTGGTGGTCATGGTGGGCACTGCCGTCACGGCGGAAGCCCTCGATCAGCATGGCAAATTTTTAGGTGGTTTCATTTTGCCAGGGCACGGCATTATGTTGCGCGCCCTCGAATCGGGTACAGCCGGATTGCACGTACCAACGGGCGAAGTCAGGCCCTTCCCCACCAACACCAGCGATGCCCTTACCAGTGGCGGCACCTATGCCATTGCGGGCGCCTGTGAGCGCATGGTGCATCACCTAAGGGAGCACACAGGCATTGAGCCACATTGCGTCATGACGGGTGGTGCGGGTTGGAAGATGGCACCCAGCATGGCCATTCAATTTGAATTGGTCGACAGTCTTATTTTTGACGGACTGTTAAAGCTGGCGCAAACGCGATTTGCCTGAGGGCTTTAAGCTGCATCTGGCGAGTAAGCGTTTGTCAGTTTCATCAAATGCAATCGCTCTTGTTCATTTTCCAAGTAGGGTGCCAGCAGCAAAAGTACATGCCGTGCACCGCGCGCTAGCGCATCACCAGCACTCTCGGGTTCCATGGCGTGGCGGGGGTTGCGCACGTATTCATAACTGAGCCAGTAAGTCACAACCACCGACATGCTGGCCGACAGGGTGGTGAAAGTCTCGGGCTCGTTGCGAATGTGGCCTTGGTTGGCCAAAGCTTGTAGCAATTGGTGCAAGGATGAAGTTTTAACTTCTAAGATGTGTTTGAAGTTGGTTTCCAAATGGCGATTTTTAGACAGCAAATCGTTCAGGTCGCGGTACAAAAACCGGTGTTCCCAAATGAGCTCGAACAGGGAATGTAAAAAGAACCAAGCGTCTTCCACATCTTTCACATCTTGGCTGGCGTCTAGTAACTTCAGAATGTCTTCTTTGTAGTTGTCAAACAGGTGGCTGACCAATTGGTCTTTGGCGGGAAAGTGATAGTACAAATTGCCGGGGCTGATGTTCAACTCAGATGAAATCAGGGTGGTCGACACGTTGGGTTCACCATAGCGATTGAACAAGTCTAAAGAGACTGTTGCAATTCGCTCGGCGGTGCGTCGAGGGGCCTTTTTAACCATGCTTGAGCTACTGGCTTGTCTTGGCGGTTTTTGCAGGGGGTCGTTTTCGCGGTGGCGTTTTAGGCTTTTCAGGCGCTGCACTTTTGCCCAAGGCCGCTTCCAGAGCGGCCACACGTTCTTGCAAACCAGCCACTTCATGGGCTGTCGGCAGCCCCAAACTTTTGAGGGCACGCGCCACACGGTCTTCAAACAAATGTTCAAGCCGATCGACCTTGGCGGCCATGGGCTCAACAAGCCCAGCGCTGAGGCCTTGGGTCATTTGGTTGAAGTGGGCCGCTGCCTCGTTTATTTGTTCCTGAGCTGCCGCTTGCGCTTGGGCCATGGCGCCCAGACCCGCTAACCAAATGTCTTTAGAGGCGGCGCTGTGCAGGGGTTCACTTGGATGGGATGCGCCTTTGGCGGGCTTTTTAGGTGTACTGGGGGCCATGGAAACTCCGAACTTCAGGGGTTGACCGGTAAAGCCTCACTTTAACCGCTGCCGCAATGCCTGCCAAGGCTTCTAAAATACAGTTTTGGAAAGAAAAAACATGTCCGTTCTCATAACCGGCGGCGCAGGCTTCATTGGTGCCAATTTTGTCTTGGACTGGGTGGCGCACAGCGATGAAAAAATAGTCAATCTCGACAAGCTCACCTACGCCGGTAATTTGGAGTCTTTGGCCTCCTTGAAAAACAATTCGCAGCATGTTTTTGTGCAGGGCGACATAGGCGATGTGGCGCTATTGCCCAAATTGTTGGCCGAACACCAGCCCCGTGCGGTGCTCAACTTTGCCGCAGAAAGCCATGTTGACCGTTCCATTCATGGCCCTGGTGAATTCATTGAAACCAACATTGTGGGCACCTTCCGTTTGTTGGAATCGGTGCGTGGCTACTGGCATGGCTTGAGTGCTGAAGCGCAAACTCAGTTTCGCTTTTTGCATGTGTCGACCGATGAGGTGTATGGCAGCCTTGCACCGCAAGACCCTGCGTTCACAGAACACCACCAGTACGAACCTAACAGTCCTTACAGCGCTAGCAAAGCCGCCAGCGATCATTTGGTACGTGCATGGCATCACACCTATGGCTTGCCGGTGGTCACCACCAATTGCAGCAACAACTATGGCCCTTTGCACTTTCCTGAAAAGCTCATTCCGCTCATGATTGTCAATGCGCTGGCGGGTAAGCCTTTGCCAGTGTATGGCGATGGCATGCAAGTGCGCGATTGGCTGTATGTGAAAGACCATTGCAGCGCCATTCGCCGCGTGTTGGAGGGTGGTCAATTGGGCGAGACTTACAACGTGGGTGGTTGGAACGAAAAGCCCAACATTGAGATTGTGAAAACGGTGTGTGCCTTGCTTGATGAGTTGCGCCCACGCGCTGATGGTGCCAGTTACACCACTCAAATCTCTTATGTGAAAGACCGTCCTGGTCACGACAGACGTTATGCCATTGACGCACGCAAGTTAGAAAAAGATTTGGGATGGAAACCAGCTGAAACTTTTGAGACTGGCATTCGCAAAACGGTGGCTTGGTATTTGGAAAACACCGAATGGGTGGCGCATGTGCAAAGTGGCGCTTATCGCGATTGGGTTTCTAAGCAGTACACGGCTTAAGTCGCCTAGTTAGCACCGCATGAAAATTTTATTGCTCGGCAAAAACGGCCAAGTGGGGTGGGAGTTGCAACGCAGCCTAGCACCTCTGGGAGAATTGTTGGCGCTTGATCGAAGCAGCACCTCGCATTGTGGTGATTTGAGCAACTTGGAGGGTCTGGTTGAGACCGTTCGCGTGTATGGCCCTGATGTGGTGGTCAATGCGGCGGCCTATACCGCCGTCGACAAAGCCGAAACAGATTCACACACAGCTTTTTGGGTGAATGAACTTGCGCCTGAAGCTTTGTCGAGCGTTTGCGCCGCCATCGGTGCTTATTTGGTTCACTTCTCGACCGACTATGTGTTTGATGGCTCAGGACAATCGCCTTGGCTTGAAACAGATGCCACTGCACCTTTGAATGTTTACGGACACAGCAAATTGGCGGGAGAAAAAGGCATTGCTGAGCAAGGCGCTAAGCATGTTATTTTTCGGACCAGTTGGGTGTATGGCACCGAGGGCGGTAATTTTGCCAAGACCATGTTGCGATTGGCCCAAGAGCGCGATCGAATGACCGTGATCAATGACCAGTTTGGCGCGCCCACGGCAGCCGCTTTGTTGGCCGATGTGACGGCCCTTGCCCTACAAGCGTCGCAACCGCTAACAGGTATTTACCATCTGGCTGCAGCCGGAGAGACTACTTGGTATGCCTACGCGGAATATGTGTTGGCCAAAGCCAAGCAGTTGAAGCCCAGCTTGAACTATGCGGTCAGGGATTTTGTGGCGGTGCCCACGTCTGATTTCCCCACGCCTGCTGCGCGCCCCCTCAATTCCCGGCTCAACTGCAGTCGCTTGGAACAAGCGCTGCAACTCAAGTTGCCACTTTGGCAAGCCGGTGTGGACGCCATGTTGACAAAAATTTTGTGAACCTGGGGTGTGGGTGAGGCACAAAGCGCCAAAAGTGTTCACAATACGGCTCTGAATGCCTTGCATCCAATGAGCAAGCGCTGACTTGCATGTTTCCACTTTGACGGCCCATCATGACTGACAACGATTCTTTGGCTCACATTTCTCCTCGCGACAAAGCGGAAATCTTGGCGCAAGCCTTGCCCTACATTCGCAAGTTCCACGGCAAAACATTGGTCATCAAATACGGCGGCAATGCCATGACCGACCCGGCCTTGCAAGCTGACTTTGCCGAAGATGTGGTGCTGCTCAAACTGGTGGGCATGAACCCTGTGGTGGTTCATGGCGGTGGCCCGCAAATTGAAACAGCCTTGAACCGCTTGGGTAAAAAAGGCGAGTTCATTCAGGGCATGCGTGTGACCGACGCCGAAACCATGGAAGTGGTGGAGTGGGTGTTGGCGGGTGAAGTGCAACAAGACATCGTGGGCCTCATCAATCAAGCCGGTGGCAAAGCAGTGGGATTGACAGGGCGAGATGGCGGCTTGATTCGGGCCAAGAAACTCAAGATGTTCGACAACGCAGACCCTTCTAAGGAATACGACGTGGGCCAAGTGGGCGAGATCGAGTCGATTGACCCCAGCGTGGTCAAAGCTTTGCAAGACGATGCTTTTATTCCCGTCATCAGCCCCATCGGTTTTGGAGAAAATAACGAAAGCTACAACATCAATGCCGATGTGGTGGCCGGCAAATTGGCCAGTGTGCTGAAAGCAGAAAAATTGGTGCTGCTCACCAACACGCCAGGCGTGTTGGACAAAGCTGGCAACTTGCTGACCGATTTAAGTGCGCGACGCATTGACGAGTTGTTTGCCGATGGCACCATCAGTGGCGGCATGTTGCCCAAAATCAGCGGCGCCTTGGATGCCGCTAAAAGTGGTGTCAACGCTGTTCACATCATTGACGGCCGTGTACCGCATGCCATGCTGCTTGAGATTTTGACCGACCAAGCTTTCGGCACCATGATTCGAAGCCATTGAGCAGGGGATTTTCATGAACACAGAAACCAACTCAGAAAACGTACCAGATGACGAAGCATCTGGTGCCGCGGAGGCGCCAACGCGCAAGCGTCCTAAGCCTGGTGAGCGCCGTCTGCAAATTTTGCAGACCTTGGCAGGCATGCTGGAGCAGCCTGGTGCAGAGCGCATTACCACTGCGGCTTTGTCTGCCAAGTTGGGCGTGAGTGAGGCGGCGCTTTACCGTCACTTCGCCAGCAAAGCTCAAATGTTTGAAGGCCTGATTGATTTTGTCGAGCAATCGGTGTTTGCGTTTGTGCGTCAAATTGCCGATCGTGATCCCGCTGGCCCTGCGCAAGTGGCTCGCACCATTGCGCTCATTCTTCAATTTGCAGAAAAGAACCCTGGCATGGCGCGCGTGATGACGGGAGATGCTTTGGTGTTTGAAAACGAGCGACTTCAAGAGCGCATGAACTTGCTGTTTGACAAGCTAGAAAGTGCGTTCAAGCAATCATTGCGCGATGGCGGTCCTCAAAGCGATACGCCCACAGTGGATGCCCAAGTCACAGCTTCTTTGCTGGTGGCCTTCATGATGGGCCGCATGCAACGCTTTTCGCGCTCTGGCTTCAAGCGTTTGCCTTCAGAGAATTTACAAGCTTCTTTGGCGCGCGTTCTTTAAACTTTACCAACTCCACAAGGTGCCGTCGTGCTGTAGGCGGTTGACAGGCAAATAGGCTCGCTGGTAAGGGTACTTGGCAGCTAATTTTTCATCAATGTCCACCCCGTGGCCGGGTGATTCTCCGCAATACAGCATGCCTTTTTCAAAGCGCCAATCGTGTGGGAAGACTGACAGCATTTCTTCGCTGTGCGCCATGTGTTCTTGAATGCCGAAGTTGGGTACCCAGGTGTCAAAGTGCAAAGCAGCGCCCATGCAAACAGGTGACAAATCGGTGGCGCCGTGGGAGCCCGTTCTTACTTGGTAGAGGCTGGCCAAATTGGCAATCAGTCTAAGGTGCGTGATGCCGCCCGCATGCGTGACCGTGGTGCGAATGTAGTCGATGAGCTGCTGCTCGATCAAATCTTTGCAGTCCCAAATGGTGTTAAAAATTTCGCCCACTGCCAGAGGCGTAGTGGTGTGCTGCCGGATAAGTTTGAAGGCTTCTTGATTTTCTGCGGGCGTGGGGTCTTCCAGCCAAAACAAATGAAAGGGCTCTAAAGCTTTACCCAATCGGCCTGCTTCAATCGGTGTGAGGCGATGGTGGACATCGTGCAGCAAATGAATGTCGGGCCCAACGGCTTCGCGCACTGCTTGAAACAAGCCGGGCGTGTGGTTCAAATATTTCTCAGTGCTCCAATCGTGCTCGTCTGGCAAAGGGCCATCGGCAGGTTCGTACATGCGGCCGTTGCCACTGACGCCATAGACTTTGTTGAGACCGGGAATACCGCTTTGCGCGCGAATGGCCAAGTAGCCCATTTCTTTGTGACGCAATACTTCGTCAACCGTTTCGGCGGTGTCGCGGCCTGTTGCATGTGCATAAGACATGATGGCGGTACGACTTCTTCCGCCTAGCAATTGGTAAAGGGGTTGCCCTGCAATTTTGGCTTTGATGTCCCACAGCGCGGTGTCTACCGCCGCAATGGCCGTCATGGTGGCCGGCCCTCTGCGCCAGTAAGCACCCTTGTAGAGATATTGCCAAATATCCTCAATTTGTTGTGGGTCGCGGCCAATCAAACATGGAATGACGTGCTCTTCTAAGTAACTCACCACCGACAACTCGCGACCATTGAGCGTGGCATCGCCAACGCCAGTGAGGCCTTGATCGGTTTCAATTTTGAGCGTGACAAAATTGCGACCCGGGCTGCAAACAATGACGCGAGCGGCTTTGATTTTCATGTGAAGTTTTGTTGAATGATGTATTTCACCGTAGCGTCAACGCCTTGATGCAACACTTGGTCGTGCCAATAACTAACGCGCTCAAGCCACGCTTCTGAGGCTGCCAGTTCGTTGCCCCACAGATCTTCACGCGCCAACAAGGCGCGAACACATGCATGTGATTCTGTGGCTTGTTTTGCACCAATGGCCATCAGACTTTCGGCCTGAGGATCGTTAAGGGTGAAAGCTTTACCCTGTTCATCTTTGGCCAAGGTGTAACGCAGAAAAATAGCTGCAGCCAATGCGTGGTGCTCAAACGATTGGCCTTTGGCCATTTGACCCAAAACAGAAGGCGGCCAACGTTGAGGAATTTTTTGGGAGCTGTCAGT
>SHXD01000088.1 GCA_009693505.1 Limnohabitans sp.
GTCTGTCGATGTAAGACACGTGCAAACCCTGCTGTTTGAAAATTTGGTATTCAAGCTTCATCTTGGATAACCCCATAAAATCACAGATATTGGTGTTAACCCGAAGACCCAAGAAATTAGAATCCAAGGTATACATTTGGCCCTCTTTAACTCGGAACCCCTATGGCTGTTCATGCATTGAAAACACCTTGCTTCAAACTCTCTTTCATGTCTGTTGCATGTTTCGGCTTACTGGCTTGGAGTCCTTCACAGTCACAAACGCCTCCCCTTTCGTCCGCAGCGCCCGCATCTGCACCCACCAGTGCAACGCCCCCTGCAGCTTCCGCCACGCCACCTGCTGCCCCAGGTGCGCTGCGCCCCATGAAAGACATTCTGAAAGACGCCAAGTCGACCCCTGGCTTTTTCACCTTGCACCAAAAAGACGAAAAGGTTTGGCTTGAAATCTTGCCCAGTCAATTGGGCAAGCCCTTCTTCTTCTCCTACAACATCCCGCGTTCTGTGGGCGAGCGGGGTTTGTATGGTAGCCAGATGGGTGGCTCAAAGTTGGTAGAGTTTCACAAGGTGGGCAATCAGGTTCAGCTGATTGCCAAAAACACGCAGTTCTTTGCCAAAGAAGGAACGCCACAAGCGCAGTTTGTGTCGGAATCTTTTTCTGACAGCTTGATGAGCAGTGCAGCACTTGTGTCTGCACCCAACCCAGAAACCAAGTCAATTTTGATTGAGGCCAATGCACTGCTGTTCTCCGATATTCCTGGCTATCAAACGCGCATAGAAGCATCTTTTCGCATGCCGTTTGGTTTGGATACGCGCAACACGTCATTTAGCAGCATTAAAAACACGCCCAATTTAACGGGCCTTGAAGTGAAAGCGCATTTTTCGGTGCCTAAGTTGCCTGCGCCGCCCATGATGCCTTCACCTGTGCCCACACCGCCTCCACCCAGCGCCACGCCAGATCCGCGAAGCATGTTTGTCTCGTTTTATTACAGCTTCATGCCATTGCCAGAACCCATGGCCACACGCGTTGCAGACGAACGTGTGGGTTTTTTCACGGTGGCTCGAACCGACTACACCACAGATTTATCTGTGAATTACAAAAAACATTTAATCACACGCTGGAGGCTTGAAAAGAAAGATGCGACTGCAACGGTATCTGAGCCCAAAGTACCAATTGTTTATTGGATGGATAAAAACATTCCCGATAAATATCGAGACTCGGTCAAGCAAGGAATCTTAGAGTGGAATAAAGCGTTTGAAAAAGCGGGATTTAAAAATGCCATCGTCGTAAAACAACAGCAAAACACGGACGACTTCAATACCATGGATGCAAAGCATGCTTCTGTGAGATGGTTTACTGGCGCTGATGCTAACAGTGCCAGTGGGCCATCACATTCAGACCCAAGAACCGGTGAAATCTTGGATGCTGACCTCAGAATTTCAGATGGATTCGCAAGGAGTGCACGGAGATTTATCAATGAAGATTCCAGACTTTTCAATAGATATGGTGCTGATTTTTGTGATCATTCAATGGAGTCGGAAAAAGAATTGCACTATGCATACGATCTTTTAGAAGCGCGAGGTCTTGAATTGGATGGACCTGACGCGGATGCATTAGCGCAAGCCTATGTCAAAGACACGATCATGCATGAAGTAGGGCATACACTCGGATTGAGGCACAATTTCAGAGCGTCTAGTGCTTATGACTTAAAGCAAATACAGGACCCTGAATTCACCAAAATAAATGGTATTTCTGCTTCTGTAATGGATTACAACCCTTTTAACATTTCCCCCAAGGGTGAAAAACAAGGTGAGTATCTGATGTCAACTTTAGGTCCATACGACTACTGGGCCATTGAATTTGGATATAAGCAATTTGAACTGGGCCAAGAGATTCAAGGGTTGACAAACATTTTGTCAAATGCAAGTCGACGTGAATTGCAATTTGATACTGATCAGGATGCGGGATATGGCAGTTTCAATGGCATGGACCCTTTGGTCAATCGGTTTGACTCAGGATCAGATCCATTGGCTTATTACAAATTGCGAATGAAACTTTCCAGAGAGTTGTGGGATCGCTTACAAAATATGAACTTAGCGACCGGTGATAGTTATGAACGTCTTACCAGAAGTTTTAGGAGTGGTTTCGCACAACTGGCAAACGCTGCACCATTGGCTGCTAAATATATTGGCGGGATCCATACTCGACGAGAGCGTGCTGGTAGCAGCAAACCCCTCTTTGAACCGGTTAGTGCTTCCAAGCAAAAAGAAGCATTAAGTTTAATTACAAAAGATTTTTTCGGGACTGACAGTTTTAAGTTCAGACCAGAACTCATCGCTAGACTCGCGAATGATCGGCTTAACAGTTTTGATCCTCAAAGTAATTTTCAACTGTCAGTGATATCCCTTGTGGCTGGTGTTCAAAGGGGTATTTTAGAGCACGTGTATTCACCTACAGTAGCTTCTCGCTTGGCAGAAGTAGGCATGAGGGTTAACGATCCCAAAGATACCCTAGGCCTGGCCGATGTCTACGATACTTTGCAAGATGCCATTTGGGCTGAAGCCAAATCCGGTCAAGAAACAACACTGCTGCGCCGCAATTTGCAACGCGAACAACTGCGCCGCATGGCTGATATGTTGGTGAAGCCTGCTGGCCCTTGGCCAGCAGATGCGCGCAGCATCATGCGTGAGAACGCACGCCAATTGTCAAATGTGCTGGAAAAGTCGCTTTCCAAACCAGGTTTGTCCAAAACCACGCGCGCGCATTACGCCGATGCGCTTGACACTTTGAACGCAAGCTTGAAGGCCTCCATGCAAAGGGCCTCACCTTAAGGATCTTACAAAATTGTGCTTGGCACAATTGCCTGTTCGACCATCATCATGGCGGGCCGACCATCGGTTGCAATGTAAACGCTCTAACTGCGAGCCGCAGTGTCTCCAACTTTCCATCCACTTAATGCGCCGGTGGTTTGCAAAGTCCAACCTGCGGTGCTGACGGTGTCTTGGTTTGTGCCATCAACCACGATTTGGTGGTACCTTCAAATGTTCTGATCCATTGTGGTGCCCCCGTTCTTATTTTTCCAACTTCCTTCACCGGCGAAATCAGACAAGGCATTGATCCAATTGCTACCGGCCATGTCCAGAACATCGTCAACGCGAATGGTCAATTTGTTGGCATACACATCTGTTCGCATGTCGATGTATTCAATGCTGTTGATGCGACTCATGCCTTCAATGTTGCCAACGCCGATGTTTTTGACCAAACTGAGGTTAAGGTCCAAAGCGCCAGTACCTCCCAAGCGGATCGTATCAATACCACCCCCGCCATCAATTCTGGCCAACTGCGCAGTATTTCCGCCAGCGCCAAAGACGTTTTGCATAGCAGTGATGGTGCTCTGATTCAGAATGAAAATATCGGTGCCATTGCCGCCCAGTAAAACGTCAGCGCCATTGGATGTGAAAGTGTCGTTACCTGTCCCTGCAAACGTACTGCCGCCCGCCAAAGTTTGACCTCCTGTAGATGCCACGGTGTCATTGCCGCTGGTGCCAATGTCGTCCACAAAACTACCTGCTTTGAAAGCATTCGTCTTGGCACCCAAAATAACATAAGAGCGACCCGTTTGAACGGAGCCATGCGCAGCGTCATAACCAGGTGCACCCACAATCAAATCGGCCAAGCCGTCGCCATTGACATCGCCTGCTGCACCCACGGAATAGCCGCTGAGGTCTTCTCCGCCTTCTCCCACAAGCCATTCGTGAAAACGAATTCAGAGCTGAAGCCATTGGCTATTGCGTGGTGATGTATCGCACACTGTCCAGTGTGCTATCTGCTTTGTTCGCATGCATGGCTGATGTGATGTTGGCCCTTTGGCTGCGCTACAACGGCCCTGATACGTCTCTTAGTTTTGAAATCATGATGGACGTTTTGCTGATCGTTGTGATCGGCGGTATGGACACCGTTTATGGCTCAGCCATTGGCGCAGTCTTGTTCTTGTGGGCTCAAAGTTATTTGCAAGATTTGCTAAGGTGGGCCAGTGAGGCGGCGTCTGCTTGGCCCCTATTGGCGGCGCTGCTGTCACCCGACCGTTGGTTGCTGTGGCTGGGCTTGCTGTTTATGTTGTCTTTTTACTACTTTCCTATGGGTATCGTGGGCCGATTGCGTGCCAAAGCCAGTGTGTGATTTGGGTCAATGGCAGTTCATTTTCAGTTCAAATGAGTGCTTTCCCTCTTGTTGAAAGCATGACTTTTAAGTCATGATATTTCCACTTGAATCAAAGAGTACTTCCAATGAAATTCACATCATTTTCTCGTCGTATCCAGTTGGGTATTTTGTTGACCGCTGGCAGTTGTATGGCCAGTCCATTGTCCTTTGCACAATCTACTGAAGTGAATGTCATTTGCTCTGCGCAAGCGGCATGGTGCAGCATGATTGCTATTACCTTTGAAAAGAGCCAAGGCGTCAAGGTCAACTTGACCATGAAAGGGTCTGGCGAAGCCATTGCCCAAATCATGGCCGAAAAAGCCAACCCCAAAACCGATGTGTGGTTTGGTGGTACAGGCGATCCACATTTACAAGCGGCTGAACAAAACCTCTCGCTTGAATACAAATCACCCACCTTGCCCAAATTGCACGATTGGGCGCAGCAGCAAGCTAAGCAATCGGGCTACAAAACGGTGGGCATTTACTCTGGTCCCTTGGGCTTTGGTTACAACACCGAATTGTTGGCCAAGAAAAAATTACCCATTCCTAAAACTTGGAATGACTTGCTCAAACCTGAGTACAAAGGCGAAATTCAATCTGCCAACCCCGCTTCCAGCGGTACGGCCTACACCATGATTGCCACCTTGGTGCAACTCATGGGAGAGGATCAGGCCTACGAGTACTTGAAGAAGCTGCACAAAAATATCAGTACCTATACGCGTTCAGGTACTGGCCCCATCAAGGCTGTAGCACGCGGTGAAACCACAGTGTCTATCAGTTTTGTGCACGACGGTCCGGGTGAAAAAGCCCAAGGCTTCCCCATTGAAACCATCACACCGGCCGATGGTACAGGCGCCGAAATTGGCTCTATGTCCATCATCAAAGGTGCGCGCAATTTGGCGGCAGCCAAGCAGTTTTACGATTGGGCTTTAACGCCCTCTGCACAGGCCTTGGGTGCTGCAACTTTGCAATTCCAATTGCCCTCACACAAAGAAACCAAAGTCGACCCCCGTGTTCCTGATTTTAAGAAAATCAAGCTCATCAACTACGACTACGCCAAGTATGGTCAAACTGCAGAGCGCAGGCGCTTGATCCAACGCTGGGAAAAAGAAGTTAACAGCTTGCCGCAATAATGAATTCAGAGCTGAGAATTCAGCGAGCCTTAACCCTGTGGGCCCTTTTGGGCCTGCTTAGTTTTGGTTTATTGCCGTGGTATTTTCTTCAGCAAGGTTCTTTATGGTCGGCCTTGCCTCACATTTGGGGCGGACCAGAAACTGCCAGTGCGCTCTTGCAGGTATTGCAGCACGATCGTCCTTGGTTGTGGTTTGGGTTTGCAGGGCTCTCAATTTGTTTGACCGCACTCACCATGCCATTCTTAGCGCACCCTAAGCGTCAAGGTTTTTTTTTGGTGGCTGGCGCTTTGTTGGGCCTGATGGGTTTGGCCGTCAGTGGTTTTGCCATTGGCGCGGTGGGTTGGTCATTTGAATTTTTAGAACAGTGGGCTGGTCCTTTGGCATCAGGCCAATATGGCATGGGTTGGGGCGCTGCTGGCGTCTTGTTGTCACTCACTATTTTGTTGGGTGCAGGCTTGGCCCGCTTAGGTTATTGCAGAGGCGATGTGTTCATTGCCAGTGCGGTCGTGGTGTGTGTTGCATTGCTATCTTTGTTTGTGGTTTATCCCGTTAGTCGTTCTTTGGTGTCGGCCTTTTATGCCGAAACGGGTGAACTTACCCTGTTGGCCGTATGGGATCGCATTGGCACTCCACGTATTTGGAGTCTTGGCTGTTTAAGTGCTGGCCGTCAATGTGGTGTGGCCTGGAATACCTTGGGCTTGGCCCTTGCCACAGCCACTGGCACAACCATTCTAGGAACACTTATTGCCCTGTGGGCAGAACGCAGTGGCACTCGCCTGGGCAAACCCCTGAACGCCTTGGCGCTCATGCCCATCATTACGCCGCCGTTTGTGGTGGGCTTAGGTTTGATCTTGTTGTTTGGGCGATCTGGCTTGGTCAATCAAGCATTGGAATGGGCTTTTGGCATCCCTGCGACACGTTGGTTCTACGGCGTCTTTGGCGTTTGGTTGGCGCAAATGTTTGCCTTCACGCCTATCGCTTTCATGATCATGCGCGGTGTTGTTCAGGGCGTCAGCCCTTCCCTAGAAGAGGCCTCGCAAACATTGCGTGCTACGCGCGTGCAAACTTTTTGGCACATCACCTTGCCACTGCTCAAACCAGGCTTGGCCAACGCTTTCTTGGTGGGCTTCATTGAAAGCATGGCTGACTTTGGCAACCCCATTATTTTGGGCGGTCAGTTTTCGGTCTTGTCCACCGAAATTTTCTTTGCCATCGTAGGCGCGGCCATCGACCCTGGCATGGCTGCAGCCTTGTCGTTGGTACTCACCGTGTTTGCTTTGGCGGTTTTTGTCTTGCAGCAGCAAGTTCTCAGGGGTGCTCAATTCACCACTGTCTCGGGCAAAGGCGATGCAGGTGTTCCGTTGAACTTGCCGTCAGTTGTCTTGAATGTTTGCAGAGGTGTGGCAGGTCCCTGGTTGGCCTTTACCTTGGTTGTTTATGTGTTTGCCTTTGCGGGCGGTTTTGTTCAAACGTGGGGGCGCGATTACACCTTCACCTTGAATCATTTCAAGACAGCCTTTGATGTGCAATGGGGTGACTTTGGTTGGGTATGGGCGGGCACGGCGTGGCACTCGCTCTTCAATACTTTGAGTTTGTCGGCAATGGCAGCGCCAGTGTGTTCAGGCCTTGGCTTGTTGATAGCGTGGCTCTTGGCGCGCACAGATTTCAAAGGCAAAAATGCATTTGAGTTTGCAGCGCTTCTGACATTTGCCATTCCGGGTACTGTGTTGGGTGTCAGTTACATTTTGGCTTTCAATGTGCCACCCGTCGAATTGACTGGTACTGGCTTGGTCATTGTCTTGTGCTTTATTTTTCGCAATTTACCAGTGGGTGTTCGGGCAGGAACCGCTGCTTTCAAACAACTCGATCGTTCGCTGGATGAAGCTTCCGTCATGCTGCGCGCCAGCACGCTCACCACTCTGCGCGAAATCATTTTGCCTTTGTTAAAGCCAGCCTTGGTGGCCGCTTTAATTTACAGCTTTGTCCGTTCAATGACCAC
>SHXD01000027.1 GCA_009693505.1 Limnohabitans sp.
CAATATGTGCGCAACACATTGGGCATGAGTGTGTGCTGCATTGCACAGCTGTCCGATTTGCTGACCTACCTGTCTACGCAAACTGGCAACCAGATGGGTCAACACCTGCCCAAGGTGCAAGCGTACAGAGACCGCTATGGGGTCT
Organism: Limnohabitans sp.; assembly: GCA_009693505.1. Taxonomy (GTDB): domain Bacteria; phylum Pseudomonadota; class Gammaproteobacteria; order Burkholderiales; family Burkholderiaceae_C; genus Limnohabitans_A. Next base: position 146 of record SHXD01000027.1, read on the forward strand.
AAGCCCAACCAGAATCCGAGCATTTCCTTGCCACTTTATGGCGCAATTAGGGGGTTTGAAGCGTAAAACCGTCATTTACGCTTCACATTTGAAGCGTAAATCCTTAAAATACGCTTCATGTACCTTTGGCAATCTCCTCAATGGCCTGACTTCAAGGTCGACTTGGCAGCGCTGCAACCCACGCTGGCGGCTGCTCGGTTTGCACAAGGCAGAACCATGGGCTTGGCCACTCACTTGCAACTTGCAGACCTCGGTGCATTGCAACTTCAGGGTTGGTCAGACGAGGCTTTGGCCACAGCACAAATCGAAGGCGAGATGTTGCAAGTCAATTCAGTGCGCGCCTCAGCCGCAAGGCGGCTTGGCTTGTCAGACGGCAGAAAAATCAAACGCGATGCGCGCGCCGAGGCCACATTGAATGTGCTTCAAGCAGCTCTGCAAAACAGCCTTACACCGCTAAGCCGTGACATGCTGTTTGACTGGCAAGCCGCTTTGTTTCCAACAGGTCGCAGCGGTATGCAAAAAATCCGCACGGGTGCGTACCGCAATGACAAAGAGCCGATGCAAATCGTCACACCCCGAATGGGCAAGCCCGACATCGTTCACTACCAAGCGCCTGACTCCTCAGATGTTGGTCAAGAGATGAATGCCTTCATCCAATGGTTCAACAGCAGTCAGCAAAAGCAAGATGGCTTGGTGCGCGCTGCCGTTGCGCACCTTTGGTTTGAAACCATACATCCCTTTGAAGATGGCAATGGTCGCATTGGCCGCGCCTTGGTTGAAATGGCACTGGCGCAAGACTTGAAAACAGACCAACGTTTATGGAGCCTGTCACACCAAATATGGCAGCAACGCACAGGCTACTACGATCAATTGCAAGCGGCCACTGGCAGCAGCAGCATGGACGTCACCACTTGGGTTCAATGGTTTGTGGTGTGCATTCACAAAGCCGCCGACAGCAGTTGGGAACAGATGCAAGCGGCCATGCGCAAAACACGTTTTTGGGTTGAACTGCGTGAACAACATCCATCGCTCACGCCCACTCAAAGCAAAGCCATCAACAAACTCTACGATGCAGAACCTGAAGGGTTCAGCGGCGGCATGAGTACTGAGAAATATGTCAACCTTTGCGAAGTGTCGCGGGCTACTGCCTATCGCGAATTGATGGGCTTGCGTGAGATGGGCTTGTTGGTTCTAACGGGCACCGGGCGCGGCACCCGTTACCAGTTATTGCATCGTCCAGCAGCTGGCTCATGATGTTGTGACTTTCGCATTTGAAACTGCTTTAGCCTTCTAATTTCTTCAGCAAAAGCTCATTCACCTGAGCAGGATTGGCCTTGCCTTTGCTGGCTTTCATGATGGGGCCCACCAAGCCGTTCAAGGCCTTGCTGTTGCCCGCTCTGAACTCTTGCACGTTCTTCGGATTGGCAGCCAACACTTCGTCAATGATGGCTTCCAAGGCGCCAGTGTCGTTCATCTGCTTCAGGCCCTTGACCTCAATGATGGCGTCCACTTCACCGCCCTCTGTCCACAGCGCATCAAAGACTTGCTTGGCCGCGCTGTTGCTGATGGTGTTGTCGGCAATGCGGCCGATCATGGCGGCCAGTTGCGCAGCGCTCACCGGTGCATGTTCAATGCCTGCTTCACCCGCATTCAAACGGCGCGATACCTCACCCATCACCCAGTTGCTGACCAGCTTGGCTTGACCACAAGCCTTGGCAGCGGCTTCAAAGTAAGCGGCCATGACTTTGCTTTGCGTAAGCGTGGTGGCGTCGTATTCAGGCAAGCCATAGTCGGCCACAAAACGCGCCGCCATGACACGCGGTAACTCGGTCATCTCGGATTGCACGCGCGCGACCCAATCGCGACCAATGACCAAAGGCGGCAGATCGGGGTCGGGGAAGTAGCGGTAATCGGCCGCATCTTCTTTGGTGCGCATGGCGCGTGTTTCGCCAGTGTCTGGGTCGAAGAGCACGGTAGCCTGTTGAATGGCGTGGCCATCTTCAATTTGTTCAATTTGCCACCGCACTTCAAAGTCGATGGCTTGCTGCATGAACTTGAAGCTGTTCAAGTTTTTAATTTCGCGGCGGGTGCCCAAATCATCGCCGAGTTTTCGCACCGACACGTTGGCATCGCACCTGAAACTGCCCTCTTGCATGTTGCCGTCGCAAATGCCAATCCAAGTGACAATTTTGTGCAACTCTTTGGCATAAGCCACCGCCTCATCGCTAGAGCGCATGTCGGGTTCGGTCACAATTTCTAGCAGCGGTGTACCGGCGCGGTTCAAGTCAATACCGCTTTGGCCAATGAAGTCTTCGTGCAAAGATTTGCCCGCGTCTTCTTCCAAGTGCGCACGCACCAAGCGAACGGTTTTCTTTTCATCACCGACAAAGAAAGACACCTCGCCGCCTTGCACCACCGGAATTTCAAACTGACTGATTTGATAGCCCTTGGGCAGATCGGGATAGAAATAATTTTTACGCGCAAAAATGCTTTGCTCGGCAATGTGCGCGCCTACCGCCAAACCCAACTCAATGGCACGCTCTACAGCGCCTTTGTTCATCACAGGCAGCGTGCCGGGCAAGGCCAAATCTACAGCGCAAGCTTGCGTGTTGGGCTCTGCGCCAAATGCTGTAGGTGCGCGGCTGAAAATTTTGCTTTGGGTAGAAAGTTGGGCATGCGTTTCAAACCCAATGACCACTTCGTAGCCTTGGACCAACAGAGATTTTAATTTCGTTGTCATTGAGCGCCTCCTGGTTGACGGAGGTGAAAGTCAGTGGCCTGCTGCAATCGGTACGCAGCATTGAGCAGCTGCGCTTCTTTGAAATAATTGCCAATGAGCTGCAAGCCAACAGGCATGCCCTCTTCGCCAAAACCTGCTGGCACGCTCATGCCTGGCAAGCCCGCCAAAGAAGCTGGCAAGGTAAAAATATCGGCCAAATAATTGGCAACAGGGTCATCTGTTTTTTCGCCCAATTTCCAAGCCACTGTGGGCGCCACAGGTCCTGCAATCACATCGCAAACTTTAAAGGCCTGCTGGAAATCATCTGAAATCATGCGGCGAATTTTTTGGGCTTGCAAATAGTACGCGTCGTAATAACCATGCGACAACACATAGGCGCCCGTCATGATGCGGCGCTTCACTTCTTCGCCAAAACCTTCAGCGCGCGAGCGCTTGTACATGGACACCAAGTCTGTGTAATCTTTGGTGCGATGGCCAAACTTCACGCCATCAAAGCGACTCAAATTGCTGGACGCTTCTGCCGGTGCAATGATGTAGTAAACAGGAATAGAAAGCTCCGTGCGCGGCAAGCTGATGGGCACCAACTTGGCACCCAGTTTTTCATATTCTTTCAACGCAGCATCCACCGCAGTGCGCACACCCGTTGCAAGGCCTTCACCAAAAAATTCTTTGGGAATGCCAATGCGCAAACCATCCAGTGACGCGTTCAAATCGCGCGCAAAGTTTTCTGCAGGCACATCGAGCGATGTAGAGTCGCGGTCTAAATCAGGGCCGCAAATGGCCGACAACATGAGCGCGCAATCTTCTGCGGTGCGCGCCATGGGGCCAGCTTGGTCCAAACTGGAAGCGTAGGCAATCATGCCGTAACGCGACGCACGGCCATACGTTGGCTTGATGCCGGTAATTCCGCAAAAGCTGGCTGGCTGGCGAATAGAGCCGCCGGTATCTGTACCCGTTGCTGCCGGCACCAAGCGCGCAGCCACAGCCGCCGAACTGCCACCCGAAGATCCACCCGGCACACGCGAGGTGTCCCACGGGTTGGTGACCGGTTTGTAGGCCGAGTTTTCGTTGGACGAGCCCATGGCGAATTCATCGCAATTGAGCTTACCCACATTGACCATGCCCGCGCCGCCAGCCTGCACGCCCAATTTGCGCACCACAGTGGCGTCAAAGGGTGAGCGATAGCCCTCTAGTATTTTGGAGCCGGCTGTAGTGGGAAAGTCGGTGGTGACAAAAATGTCTTTATGCGCCATGGGCACACCGGCCAAGGGGCCCGCTGTGCCTGCGGCCAACTGCGCATCAGCTTCTTTGGCTTGCGCCAACGTAGCCTCAGGATTGAAGCTTAAAAAAGCACCCGAGATGTCGGCCTGGCTGCGCGCCAAAAAGTGTTGGGCGACCTCTGTGGCGCTGATTTTTTTAGCGCGAAGTTCGTTCGCCAAAGCGGCTACGGTCATGTCGTGTAAAGCTGTCATGTGGCCCCCTTACTCGATCACTTTGGGAACCAAAAACAGGCCGCGCTCGACAGCAGGTGCACTTCGTTGGTTGGCTTCCCGTTGGTTGGGCTCGCTGGCTATGTCGTCGCGCAAACGCAGCGCCACTTCCTGAATGGTGGCAATGGGGTGCGGCAAGGGCTCAACGCCGGTGGTGTCCACAGCGCGCATGGCTTCCACAATGCTGAAAAAGCCGTTGATTTGGTCCAACATGCGTTGGCCCTCCTCGGGCGGAAGCTCTAACCGAGCCAAATTGGCAATCTGGTCAATTTCTTGGGCGGTCAATGACATAAAAATTAATTCTTTACAGGCTCTTTACTGGCGTTGATGGCTCCAAATTTGGAGGCGGAATCAGCGTTTTTTTTCAAGCGATGGGTTATTATCGTGTGTTCGCTGCTAGCTCTTCAAAAAAGCCAGTTCAAGCCCACAATTTACACCCTTCAATGCCCCCTAACTGCAGGCTTGCAAGATGAAGCCGGCAGTTGATTAGGATTTGTTATGTTCAGCTCGTTTCGCCGCTATTTTTCTACCGATTTGGCCATTGATTTGGGCACCGCCAACACCCTCATCTATGTACGCGACAAAGGCATCGTTCTAGACGAGCCCTCCGTAGTGGCCATTCGCCACGAAGGCGGCCCCCAAGGTAAAAAAGTTTTGCAAGCCGTTGGCCACGAAGCCAAGTCCATGCTGGGCAAGGTGCCAGGCAACATCGAAGCCATACGCCCCATGAAAGACGGCGTGATTGCCGACTTCACCGTCACCGAGCAAATGCTCAAGCAGTTCATTCGCATGGTGCATCCCCGCAGCACTTTTCGCCCTAGCCCCCGCATCATCATTTGCGTGCCCTGCGGCTCTACCCAAGTTGAGCGCCGTGCCATTCGCGAATCAGCCTTAGGCGCTGGCGCCTCCGAGGTTTACCTCATTGAAGAACCCATGGCCGCAGCCATTGGCGCAGGCTTGCCCGTGTCAGAAGCGTCTGGCTCTATGGTGGTCGACATTGGCGGTGGCACCACCGAAGTGGGCGTTATTTCTTTGGGCGGCATGGTCTACAAAGGCAGCGTACGGGTGGGCGGCGACAAGTTCGACGAAGCCATCATCAACTACATCCGCCGCAACTACGGCATGCTCATTGGCGAGCCCACCGCAGAAGCCATCAAGAAAAACATCGGCTCTGCCTTTCCAGGCAGCGAAGTGCGCGAAATGGAAGTCAAAGGCCGCAACCTGTCTGAAGGCGTGCCCCGCAGCTTCACCATCAGCAGCAACGAAATTCTCGAAGCCCTCACCGACCCCCTGAACAACATCGTGTCAGCGGTCAAAACAGCACTCGAGCACACGCCCCCTGAATTGGGTGCCGACATCTCCGATCGCGGCATGATGCTCACAGGCGGCGGCGCCTTGCTGCGCGACCTCGATCGTTTGCTCTCAGAAGAAACGGGGCTGCCCGTCTTGGTGGCCGAAGATCCACTCACTTGTGTGGCACGCGGCTGCGGCATGGCGCTCGAACGCATGGACCGCCTAGGTAGTATCTTTACCAGTGAATAACACGGGCGCAATTCATGGCGCTGGAGTCTCTTGACCGCTCACCCCCACCCTTTTTCAGGGTGGGCTTTGCGCCCCTGACCAAGCTCATTTTTTTCAGTGCACTCTCTTTGCTGCTTGTGTTTGGTGACAAACAACTGCAGTTCACCAAGCCCTTGCGTGCGGGGCTTTCAACCCTCATTCTTCCGATTCAATGGTTGGTGCTACAACCAGGCGAAGCTTTGTCGGCCATGGCCACTTATTTTCAGAACTTGGACCAAGCCCAAACAAATCTCAAGGCCGCAGAGCTTAAGGTGCTTCAGCAGTCTGTTCGCTCACAGCAAGTAGAGCAGTTGCAAATTGAAAACCAAAATCTTCGCCAACTCATGGGCCTTCAATCGAGCATGGCGGTTGCATCTCAGACCGCCGAAGTCCTGTTTGATGTTCCAGACCCCTACAACCAACGCATTGTGATTGACCGAGGTCAACTCAAAAACGTGGCCCTGGGATCGCCCGTCATTGACGCGGGTGGCGTGGTTGGACAAGTTACCCGCGTTTATCCCTTGACCTCCGAGGTCACCCTGCTGACCGACAAGGACCAAAGCATTCCTGTGCTCAACAGCCGCACAGGCGCGCGCAACATCACCAGTGGCGACGTCTTAGCAGGGCTGCCCATGATCGAGCTTAAATTTGTGCCTGCCAGTGCCGATGTGAAAGAGGGCGACTTGCTTACCACCAGTGGCATTGATGGCGTCTACCCTGCAGGAATTCAAGTGGCGCGCATCAGTCACATTGAGCGGCGCGTTGATATTTCCTTTGCCAGAATTCATGCAAGTCCCTTGGCAGAACTCAAAGGCCGCCATGTCTTGATTTTGCAGCCCACTGCGGCTTCAGCGCTCAACAAAGGCAAAACGCCATGATCTTGAGCCGCCGCGAGGCCTTGTTGTTGCCCGTCAGCCCATGGTTCGTCGCATTGAGCCTTTTAATGTCCTTGCTGCTCAGCATGTTGCTGGGCTTGTCGCAAGCCCTTTGGCTGCCAGATATTTTGGCTGTTAGTATTTTCTTTTGGGGCATCCACCAGCCTCGCCGCGTTGGCATGGCCACTGCATTCATACTCGGCTTGTGGATGGATGTTCAGCATTCTGCCCTGTTGGGTCAGCATGCTTTGTCGTATGTTGTGCTCAGTTATTTCGCGTTCAGCATGCACCGCCGCCTACTTTGGTTTCCCATCAAAGAGCAGATGCTTCAAATCGTGCCATTCTTTATTTTGGCAGAGGCCATTGGCATGCTCATCCGTTTAAGCACTGGCGATGATTTTCCAGGTTGGACCATGTTGCTGTCGCCCTTCATCGAAACTTTGTTGTGGCCTGTGGCCAATTTCATTTTGCTTGCGCCGCAACGAAGAGCACATGACCCCGATTCCAATCGGCCAATTTAAAGCATGGCCTTTCACCTGCCCTCGTTGAGCGAGTTGCGCAACACCGAGTTTGAAATATTCAAATTTCAAACCCGTGTGGTGATTTTGCAAGGCGTGGTCTTGGTGTGCTTTGCTCTCTTGGGCATTCGCTTGTTTTACCTGCAAGTCATTCGCCATGAAGACTTGCTAGAACAAGCTGAAAACAACCGAACGGCTGTGCTTCCCACAGTGCCCAACCGAGGCAACATCCTTGATCGCAATGGCGTGGTGTTGGCCAATAACTACTCAGCTTACACCCTAGAAATTACGCCTTCGCGCGTGAAAGACTTGGAAGCTACCATCGACAGCTTGTCGGAAATCATAGACATTCCACTGCGCGACAGAAGACGGTTTAAGCGCATGCGCGAAGAGTCCAAAAACTTCGACTCACTGCCTATTCGCTCGCGACTGACCGACGAAGAAGTAGCCAAATTCACGGCACAGCAATTTAGATTTCCAGGCGTTGAAATCAAAGCTCGGTTGTTTCGCAATTACCCCTTTGGCCATTTAGGCAGCCATGTCGTGGGTTACATCGGGCGCATCAATCAAAAAGAAAAAGAGCAAATTGAAGAGAGTGACGACGAAGGCAATTACCGCGGTACGCAATACATCGGCAAGCTTGGTGTAGAGCAACGCTACGAACGTGAACTTCACGGTATTACAGGTGTGCAGGAAGTCGAAACATCTGCTGGCGGTCGCGCCGTCAGACGACTTGCAAGTCGACCCGCCACACCGGGTCAAAATGTCGTTTTGTCCATCGACATCAAATTGCAAAAGATGATTGAAGACTTGTATGGCGAGCGGCGGGGCGCCTTGGTTGCACTCGACCCCCGCACAGGCGAAATCTTGGCCTTCGTCAGCAAGCCCACGTTCGACCCCAATTTATTTGTCGATGGCATCGACAGCGAAAGCTGGAAACTCTTGAGTGAGTCGATTGACAAGCCTTTGTTAAATCGCGCGATGCGAGGCACCTACCCACCCGGCTCGACCTACAAACCTTTCATGGCCATGGCAGCCCTTGAAACTGGCAAACGCGGCGCCAGCGAAATTGTCAATGACGCCGGTTCTTGGACCTATGGTGGACACACTTTTAGAAGCCACGGCGATGCAGGCTTGGGGCCTGTCGACATGGTCAAATCCATCGTGCTCTCCAGCAATGTTTACTACTACTCATTGGCCAACACCATGGGTGTTGACACCATTCATGACTTCATGAAACCCCTCGGATTTGGCCAAATTACAGGGGTCGATTTACCTGGTGAGTTGCGCGGCACCTTGCCCAGTACAGAATGGAAAAAGAAAACTTATAAAAAGCCAGAGCAACAACGTTGGTATGGCGGTGAAACTATTTCGCTGGGTATTGGACAAGGCTACAACGCCTTCACCATGCTGCAGTTGGCAACGGCCACCACCACATTGGCCAATGGCGGCATTTACCGCAAGCCCCGTTTGGTCATGGCCACCCAAGATCCCATTCAACGCATAGACCGCGCTGTTGCCGGTGAAGAGTCCATCCATTTAGGCTTCAAGCCAGAAAACGTGGCAGTGGTTCATCAAGGCTTGATCGGTGTGGCCAAAGAAGGCACCGCTGCACGTGTGTTTGCTGGCACAACTTATCAAAGCGCCGGCAAAACAGGCACGGCACAAGCCGTCACGATTGGACAAAAAGACAAATACAACGCCAGCAAGTTGGACGAGCATCAACGCGATCATGCTTTGTACATAGCGTTTGCCCCCGCACAGAATCCCCAAATTGCGTTGGCCATCGTGGTCGAAAACGCAGGCTTTGGTGCCGCTCAAGCCGCACCCATTGCCAGGCGCATTTTTGATTATTGGTTAGTGGGTGACTACCCCAGCGTACAAGACATTGAGGCTTCTCAAAAAGGCCAGGCATCAACCCCAATTGGCGTTCGCAGGCGCAAAGACGATATTCAACTCGTGCCCAGCGAAGGCGTAGTGGGCGGCATTAAAAATCGCTGAAGAAGTGGTGCGGCTGGCGGGGATCGAACCCACGACCCTTGGCTTCGGAGGCCAATACTCTATCCACTGAGCTACAGCCGCGCCTGATTCATTGCTGAGAATGGAAGCCGATTATGGCATGCGCGCCCTTATTTCATGGATTTCAAAGGCCAGCCCAAAAGTCTCGGAGGTTATAATTGAAGGCTGATTCCGAACAACCGGATACCACAGTTCACTAGAGATTCATTGAGGACGCTATGAGCGACAACAGCCACGACCAAGCCCACGAAGACCACACTGGCCCGGTCAAAACCCCCAAGCAAATGTTGATGTTGAGCTTTGCCTCTTTCGTCATTCCGGTTTTCATCATCATTGGCCTGGTGTACTACGTCACCTCGGCCAACAAAACGGCCCCTGGCGGTGACACCGAGCGTGCTGTGGCAGAGCGCATTCAAAAAGTAGGCACCGTTGAAATTCGCGATGCCAACCGCCCCATGAAGGCTGGCCAAGAAGTTTACAAAGCGCAATGTGCTGCTTGCCACGACGCTGGTGCCGCAGGTGCTCCCAAGTTTGCAGATGCAGGTGCATGGGCACCTCGCATCAAAATGGGTTACGACGCATTGCTTAATTCTGCGCTTAAAGGCAAAAACGCCATGGGCGCACAAGGCGGCGGCGACTACAGCGACCTGGAAATTGGCCGTGCTGTTGTCTACTTAACCGCCTCTGCGGGTGGCAAGTTCAAAGAGCCAGAAGAACCTGCTGCTGAGAAGAAGTAATTCACACAACACAGCCCCTAGAATGCGGGCCTGCTTTTCAAACCGCTCGATGCAAATCAGAGCGGTTTTTTATTTGTAGCTTCGGGACTGAGGGTGTAGCCAAATTGATTTGGCATGTCGGCCGCCGTCAAGGACTCTAGGGGCCACAAGCTAAGTTCCAAGCCCTCTGCCGCTTTGGCCACATCCAAGGTGTGCAGCAAGCCAAAACCCATGGCCGTTTGAAAATACACCCGCCCTGCTTCATCTGTGTAACAAATTTGAGCTTGAGTTTTTTCGCCTGTTTGCGCCGTCAATTTGAAGTCCGATGACAGTCGCCAAACAAAGGGCGTTGCTGCTAACTCCACATAAACACGCTGAGGCCCATTTTGAAAAAACCAGGCACCCGTTGAATCTGCTGCGTAGTTGCGGTGAATGAACTCGATCAATTTTTCATGGTGCAGCAAGGACCCCTTGGCGCCGGGCATACCACTTTGAAAGCTGCCACAAGCTTGCGCAGGGTCATCTCTCAGGTACCAATGGCCGCGCTCATCCAAGCCTAGCCAGCCATAACAGTTGGGCACATGGGGCCACTTGGCCATGGCTTGTCTGACAATATCGTCCATGCTTTGGATCTTAGTGGATGTGCTGCAACAACCATTGGCCCACGGCCTGTGGCATGGCTTTCAAATGCCCTGGCAATGAACCACTTGCAAACCCAGCATGACCACCACCGCCTGGTTGCCAGAGTGTGACGTGAGCACTGACTTTTTCCAAAGTTGGCAAACTGTCTAAGGGGATGAAGGGGTCATTCTTGGCATTCAGTGCCAACGCTGGCAATGCAATGCATCCCATGTGCTGCAGAGCCGAAGCACGCAGCCAATAGTCATCGGTGTTTTTAAAACCATGCAAAGGCGCTGTGAACACATCGTCAAACTCATAGAGATCTTGGGCAGCCATGAGTTTGTTGGCGTCAAATAGGCCAGGAAACTGCTTGAGTTTGGCCATGGCTTTGGGCTTCATGCTGCGCAAAAACATGCGGGTGTAAACCTGCCGGTTAAACCCTTTACCGATGGCGTGGCCGCTGGCAGTCAGGTCTAAAGGTGAACAAATTGAAGCCACTGCATTGACAATTTTTTGCGCTGACTGGCCGTGCTCTCCAGCCCACCGCATCAAAGCATTGCCCCCCAACGACACACCGGCTGCCAATAGCCCAGGCCGACTTTGCGCATCGACCACGCGCTTGAATTTGCGCAGCAAATGGTCCACCTCCTCATGGTCGCCTGAGTGATACGCACGCGGCGCCAAGTTCAAAGTACCACTGCAACCTCTGAAGTGCGGCACAGCAATGTCGCACCCATTTTGCAAACCCCAATCGGCAAAGGCTTGCGAATAGTGGCTACCAGAAGAGCCCTCCAATCCATGAAATAGCACCAACAAGGGCTTTGAAATCTGAGAAGGCGTGGCTTCGCAAAAGTCCACATCCACAAAGTCATCATCTGGCGTGGTCCAACGCTCACGTCGCCATGGGGGCGCAGTTGTCTCAAACCTGCGTGACCAACGTGCTGACCAAATGGTTTGCAAATGGCCACCAGGCAACCACGCAGGCGCTGAGTAGTCAGTCAATGCAATACCGATGGGCTTGAGGAAACTTCGGCAGGCGCCTTAGGTGTACCGGGACTGGCGTGGTGTGCCACCATGCGCCAGCCTTGCGGTGTCTTGTGATACACATTGGTGGTGAGCACATAGGCCGTTTGTGGGCCGTCGGAGCCGAACACTTCAACACGTTCCACCAAATGATGCATGGCGCTGGCCAATGAATCGACTTTGTGAACATTTGTGGGGTGAACTTGCACGGTGCCGTTTGAAAACATGGCCTCAAAGGTGGCGCGGATGGCGCCAGAGCCAATTAAGCGTGGGCCACCCGGATGCACACACACAATTTCTTCTTCATCGGCCCAACACGCCATGAGGCGTTCAATGTCGCCTTGCCTCATTGCGTCGTAAAACGCGGCCTCGATATCGTCAGGATTGCCACCCAACGTGGCGGCTTCAAGTTTGGCTTTGCGCATGGTGTCCTTAGAAACAAAAAACCCGGCGTGCGCCGGGTTTCAGAAAACTTGTCAGCGTGTTCAACGCCCACATTTTATTTTTTAACGCGGAACTTGCGCAAGGCTGCCAGTTGCGCTGCAAACACAGCCAACTCACTTTGCGCACGCGCCATGTCGATTTCAGTCTTGGCATTGCGAAGGGCGTCTTCTGCAGCTGCTTTAGCGGCATTGGCTTTTTCTTCGTCCAAGTCTTTACCGCGAATAGCAGTGTCAGACAACACGGTCACGTGGTCGGGTTGCACTTCCAAAATGCCGCCAGCCACAAAGACAAATTCTTCGGTGCCGTCGGTTTTTTCGATGCGAACAGAGCCAGCCTTGATGCGTGAAATCAGAGGTGTGTGACGGGGATAAATGCCAAGCTCGCCGGCTTCACCAGGCAAGGCCACAAAGCGGGCTTCACCTGAGAAGATGGACTCTTCGGCACTGACCACATCAACGCGGATGGTGTTCATAGTTTGTTCCTTGAAAAGGGTTTACAAAAATGGCTTAGGCCATTTTCTTGGCCTTTTCAAAGGCTTCGTCAATGGTACCGACCATGTAGAACGCTTGCTCGGGCAAGTGATCGCACTCGCCGGCCACAATCATCTTGAAACCGCGAATGGTTTCGGCCAACGTGACGTACTTGCCGGGTGAGCCTGTGAAGACTTCAGCCACGTGGAAAGGCTGCGACAAGAAACGCTGAATCTTACGGGCACGGGCCACAGCCAACTTGTCTTCGGGAGCCAAGTCGTCCATGCCCATAATGGCAATGATGTCGCGCAGTTCGCGATAGCGTTGCAATGTGCCTTGCACAGCGCGCGCTGTTTCGTAGTGATCGACACCCACGACCAAAGGATCGAGCTGACGGCTTGTTGAGTCCAAAGGATCGACCGCGGGGTAGATACCCAAAGACGCAATGTCACGAGACAACACCACGGTGGAGTCCAAGTGAGCAAACGTCGTAGCAGGTGATGGATCGGTCAAGTCATCGGCTGGCACGTAAACGGCTTGGATGGAAGTGATGGAGCCCACTTTGGTAGAGGTAATACGCTCTTGCAAACGGCCCATTTCTTCGGCCAGTGTAGGCTGGTATCCCACAGCCGAAGGCATACGGCCCAACAAGGCAGACACTTCGGTACCGGCCAATGTGTAACGGTAAATGTTGTCCACGAAGAACAACACGTCTTTGCCTTCGTCACGGAAAGATTCGGCAATGGTCAATCCTGTGAGGGCCACGCGCAAACGGTTACCTGGTGGCTCGTTCATCTGACCGTACACCATGGCCACTTTGGACTCAGGCAGGTTTTCCAAATTCACCACACCAGAGTCAGCCATCTCGTGATAGAAGTCGTTTCCTTCACGTGTACGCTCACCCACACCCGCAAACACGGACAAGCCGCTGTGCGCTTTGGCGATGTTGTTAATGAGTTCCATCATGTTCACGGTTTTGCCCACACCGGCTCCACCGAACAGACCCACTTTACCGCCCTTGGCGAATGGGCAAACCAAGTCAATCACCTTGATGCCGGTTTCCAGCAATTCTTGTGAAGGGCTCAGTTCATCGTAAGCAGGGGCTTTGCGGTGAATAGACGCTGTGAGTTCTTGGCTAACAGGGCCGCGCTCGTCAATGGGCGCGCCAAGAACGTCCATGATACGGCCCAATGTGGCTTTGCCCACAGGCACCGTGATGGGGTTGCCGGTGTTGGACACCATCAAACCGCGGCGCAGACCGTCGGATGAACCCAGCGCAATGGTTCGCACCACGCCGTCTCCGAGTTGCTGCTGCACTTCCAATGTGAGGGCAGAGCCGTCCATTTTGAGCGCATCATAAATTTTGGGCATTTGATTGCGCGGAAATTCCACGTCAACCACGGCGCCAATACATTGAACAATTTTTCCTTGGGCTTGCATTTTTCGCTCCAATAATTTGAATTAGCTGAACTGTCTTGACTGTCTTAGCCGCTGATCGCCGCAGCGCCAGAAACGATTTCAGACAATTCTTTGGTGATGGCTGCTTGACGAGTTTTGTTGTAAACGAGTTTGAGCTCGCCAATCACATTGCCCGCGTTGTCAGTTGCAGCTTTCATGGCCACCATGCGAGCAGCGTGCTCGGAGGCCATGTTTTCTGCAACAGCTTGGTAAACCAAAGCTTCCGCGTAACGAACCAACAAGTCGTCAATGACGGCTTGTGCATCGGGTTCATACAAATAGTCCCAACCATGCTGCGTGCCAGACGCCCTGGTTTCAGCTTCCATCTTGTCTGCCGACAAAGGCAGCAACTGATCGAGGGTGGGCTGTTGGGCCATGGTGCTGATGAACTTGTTGTAACACAGGTAAACCGCGCTCAACTCACCATTGGCATACGCATCGAGCATGACCTTGACGGGGCCGATGAGTTTTTCCAAATGGGGCTTGTCGCCCAAGTGAGTGACGTGCGAAATGACCTTGGCGCCAACGCGGTTGAGGAAACCCAAACCTTTGCTGCCAATGGCCACTGCCTGAACAGTTTTGCCAGCCGATTGCGTTTCACGCAATTGGGTGGTGACTGCACGCAACAAGTTGGTGTTCAAACCGCCGCACAAACCTTTGTCGGTGGTGACAACTATGAAGCCCACGGCTTTGCCGTCGGAGTGCTTCATGTAAGCATGCACATACTCAGGGTTGGCCTGGCCGAGATGGCTCGCGATGCCGCGAATTTTCTCGGCGTAAGGACGAGCCGTGCGCATGCGCTCCTGCGCCTTGCGCATTTTGGAGACGGAAATCATCTCCATCGCTTTGGTGATCTTCTTGGTGTTTTCCACCGATTTGATCTTGGTGCGTAGTTCCTTGCCCGATGCCATCAGAGGCTCCTTTTGGTCAGGTAGAAATTAAGCAAAAGTTTTCTTGAAGGCGGCCACAGCAGCGTTCAACTCGGCTTCGGCATCTTTGTCCAAAGCTTTGCTCTCTTCGATCTTGGCCAACAGCGCAGCACATTTGTCTTTGAGGTACGCGTGCAAACCACTTTCGAAGGACAGAACTTTCTTCACGTCCACATCGTCCATGAAGCCTTTGTTGACAGCGAACAAAGAAGCTCCCATCAAGCTGATGGACAAGGGGCTGTATTGAGCCTGCTTCAAGAGTTCGGTCACGCGGGCACCTCGATCGAGTTGTTTGCGTGTGGATTCGTCCAAGTCAGAAGCGAACTGCGCGAACGCAGCCAATTCACGGTACTGCGCCAAGTCGGTACGGATACCGCCGGACTGACCCTTGATGACTTTGGTTTGAGCCGAACTGCCCACGCGAGACACAGAAATACCCGCGTTAATGGCAGGACGGATACCGGCGTTGAACAAAGATGTTTCCAAGAAGATCTGGCCGTCGGTAATCGAAATCACGTTAGTGGGCACGAAGGCAGACACGTCACCGGCTTGCGTCTCAATGATGGGCAAAGCGGTGAGTGAACCTGTTTTGCCTTTGACAGCGCCTTTGGTGAAGTGCTCGACATAGTCGGCATTGACGCGGGCTGCACGCTCGAGCAAACGGCTGTGGAGATAGAACACATCGCCAGGGTAAGCTTCGCGGCCTGGTGGACGGCGGAGTAGCAATGACACTTGACGGTAAGCCACAGCTTGCTTAGACAAATCGTCATAAACGATCAAGGCGTCTTCGCCGCGGTCGCGGAAATATTCACCCATGGTGCAACCAGAGTAGGCTGACACATATTGCATGGCGGCGGATTCAGAAGCGGAGGCTGCCACAACAATGGTGTAAGCCATGGCGCCAGCTTGCTCCAACGCGCGAACCACGTTTTTGATGGAAGAAGCTTTTTGACCAATCGCCACATACACGCAGGTCATGTTCTGACCTTTTTGGTTGATGATGGCGTCGATGGCCACGGCTGTTTTACCAGTCT
The DNA here is from genome assembly GCA_009693505.1 of Limnohabitans sp. Taxonomy (GTDB): domain Bacteria; phylum Pseudomonadota; class Gammaproteobacteria; order Burkholderiales; family Burkholderiaceae_C; genus Limnohabitans_A. The sequence continues at coordinate 16,043 of SHXD01000027.1, forward strand.
GACGGTCACCAATGATCAATTCACGCTGACCACGGCCTACGGGCACCATGGAGTCAATGGACTTCAAGCCAGTTTGCATGGGCTGGTCAACTGATTTACGAGCGATCACACCTGGCGCAACCTTTTCGATCACGTCGGTCATCTTGGCATTGATAGGGCCTTTGCCGTCAATGGGCTGACCCAAAGCGTTGACCACACGGCCAATGAGCTCGGGGCCTACTGGCACTTCCAAAATGCGGCCGGTACATTTGACTGTGTCGCCTTCAGAGATGTGCTCGTACTCGCCCAAAATAACGGCGCCGACAGAGTCGCGCTCCAAGTTCAAAGCCAAACCGTAGGTGGCGACACCCGCTGCTGTAGCAGTGAACTCAAGCATCTCGCCTTGCATCACGTCAGACAAACCGTGCACGCGCACGATACCGTCAGTGACGGACACCACGGTGCCTTGGTTGCGAATGTCTGCCTCAGAAGACAAACCTTGAATTCGGCTCTTGATCAGCTCAGAAATTTCTGCTGGATTGAGTTGCATGACTCTTTCCTTCTTTCTTTAAATAGGTCCGGCCACCAACAGCATCAAGCTGTCAGAGCGGCTTTCATTTGTTCCAGACGGGCCTTGACAGAGGTATCTAAAACCTCGTCTCCCACGACCACGCACACGCCACCAATCAGTGACGCATCGATCTCAACGCTGACGTTGAGTTTGCGGCCGAAACGCTTTTCCAGTGTTCCTGACAAATCAGCCAAAGCGGCTGCATCGATGGGGAAAGCACTGTGAACGATCGCATCGGCTGTGCCGCCTTGCGCATTTTTCAATGCGCGAAATTGACTGGCAATTTCGGGCAAGGCCACAAGTCGGCGGTTTTCAATGGCCAAACGCAAAAAGTTCTGGGCTGCTGCTGGCAACGTGCTTTTCACGACACCAGAAATGAGCTCGAACACTTGCGCGTCGGATACCTTGGGGTTTTCAGAGAATTGCAACAGTTGCGAGTTGCTCGCAACTGCGGCAAGCTCATCGAGCCAAGTTGCAGTACCCGAAAGGTCAGCCGATTGCGCTTTGAAAAGCGCATCAGCGTACGGACGGGCGATGGTTGCAAGTTCTGCCATGGTCTTCTCGGACTCTTAAGTTTTACAGCTCGGTCTTCAGACGGTTCAACAGATCAGCGTGAACACCGGGATTGACTTCCTTGCGGAGAATCTGCTCGGCGCCCTTCACAGCCAATGCCGCAACTTGCTCGCGCAAAGTTTCACGGGCATTCACCGTTTGTTGCTCTGCTTCAGCCTTGGCTGCAGCAATGATCTTGTTGCCTTCTTCAGTGGCACGGGCTTTGGCTTCTTCGATGATCGTCAAAGCACGGCGCTCGGCGTCAGCCAAGCGAATGGCCGTTTCGTTGCGTGAAGTGGCCAATTCGGCATCGACGCGCTGGTTGGCAGCGGCGAGTTCTGATTTGGCTTTGTCAGCAGCGGCAAGGCCGTCGGCGATTTTTTGAGCTCGTTCATCCAATGCGGCTGCAAGGGGTGGCCACACGAATTTCATCGTGAACCAAACCAAAATTGCAAAAACAATGGCTTGAACAAACAGCGTTGCATTGATGCTCACGGCAACACCTTTCTTATGGTTGTTGCAGGAATTACTTCAGAACAAACGGGTTCGCGAAGGCGAACATCATGGCGATACCTACGCCAATCAGGAAAGCCGCGTCGATCAAACCAGCCAACAAGAACATTTTGGTCTGAAGTTCGTTCATCAACTCAGGTTGACGCGCAGCAGCTTCAAGGTATTTGCTGCCCATGATGCCGATACCGATACAAGCGCCAATGGCGCCCATGCCGATGATGAGGCCAGATGCCAGTGCGACGTAACCGAGGACGTGTTCCATTCCGTTCATATTGTTGCTCCTAAGATGTTGATGGAAAGGTTGAGAAAAAAACTAATTTGTGACGCTCAATGAGCATCGTGCGCTTGACCGATGTAGACCAAGGTCAACATCATAAAAATGAAGGCTTGCAAAGCCACGATCAAGATATGGAAGACGGCCCAAATAGAGCCAGCGATCACATGACCGATGGGCAACAAGATGCCCGTCAATGACATAGCGGCTGTGCCACCCATCAAAGCGATCAACATGAAAATCAGTTCGCCGGCGTACATGTTGCCGAAGAGTCGCATGCCGTGTGACACGGTTTTGGCGACAAATTCAATCATTTGAAACACAAAATTGAAGGGCCACAATATAGGATGTGCGCCGAAAGGTGCGGTGGTGAGTTCATGGAACCAACCGCCAAAACCCTTGATTTTGATGTTGTAGTAAATACAGATGAGCAAGACCGATACCGACATGCCCAATGTGGTGGACAAGTCGGCTGTAGGCACAACGCGGAAATAATGGATGCTGCTGTCAAGACCCGTCAAGACAAACAACGAATGGAACAAGTCAACTGGCAAAAAGTCCATGGAATTCAACAAGAATATCCAGATAAACACTGTCAGCGCCAAGGGAGACACCAATTTGCGGCTTTCGGCATTGTGAATGATGCCTTTGGCCTGGGTGTCCACCATTTCAAACAAGATTTCAACGGCTGCCTGGAAACGACCTGGAACACCTGAAGTGGCCTTGCTTGCCGCTTTCCACAAAAATAAGCTGCCCAAAAAGCCCAACAAAATGCCCCAGAAGATGGAGTCAATGTTGAAGACCGAAAAGTCAATCACACCTGACATCTCTTTATTTTGGAGATGCTTCAGATGGTGGCCAATGTATTCACCGGCGCTGGGAGCGTTTGCAGCTGACATTCTCTAAGCTCTTTTTTAAATAACTTTTAACTTTTTCAACTCAATTGACTGGGTGAAACACTTTGCGCCATGCAAACACCACCCAATAAATCTTCATCGTGATCACAAGACCCACCAACATGGCAGGCCAACTTAAATCTTTGACCAGCCAGGTTGCTGCATACAGCATTGCAACCGTGAGGCCGATCTTGACCATTTCCCAAAGCAAAAACGCAAAAACCGCAGTTCCTGAGTTAATGGTGCTGGTTTTGCTGGTTAAACCCCGCGCAAACAAGGCTGCAGGAACCACCACCGCAAAAGCACCATATGCTGCCGACCAAGCTGCTGAAACCCGCCCCGTGAAGAGCCAAGTGAGAGCCGCAACGGCCAATCCAACGACAACTTGCGCCAAGACCACACGCCAAATGGAGAGCAGTGGGTGCTGAAGTCTTAGCTTTTGAGCTTCTTCAGCTGTCAGCGGCCTGAAATGATCAGAGCCGTTGGCATCACCGTCATCATCACCATCTTGTGGCGGTATTCTGGCCATGTTTGTTGACATCCAGGTTACAGATACCCTTGGTTCCGCAAAGCTCACGATTATAGGTGAAAACCCATACACCTGAAAAGGCTCACAATAGATCTGGTCATTTTGCCCCCCTTGCTACCGAACCGGTCATTCACTATGTACGAAATCATTAAATTTGTTCACCTCGCAGCCGCCATTGTGTGGATGGGGGGCATGGCACTCATGATTCGGGCTGTGCGGCCCGTGGCCATTGCACAGCTGGAACCCGTTCAACGCTTGCCTTTGTTGGCGGGCATCTTGTCGCGTTTTTTCCAAATGGTGGGGCTTTGCGTGCTGCTGCTTCTGGCAACGGGCGGCCTCATGCTGATGGGCGTCGACATGCGGCTTGCACCCAAAGGATGGCACGCCATGCTGGGCATTGGCCTGCTGATGTGCCTTATTTTTGGGCATTTGTACTTTGGCCCGTTTCGCAAATTGAAATTGGCTTTGGCAACCGAAGACCTGCCTGGTGCTGGCGCTCAATTGGCCAAAATTCACCGGCTGGTTCTTATAAACTTCGCCTTCAGCTGGTTGGCAGTGGGTGCTGTAGTCATTTGGCGTTAATCAAACCCGCGGCACCCTCCTTGGCTTTTCAAATATCCACATTTTATGAGCGCCACTTCACAGCCCCCCTTGTCCAGCAACGCTCAAACAGAATCGCTGATTGATTACCCCTGTGACTTTCCTGTCAAAGTCATGGGCGCAAGGGTCGACGGTTTTGCAGAAGCCATGTGCCAAGTTGCCCAACAATTCGACCCCGACTTCAATCCGACCACCCTTGAAATGCGGCCTAGCAAAGCAGGCAACTACCTGAGTGTGACACTCACAATCAGGGCCACAAGCCGAGAGCAACTTGACAATCTTTACCGCGCACTCACGGGTCATCCCATGGTCAAGGTAGCGCTTTAAATCAAGCCACATTGATGCGGCTCAAAAACCTCGGTCTGGTCCCTTACACGGACACCTACCAAGCCATGCAAGACTTCTCCTCGAAGCGCAGGGCAGACACGGCAGATGAGTTGTGGCTGTGCCAGCACCATCCGGTGTTCACCCAAGGCTTAGCTGGCTTGGCCAGCCACGTTCTCAATCCCGGCACCATTCCTGTCATCCCCACCAACCGAGGCGGTCAAGTGACCTACCACGGCCCAGGGCAAGTCATGGCCTATCCCTTGCTGAATTTGCAGCGTGCGGGTTACTTTGTCAAAGAGTACGTGTACCGGCTTGAAGAGTCGGTCATCCGCACCTTGGCTCATTTTGGCGTGACAGGACACCGTGTGGCCAATGCCCCAGGCATCTATGTGCGTCTGGCAGACCCCTTTGCGCACAGCGCATTGACAGGGCCTGCCACGCCCAAAGACCCCTTCAAGGGTTTGGGGAAAATCAGTGCTTTGGGCATCAAGGTTTCACGCCATTGCAGCTACCACGGACTGGCGCTCAACGTAAAAATGGAGCTTGAGCCCTTTGACCGCATCAATCCATGTGGCTATGCTGGTCTGAAATCGGTCGACCTTTTTACAATCGGGGTGAACACCTCTTGGGAAGAAGCGGCAGACGTATTGGCGCACAAGCTCACCGCCCTGCTGGCACCCTGACACTGAAAGAATGCAATGACCAAAGAATTGAGTGCCACTGGCCCTGTTGTGCGCGAGGCGCAATCGCAAGAAAACTACGACCCCACGGCCAAGCAAAAAGCCGCCGCCAAGTTGTCACGCATTCCCATCAAGGTCATACCCGGAGAGGTGCTGAAAAAGCCCGACTGGATTCGCGTCAAAGCCGGCTCACCCACCACCCGTTTCTACGAAATCAAGGACATCCTTCGCAAAAATAAATTGGTTACTGTTTGCGAAGAAGCCAGCTGCCCCAACATTGGCGAATGTTTTGGCAAAGGCACGGCCACCTTCATGATCATGGGTGACAAGTGCACCCGGCGTTGCCCATTTTGTGACGTCGGTCATGGCCGCCCCGATCCATTGGATGTCAATGAGCCCAGCAGTTTGGCGCGCACCATTGCCGACTTGAAATTGAGCTATGTGGTGATCACAAGCGTCGACCGCGACGATTTGCGCGATGGGGGCGCTGGCCATTTCGTTGACTGCATTCGCGAAACGCGTGCGCTTTCACCAAAAACTCAAATTGAAGTTTTGGTGCCCGACTTTCGCGGACGCGATGATCGCGCGTTGGAAATTTTGAAGGCTGCGCCGCCCGATGTGATGAACCACAATTTAGAAACCGTGCCACGCTTGTACAAAGAAGTGCGGCCCGGTTCCGACTACCAATTTTCTTTGCAGTTGCTGAAGAAATTCAAAGCATTGTTTCCGCATGTTCCAACCAAAAGTGGCTTGATGGTGGGCCTTGGTGAAACAGACGAGGAAATTTTGCAAGTCATGCAGGAAATGCGCGATCACAACATCGAAATGCTCACCTTGGGACAGTACCTCGCGCCGTCCACCAGCCACCTGACCGTGAAGCGCTATGTTCATCCCGACACCTTCAAAATGTTTGAAGAGAAGGCCTACGAGATGGGTTTCAAACATGCCGCAGTGGGTGCCATGGTGCGTTCTAGTTATCACGCCGACCAACAAGCACACGGAGCAAGTTTGGCACGCTGATGCAAGCTAGCCTTCGAGCCACTTGGCTGGCATTGGGTGCCATTGCGCTCTGGGCCACGTTGGCGCCGGTGGGCGTGCGTTTGTCGCACTTGCCGCCTTTTTTAACCGCTGGCTGCGCGCTTCTCATTGGCAGCTTGGTGGCTTTGCCATGGTCGGGTTTTCAATGGCGCTTGGCCATCGTGCCCGCTAAAACTTTGGCACTTGGCATTTATGGTTTGTTTGGCTATCACTTTCTTTTGTTCTTGGCATTTCGCTCAGCGCCCGCCGTTCAAGCCAACTTGGTGAACTATTTGTGGCCCTTGTTGATCGTGGTCTTGGCGCCTTTGTTTCACAAAAATAGCCGCCTCCATCTTCGGCAAGTGCTGGCGGCACTGGCCGGTTTGACGGGCGCCGTTTTGGTCATGACGAATGGCCAAGCCATTGCAACCGATTTTAATTTTGGCTACTTAGCTGCATTGGCTTCTGCCTTTATTTGGGCCACCTACTCGCTCATGACGCAGCGCGTTGCCGCCTTTCACACGGCAGCCATTGGCTTCTTTGGTTTTGTCTCGGGCATCTTGGCTTTGTTATGCCACTTTTTGCTTGAAACACCTGTGGCGCTTAGCTTGAACGATGCTGGCTTGCTGACATGGATGGGGCTTGGCCCCTTGGGTCTGGCTTTTTATTTATGGGACGCCGCATTGAAGAACGGCAATGCCCAACAGATCGGCTTGCTGAGTTTTTTAACGCCACTTTGCTCTACCTTGTTGCTCTTGATTGACAGGCAAGAAGCACTCACCAGTTTGGTGGCGTGGGCCGGCGTTTTAATTGTAGGGGGTGCTTGGTTGGGGCGACCTCAGAATACAAATGAAGCCGCCAACGACCCTCAGTTTGAAATCAAGTCAACCCACAATTAGGGGGCCATCGAGCTAGTTGTTCATCAAGCTGGATGGGTCATCAGACTCAAGCACTTGTTGCGCAAAGGCTTTGAGCTTTTCAGCGTCGGATCGCAAAATTTGCTGTTTAACTTGAAGCACCTGTGAGGGGTGCATGGAAAAACTTTTTAGGCCCAAACCCAACAACAAACGGGTCATGCTGACATCACCCGCCATCTCGCCACACACCGATACGCTCTTGCCTTGCGCTGCACCCTCGGCAATGGTGTCTGCTACCAGTCGAAGCACCGCAGGGTGCAAGGGGTCGTACAAATGAGCCACGCTTTCATCAGCTCGGTCAATGGCCAGCGTGTACTGAATGAGGTCGTTGGTGCCAATCGACAAATAGTCAAAGTGCTTCAAGAACAATTTAAGCGACAAGGCTGCAGCCGGTATTTCAATCATGGCGCCAAGTTGAACTGGGCCATAGGCCACGCCGCGTGCATCCAAATCGTGTTGCGCCTGCTTGACCAAGGCTACGGTCTGATGAATTTCGCTGGCATGCGCCAGCATGGGTACCAGCAAATTCACTTTGCCCAAAGCAGCGGCTCTCAGAATAGCCCGCAGTTGGGTTAAGAACATTTCAGGATCGGCCAAGCTCCAGCGAATGGCGCGCAAGCCAAGTGCGGGATTTAAATGGGCTGCATCGTGCCGTGCTTCATCTAAAGGTTTGTCTGCCCCCACATCGACTGTGCGAATGGTGACGGGCAAACCCTTCATGCCTTCGACGGCACGTCGGTATTGCTCGAACTGTTCTTCTTCATCTGGCAAATGACCTTGCCGGCCCATGAACAAAAATTCACTGCGGAAAAGTCCAACCCCGACAGCGCCCACCAACAAAGCGGCGCTGGCATCTTCAGGCATTTCGATGTTCGCCAGCAATTCAATTTTTTGACCATCCAAGGTGATCGACGGTGTGTGGCGAAGTCGTGTCAGGCGCTCGCGCTCTAAATCGCCTTGTCGCTGCTTGAAGCCATACTCGGCCAAGATGATGGAGGAAGGGTCGACAATGACCACGCCCGCATCACCATCAATGATGATCCAGTCGTCTTGTCGAATGAGTTGGCTGGCGCTGCGCGCACCCACAACGGCAGGAATGTCTAAGCTTCTGGCCACAATGGCGGTATGAGAAGTTTTGCCGCCAACGTCCGTGACAAAACCGGTGAAGACACTTTGCTTGAATTGCAGCATGTCGGCAGGCGACAAATCATGCGCTACCAACACCAATGGCACGTCCAAGGTGTCGCCCAATTGCAGCTCTTGTTGGGGCCTTGCATGCGGCTTGGTACGCACAACATGCGCGTTGCCGCCTTTTAAAAAATGCAACACACGTTCTGTCACTTGCTCGAGGTCTGACTTGCGCTCGCGCAAATAGGCATCTTCCATTTCGTCAAACTGGCGGCCAATCACTTCCATTTGACTGCTGAGCGCCCACTCGGCGTTGTAAAGCCGCGTTTCTATCCAATGCTTCACACTCAATGACAAGGTTTCGTCTTCTAGCAGCATCAAGTGAACATCTAGCAAGGCGCCCAACTCGGGTGGCGCATCGGAGGTCAGATCATTTTGTAGTCTGGTTAACTCTTCGACAACGGCATTGCGGGCTTTTCGCAAGCGATCAATTTCAGCGCCAACTTGATCCGGTTGAATAAAATAGTGCGCAACATCCACGCGGCTCGATGCCACTAGCACCGCTCGCCCAATGGCGATGCCTCTTGCAACCGCTAGGCCGTGAATACTAAAAGTCATTCACCCTCACCAAATTTATCCGCGATCAATACCAGCAAGGCATCCAAGGCTTCTTGGGCTTCATCACCCTCGGTGTCAATTGTGACTTCACTGCCAATGCCAGCCGCCAACATCATCACACCCATGATGCTTTTGGCATTGACTCTGCGTTCGCCTTTGGTCATCCAAATTTCACATGGAAAACCACCCGCCAACTTGGTCAATTTGGCGGAGGCACGTGCGTGTAAACCGAGTTTATTGCTGATGGTCGTGGTAGCTTGAAGCATTTCGAGGTTCTGTTTGATTTTGCGGAGCATTACAGCCGACGGGCATGATGCCTTGTGAACCGCCCGCTTGCGCACGTGCGGCCAACGCATCTAAAGTTTCATGGCGATAACAAACGCTTCGAAGCAACATGGGCAAGTTCACACCTGCGAGCAATCGGGTGTCAATGCCATCGTTGAGTTTTTGCGCCACATTGGAGGGTGTGGCACCAAACACGTCGCTCAAAAGCAGTACTTCTGTGGTGTTCAGTTGGGCCATAGCGGCTTTGGCCAGCACCAGGCTTTCTTCAGGACTGGCATTGGGCGCAATGTCCAATGCCTGAATACCTGAAGCGCATTCGGGAAAAACGTGCAACGCACAATCGCGCAAGGCCGAAGCCAGCGGTGCGTGTGCAATGATGAGAATTCCAATCATGCTGAATTATCGCGGTTTGCCAATTGAAAATAAACATAGGACGCCACAGCGCACAGGCCAAATACTGAAAAAGCAGCTTGAAAGGCCAAAACCGGCGGCCATCCAAACGACTTGAACAGGTCAATGCCCAATCCGATGCCCCACTGAACCACAAATACACCGCCGAATACAACGAGGTTGTAGGCAGAGAGTGCGCGGCCTGCCAAATGGGATGGAAAGGCCATGCCCACAGAAGGTTGTGCCAAAGAAACAAAGGTGCTGCTGATACAAAACAAACTTAAAGCGAATGATGTGTTGTCACCCAGTTGTGGCCCCGACACAATGATCCAAGCCAGCACCCCGAAGCTAATGGGCTGACCCCATGCAATGATTTGATTGGGCAAAAAGCCACGCTTCGTCAAACGCGGTGTGACCAAACCCCAGGCCCAGAAAGTCACCAGCATGGCGAGATTAATGGCAAACAAACCTGTTGCAGCATCCAGTGGCGAGTAGCCTCCCACCACGGTCATCCAAGGTGCTACCCAAAGTGTTTGAAGGGCTAACAAGCCGCCGTAGCAAAAAAATCCAATGGGGGCCATTCGCCAAAAATAGGCGCTGCGCCAAATGGGGCCGTAGCCCTCTTCAGTTTCAATGGCTTTCAGTTGCGGGTCTTGTTGGTCTGTTTCTGGCTTTGCCCATACGGGCACCAGAACATAGATCATGACCATCGACAAAACGACCAAAACCGCCAAGCCTGCAAAAATGGCGCGCCAACCCATGATCGGCATCAACCATTGGACCGGTAAGGTAGATGAAACCATGCCCAAAGACCCTGTCATCAGCATCCAAGAGTTGGCCCGCAACTGTGCGCCTGGCGCCATCCATCGTCTGTAGCCCGTTAAGGGGGCCATTAAACAAGCGCTCACCCCCACACCACACAAAACACGGGCCAGCCAAAGGCCCATGAAACTTTGGGCCAATGCAAAAGCGATGCAACCCAATACGGCCACGACCAAGAATGCCAACAAGACTTTTTTAGGGCCATGCTTGTCAAGCCATTTGCCCAATGGCAGTTGCGTGGCTGAAAATCCGAGAAAGTAGCCCCCTGCGAGCAGACCCAAATCTTGCGCTGAAAGCGCCAACTCCTGAGTCAAAGTGGGTGACAAGGTCGCCGTGATCGCGCGTACCAAGGCGGATAAAAAATAAGCAGACGCAAAGGCCAGAAAGACCCCCACCATTTGTCGGCGCGCCAAAAAGGGGCTGGTCGTTGGGTTCATGGCAACTTCATACTTTCAATCAATTCATCTGCGCCTAGGTCTTGCTTGGGGTCGTGCTTTAGATCTTGCTTGAGGCCTTGGTTTTGGTAAACCACCGCGTGCACCACACGAACAGAATCGCCCTCTAAATGCGCAAACCATACCGCATGGGCACGGACGGGTTCACCCTTGGCCGTTGTGCCGCTGGCCTTTAAACGGAGCGCACCAGGCAAAGCGGTCATTCGGCCAGGCATCCACGTTGCATCTTCAATTTGAGTAGCGCGCATGTTTTGCAGGGTTGCTTGGCGCCAACCTTTCAAAAGTTCTGTGCGATCGGCATTGGCGCTTAGCTTGGCGGACATGACCGCCCAGACAGCATCGCCAGCCTCGCACCCCACCACCGACAACTCTAAGGTTTGGCCGGCCATGGTGACCGGTTTGGTCGTTTTATCAGGCTTGCAGGGCAACTCAAAGCTGAGCGTGGTTTCTGGCATTTGAACATTTCGCCAATTCAAACTGGGCTGGCATGCGCTGAGTCCCAGGACTGAGAAAAAAACCGCTGCTGCATTCTTCAAAAAATTTTTGCGCATTGCCAGATTATCAACGCCAGCATATGACTTTTTTTTCGCGACAATGAGGGTATGAACTCATTAGACGGCATTCGTATCCTCGACCTCTCCCGTGTCCTCGCGGGCCCTTGGTGCACCCAAACTTTGGCCGACCTTGGGGCCGATGTGATCAAAATTGAGCGGCCCGGCGCCGGTGACGACACCCGCAGCTGGGGCCCCCCTTTCCTGAAAGATGCTGCTGGCAATGACACGCCTGAAGCCGCATATTATTTAGGTACCAATAGAAATAAGCGCTCACTTACGTGTGATATTTCCAAGTCTAATGGCCAAGCTTTGATCCTTGAATTGGTAGCGCACTGCGATGTCTTCATTGAAAACTTCAAGGTCGGTGACATGGCCCGTTATGGCCTGGACTACCTCAGTTTGAAGGCCATCAACCCTCGACTTGTCTATTGCAGCGTCACAGGCTTTGGGCAGACAGGCCCCTACAGCGATCGGGCTGGCTATGACTATGCTGTGCAAGGCATTGGTGGCCTGATGAGTGTCACAGGCGAGCGCGATGACCTTGGCGGCGGCCCGCAAAAAGTGGGCGTGGCAGTGGCCGATTTGTTCACGGGCATGTATGCCACCGTTGGCATTTTGGCAGCCTTGCGGCATGCCGATCAAACAGGTGAGGGCCAACATATCGACATGGCTTTGTTGGACACTCAAGTGGCCATGCTTGCCAATTTGGGAGCCAACTATTTGGTCAGCGGCAAGACACCTGGACGTGCTGGCAATGCCCACCAAAACATCGTTCCTTATCAAGTGTTTGAAGTGAAGCCCGCATTGAATGCCGAGCCTGCTGCGCGCGATCATCTGATTTTGGCTGTCGGCAATGATGGGCAGTTTGCCAAGTTTTGTGATGTGGCCGGTCACCCCGAATTGGCCAGTGATCCACGCTTTAGCAAGAACACAGAGCGCGTGAAAAACAGAAAAGTACTGGTGCCACTGCTCGAGCAAATCATGCTGACACGCACCAAAGCGCAATGGCTGCCTGCCCTTGAATCGGCCAAAGTTCCCTGCGGCGCCATCAACAATCTGTCAGAGGTGTTCGAAGATCCCCAAGTGGCAGCGCGCAACATGATTGACACTTGGCAGCACCCCCATCAAAAAGATTTACGCTTGGTGGCCAGTCCTTTGAAGCTCAGCCTCACACCTGTCCGGCAAGACCATCCGCCGCCTCAATTGGGTCAACACACCGCACAACTGCTGAAGGAAGTGCTGGGTTACAGCGATGCACAGATTGAACAACTTCAAAGCAAAGGCGTGATCTGATGGCGCAATACTTATTGGTTCACGGCGCTTGGCATGGTGCTTGGTGCTGGCAACATGTCACTGAAGGCCTTATTCGTGCAGGCCACAGCGCGCACGCCTTGACGCTCACGGGCTTAGGCGAGCGATCTCACTTGCTGCACCGAGGCATTGATTTAGAAACCCATGTGCAAGATGTGTTGCAAGCGCTCGATGCACAAGAGATGCAAGATGCCATTTTGGTTGTGCACTCTTATGCTGGCATGCTGGGTACAGCGGTCGCCGACAGGCGTGCCAATAGATTGAAGCATTTGGTCTACCTCGACGCAGTAGTTCCCAAACCAGGCGAGAGTTGGAGCAGCACGCATGCCAGTGCCACGCAAAAGTCGCGCATCGATGCTGCTGCCGAAAGCATCAACAACAGTTTTCCACCACCCGACCCTTCTGTGTTTGGTCTGGCTGGCGAAGATTACGATTGGGTTCAAAGGCGACAAACGCCGCACCCCGGCGGGACCTACCAGCATGTTTTGAACTTTGATACGGCTCGCGTTGCAAGTGTTCCTCGCACCTTCATTAATTGCACTGTGCCACCACTGGCAACCATTGATGCCGTGCGTCGACGTGTGATTGATCCGCAGTTTTGGGATGGCCTTTGGATTCAAAACGCCAGCGTGATTGAAATGAAAACGGGGCACGACCCGATGATCAGTGCCCCAAAGGAGTTGACAGCGTTGCTGTTGGCATGCGCTGATCAATAAACATCATTCTTTGCGGAAATTGTCATGGCAGTTTTTGCAAGTGGCGCCTGCGGGACCAAAGGCTGTTTTCAAAGCATCCAAATTGCCTAGTTTGGCTGCGGCAGAAACTTTAACCAGTTCGGCTTGCATTTTGTCAGCGGCATCTTTGAACTTGGCGGCGTCCTTCCAAATTTCTGGCTTGGCCCGGGTTTCACCTTTGTCTGAACCCTCGGGGAAAGCGGTCCAATGCAGCTTTGACATGGCCGCAGCAATGTCAGCATTTTCTGCTGCGGCCTTTGCGTCATAGGGCACTCTGCCAGCGGCCATGGCGCCGACTCGACCAAAGTGAGCGCCCATCAAAGTGAAGCTGGCTTTGCGATATTTGATGGCATCTTCTGGTTTTGCAAATTGCGCTGCCGCTGGGAGTGCCAGCAAAACAGACAACAAACCTGAAACGAAAGCGAAATGTTTTTTCATGCATATTCCTAATGACGTTGAACTACTTTATAGTTTCTCATGATTTTAAAAACCCTGCAGAATGCGCCTTTCGCATCGAAAGTCATGTCATGATTCAAGTTCGCATTTGGGATTGGCCCACTCGCATTTTCCATTGGTTGCTGGCAACATTGGTCCTGACTTTGGTCATTACGGGCAATGTGGGTGGCAACGCCATGGTGTGGCATTTCAGATGTGGTTATGCGGTTTTCAGCCTGCTCATTTTTAGATTCATCTGGGGGTTTTTCGGTGGGCACTGGTCTCGCTGGCGTCAATTGGCATGCACACCTCAATTAATTCGGCAGTATTTCAAACGCTCATTGCCACACACCCCGTTTCTGGGACACAACCCCTTGGGCTCTCTGGCCGTCATCGCCATGTTGGCTTTGTTAGTTCTGCAAGTGAGTACCGGCCTCTTCAGTGACGACGAAATTTCTAATGCGGGTCCCTTGGTCAGCCTTGTTTCAGGAAGCAGCGTAAGTCTGGCCACGTCTTGGCACAAAGGCTTTGGTAAAACCTTCATAATTTTGCTGGTAGCAGTCCATCTTTTAGCCATCCTTTGGTATTTATTGAAGAAGAAACAGAACCTGACCATCGCCATGTTGAAGGGCGATAAAACCAGCGCAACGCCAGCACACTCATCCAAAGATGGTCCCGCCAATTGGTTGCTGGCTGTTCTGTGCATCTTGGTCAGTGCCAGCTTGGTGTATGCCCTGATTAATCTGGGTGCTACCGCAGTCTAAGCCCATCTATTTAACGCTAAACTTCATTCGACCATAACGCGCGAAATCGACTCTCTTGTCTGCACCTTCACAACCCACTATCTCTCTGTTCGAGGCATCTTCTGCAGAAGACATGTTGGCCGTTCGCAAGATTTTTCAAGAGTACGCTCGCTCGCTCAGTGTCGATCTTTGCTTTCAAGACTTTGAGTCAGAGTTGGCTCAATTGCCGGGTGAATATGCGCCACCCAGAGGTGCTCTTTTGTTGGCCAAGGTGAACCAAGAAGTTGCGGGCTGCTGTGCACTGCGCCCCTTAGATTCAGCCGATTCACCCAATGCCGCAGAAATGAAACGCTTGTATGTCAGGCCTGCCTTTCGCCGTCTTGGCTTAGGACGTCAATTGGCTGAAAGTATTTTGGATGCAGCTCGCCAATGCGACTACAGCTGCGTCTTGTTAGACACGCTAGATGAGATGGAAACAGCAAGGGCGCTTTACGAAGACTTAGGCTTCGAAGAGGTTGCGCCCTACTATCACAACCCTTTGGCTGGTGCGCACTATCTCCGCGTCATGCTTTGAAGTGCGCCCAGGTTGGCTTGTGTGTGTTTAAGCTTTGGCTTGTGACAACAGGGTGTCGGCGTCACTGACTTCAAATTTGCCAGGGCCTTCGATGTTCAAAGTCGCCACCTTGCCGTCTTTGACCAGCATTGAATAGCGGTTGCTGCGCAGGCCCATACCACGTGCTGTGAGATCTAAAGTCAGGCCTGTGCCCTTAGTGAAGTCAGCACTGCCGTCACCCATCATGCGAACTTTGCCCGTGCTGTGCAGCTCGCGGCCCCATGCGCCCATCACAAACGCATCGTTCACGCTGACACACCAAATTTCATCCACGCCTGCGGCTTTCAAGGCATCGAATTGCGCCACATAACCCGGCACGTGTTTGACTGAGCAGGTGGGCGTGAAAGCGCCTGGCAAAGCAAACAAGGCGATGGTTTTGCCAGCTGAAGCTTTTGCAACATCAACAGGGTTGGGGCCAATGCTGCAGCCATTGCCTTCTACTTCGACGAACTCAGTCAATGTGACTGCGGGGATGGTGTCTCCAACTTTGATCATGGTGATTCCTTTAAAAATGATACCCAAAAGCGGCTGTCAAGAGATGTGTTTGATTAACGCATCGGCGAAAAAAAACGACCCGCTATTGTGAGTCGTTTTTTGAAAACTTGCTGAAGTGAGTTGTTAAAACTTAAATCGCAATAGCTTTTTCAACCAAACGGGTGGCAACCCAGTTTTTGGTTTTGGAAATTGGCTTGCTCTCGGTGATTTCAATCACGTCGCCCATGCCATATTGTCCTGTTTCATCATGTGCGTGGTACTTGCTTGATTTGGCAACAATCTTGCCATACAAAGCATGCTTCACGCGACGCTCCACCAAAACCGTTACGGTTTTGGCACGCTTGTCGCTGACCACCTTGCCAATCAAGGTGCGCTTGAGGGATGTTTTAGCTTCCGTCATGGTCACTCCTTATTTGGCAGCTTGCTTTTGGGCAAGGATGGTTTTGGCGCGAGCGATGCTGCGGCGAGTTTCGCGCAGTTGGTTCGTGTTGCCGATTTGCTGAGTGGCTTTTTGCATGCGCAAATTGAAATGGGCCTTTTGCAAGTCCTTGATTTCTTTAGCCAAACCAGCTTCGTCTTGGGTGCGCAGTTCAGTTGTGTTCATTTTTGAGTTCTCCTGAATTACTGGCCAATCATGCGTGCGACAAAAGTCGTGCGCAAGGGCAGTTTGGCTGCGGCCAATTTAAACGCTTCACGTGCCAATTGCTCTGGCACGCCAACGATTTCATACAACACCTTACCGGGCTGAATTTCAGCCACGTAGTATTCGGGGTTGCCCTTACCGTTACCCATCCGAACCTCTGCAGGTTTTGTAGAGATTGGCTTGTCTGGGAACACACGAATCCAGATACGACCACCACGCTTCACGTGACGGGAAATTGCACGGCGTGCAGCTTCAATCTGACGGGCCGTTAAACGGCCACGGTCGGTGGACTTCAAACCGAAATCACCAAACGCAACCGTGTTGCCACGGGTTGCGACGCCGGTGTTGCGGCCCTTTTGTTCCTTGCGGAACTTTCTGCGAGCGGGTTGCAGCATAATTACTCTCCTTTGGCACCGTCAGCTGCTGCAGCTGGCGCGACTACTTTACGTACGCGCTTAACGGTGGGTTTGACATCACCACCTGCTTCGGCGGGCTTATCGCTGCCGTCAACAGGTGCTGTGTTGGTGCCACCAGCGCGGCGGGGTGCACCGCGTGCTGGCGGCCGGTCACCCGGGCGAGCATCACGACGCGGGCCGCGAGGGCGACGCTCTTCTTCTTGACGGGGCTCAGCCAATGCAGGTGCATCGTTGCGACCCAAGGTATCACCCTTGTAGACCCAGACCTTCACGCCAATGACACCATAGGTGGTTTTGGCTTCAGAAGTGCCGTAGTCAATGTCTGCGCGCAGAGTGTGCAAAGGAACACGGCCTTCACGGTACCACTCAGTACGTGCAATCTCGATACCGTTCAAACGGCCAGCAGACATGATCTTGATACCGAGGGCACCCAGACGCATGGCGTTTTGCATGGCGCGCTTCATGGCGCGGCGGAACATGATCCGCTTTTCAAGCTGTTGTGTGATGCTGTCTGCAATGAGTTGGGCATCGATTTCAGGCTTGCGCACTTCTTCGATGTTCACTGCGACGGGCACGCCCAAACGCTTTGAAAGTTCTTTTTTCAAGCTTTCGATGTCTTCGCCTTTTTTGCCGATGACCACACCCGGACGCGCCGAGAAAATGGTGATACGCGCATTTTTAGCAGGACGCTCGATGAGGACGCGTGCAACTGCAGCGTTCTTCAACTTGGCCTTGAGGTATTCACGAACCTTGATGTCTTCGGCCAACATGCCAGCGAAATCACGGTTGTTTGCGTACCAACGGCTTGCCCAATTGCGTGTGACCGCAAGGCGGAAGCCGGTAGGATGGATTTTTTGTCCCATAATTTTCCTAGGCCTTTCAGTTGCCAACCGTCACATACACGTGGCATGTGGGCTTGCTGATACGGTTGCCACGGCCTTTGGCGCGGGCGGTGAATCGCTTGAGTGTGGCGCCTTGTTCGACGTAGATGGTTTTCACCTTCAACTCGTCGATGTCAGCACCGTCGTTGTGTTCAGCATTGGCAATGGCGGACTCCAAAACCTTCTTCACAATACCGGCAGCTTTTTTCTGCGTGAATGTGAGAATGTTCAAAGCTTGATCCACTTTTTTGCCGCGAATTAGATCGGCGACCAGGCGGCCTTTATCGACCGACAAACGGACGCCCCTGAGGACTGCACGTGTTTCCATGGTCTTTCCTTATTTCTTCTGGACTTTTTTGTCCGCTGGATGACCCTTGAATGTCCGGGTCAAAGCGAATTCGCCCAGCTTGTGGCCAACCATTTGGTCAGTCACATACACAGGCACGTGTTGCTTGCCGTTGTGCACAGCAATGGTCAGGCCGATGAAATCGGGCAAGACCATAGAACGACGTGACCATGTTTTGATGGGCTTTTTGTCTTTCGTTGCAACGGCTTTTTCAACCTTGGCAACGAGGTGATGGTCAACAAATGGACCTTTTTTAAGTGAGCGTGTCATTGGCTACCCTTTACTTCTTGCGACGCGACACGATCATGACCTGCGTGCGCTTGTTGTTACGGGTACGGTAGCCCTTGGTCAGGTTACCCCATGGGTCAACTGCATGACGGCCTTCACCGGTACGACCTTCGCCACCGCCGTGTGGGTGGTCAACAGGGTTCATGGCCACACCGCGGACGGTAGGACGAATACCCATCCAACGCTTCACACCGGCTTTGCCCAATTGGCGCAAGCTGTGTTCTTCGTTGGCGACTTCACCAATGGTGGCACGGCATTCAATGTGAATCTTGCGAACTTCACCGGAGCGCATACGCACTTGAGCGTAGATGCCTTCACGGGCCAACAAGGTGGCTGAAGTACCAGCAGAGCGAGCGATTTGAGCGCCTGCGCCTGGTTTCAATTCGATGCAGTGAATGGTTGAACCCACTGGAATGTTGCGGATGGGCAATGTGTTGCCTGCTCGGATCGGGGCTTCCGAACCTGACAACAATGTTGCGCCAACTTCTAAACCACGGGGTGCAATGATGTAACGACGCTCACCGTCTGCGTAGCAGACCAACGCAATGTGCGCTGTGCGGTTTGGATCGTACTCAATGCGTTCCACTTTGGCTGGAATGGCATCTTTGTTGCGTTTGAAGTCAACAATGCGGTAGTGATGTTTGTGACCACCACCCTTGTGACGTGTTGTGATGTGGCCGTTGTTGTTGCGACCCGCTTTTTGATGCTGTGCTTCGAGCAAAGGCGCATAGGCCTCGCCTTTGTGCAGGTGATCGCGTGTGACCTTCACCACGCCACGTTGGCCGGGTGAAGTTGGTTTGAGTTTAATGACTGCCATGATTAAGCGGCCTCCCCTGAGAGGTTCAGCTCTTGCCCTGGCATCAAGGTGACGTAAGCTTTGCGAACGTTGTCGCGACGGCCCACTGTCTTGCCAAAACGCTTGGTCTTGCCTTTGGTGTTCACCACAGACACGCCTTTAACTTCCACCTTGAACATCAACTGCACAGCAGCTTTGATTTCAGGCTTGGTAGCGTCCTGCAGCACTTTGAATGTGACGGCGTTTGATTTTTCTGCAACCATGGTGGCCTTCTCGGACACGATAGGGGCAACCAACACAGCCATCAGACGACCTTCGTCAAACTTTTGTGTGCTCATGCGAACATCTCCTTGAGTTTGTCGACAGCGCCTTTGGTGACGAGCACTTTCTTGAAGTGCACCAAAGAGACTGGATCGGCGTAACGTGGCTCAACAATCAGGATATTGACCAAATTGCGAGAAGCCAAATACAGGTTTTCGTCAACTTCTTCAGCAATGACCAAGACGGAGTCGAGGTTCATGGCTTTGAATTTGGCAGCCAAAAGCTTGGTTTTGGGAGACTCAACCTTGAGGGAGTCAACCACCGCCAAGCGGCCTTCACGTGCCAATTGAGAGAAGATAGAAGCCATACCAGCGCGGTACATTTTCTTGTTGATTTTCTGTGTGAAATTCTCGTCGGGCATGTTCGGGAAAATCCGACCGCCGCCGCGCCACAGAGGCGAAGAAGTCATACCAGCACGTGCACGACCGGTGCCTTTTTGCTTGAATGGCTTCTTGGTTGAGTGGTGAACTTGTTCACGGTCTTTTTGAGCGCGGGTGCCTTGACGGGCGTTGGCTTGGTAAGCCACCACGATCTGGTGAATCAAGTCTTCGTTGTATTCACGACCGAACACGGTTTCGGGTGCATCAAATTTAGATGACGCTTGACCTTGGTCGTTGAGGAGTTCGAGCTGCATCAGTTCGCTCCTTTGACTTTGATGGCGGGACGCACTGTGACGAAACCACCTTTGGAACCAGGGATTGCGCCTCGAATGAGGAGCAAGCCACGGACTTCATCAACACGCACCACGTCGAGGTTCTGGGTGGTGCATGTGACATCACCCATGTGACCTGACATGCGCTTGCCAGGGAACACGCGACCTGGGTCTTGTGCCATTGAGATGGAGCCAGGCACATTGTGCGAGCGGCTGTTACCGTGCGATGCGCGCTGTGACTTGAAGTTGTGACGCTTGATGGTGCCCGCGAAGCCTTTACCAATGGAGGTGCCTTGCACGTCCACTTTTTGGCCCACAGCAAACACCGTAGCAGGCACAGCAGCGCCAGCGGCGTACTGAGCTGCTGTATCAGCAGTCACTTTAAATTCTTGAATGATTTCACCGGCTTCAACGCCTGCTTTCGCAAGGTGGCCGGCAATTGGCTTGGTGACACGCGAAGCTTTGCGCGCACCAAACGTGACCTGAAGGGCAACGTAGCCATCGTTCTCTTGGGTTTTCACCTGGGTCACACGGTTGTTTGAAACATCTACCACTGTGACAGGCACTGCGTCCCCATCATCAGTGAACAGACGCATCATGCCCACCTTGCGGCCCAGCAACCCTAGGGAGTTGCTAAGACTCATGTTTTTTCTCCAATGCTTCCACCCCAGCGACTTCAATTGGCCACTGGGTTTGACCTAGGTTTAATTAGGTTTGATATGAAAGAAGGTTAATAAATCCCAACCCAAATCGGGCTGAGCCTCGAATTATAGCCGCAGGCCATGGATCATGGCAAGCGGTTTTTAATGTCGAGTCTTTTTTTGCTTTAATTAAAACTTAATTATTGCAATTTGATTTCGACGTCCACGCCAGCAGGCAGGTCCAACTTCATCAAGGCGTCTACAGTTTTGTCTGTAGGGTCTACGATGTCCATCAGGCGCTGGTGCGTGCGGATTTCTAACTGGTCACGGCTGGTCTTGTTGACGTGCGGTGAACGCAGAATGTCAAAACGCTTCATGCGTGTTGGCAAAGGCACGGGGCCTTTGACAATGGCGCCGGTGCGCTTGGCAGTGTCAACGATCTCAGCAGCAGACTGGTCGATCAATTTGTAGTCAAACGCTTTGAGGCGAATGCGGATTTTTTGTTTTGCGGACATGTTGTTGCTCCAAACTTCAATGTGTTGAATTAGGCGAGGATTTTGGCAACAACGCCAGCGCCCACCGTGCGGCCGCCTTCGCGAATCGCAAAACGCAAACCTTCTTCCATGGCAATCGGGTTGATCAACTTCACAGTGATCGACACGTTGTCGCCTGGCATCACCATCTCTTTGCC
>SHXD01000028.1 GCA_009693505.1 Limnohabitans sp.
GGATGAAAGGCAGAGCGAATTTAGACAGCAACTCGCCGAGCGCTTGAAAGAGGAAGAGTTGAACAAGGCCTTGGATCATGGCCTCAGTGTAGGACAGTGAATTGGGACTGCGGAGTGTTAACAGTTGTTACCTGAGCGAACAACTTGTTTTCATAACGACAGCTAGGAGACTTGGCATCCTAGGCATGCGCATTGGCGCGATCCGATGACGACGTAAAGCGTGTCAGCGGCAACCATGACTCCATTCGAAACACATTCACTAACGGATTTTTAAGGCAACGACTTTCCCTGCCAAACAGGTGGCGCTCGTGACCGGAGCATCGTCTGGCATGGCCGCTTAATTCGAAGTTGTGAAAATGCTATTTCAATTCACTCTGTCGTCTGACCCACGCAGGCACAACAGCGCCCGTACAAAATGATCTCGTGATCTTCGACCGTGAATCCTGCTGGAGCCAGTTTGTCAAGATTTCCAGGACATGTTGGCACATCAAATACCTTCTCGCATCGAAGACACTGAAAGTAATGGTGGTGACCGTGGTCATGGTCATGTTCGTGGCTGCCTATTTCGTAACGCGGGTTTTGACCCGGCAATTGAACTTGTCGAATTGAGCCGTCTTCTAGCAAAGACTTGATTTGTCGGTACACCGTCGCCAGCGACAGTTGCGGCACGGTTTTGGCAGCAAGTTCTTGAATTTCTTGTGCACGCAATGGCCCCCCCCCATGGGCAATCACCTCGAAGATCGCTTGGTATTGCCGAGTTTTTCTTTCCATTGCGGTATCAGTTTGCTTTATAGGTACGCTGATCATGGCAGCGAAAAGGGTATTGTGCCAATTTCTTATTGCGAATAGAATATCATTAGCATTAAATCGCATGAAATATCTAACCCAAGCCCCAAGTCCATGACTACTCCCAAACCAACACGCTTGCCCGTGACCGTACTTTCAGGTTTCCTGGGAGCAGGTAAGACCACATTGCTCAACCATGTGCTGGCCAATCGTGAGGGGCTGCGTGTGGCGGTCATCGTCAATGACATGAGCGAGGTGAACATCGATGCGGCCCTGGTAGGCCAAGCCGCAAACAATGCGGGTGCCGCTTTGTCTAGAACAGATGAAAAACTGGTCGAAATGAGCAACGGTTGTATTTGCTGCACGTTGCGCGAGGACTTGTTACTTGAGGTCAGAAAATTGGCAGCTGAAGGCCGGTTTGACTACTTGCTGATTGAGTCCACTGGCATTGGAGAGCCGCTACCCGTGGCTGCAACATTTGACTTCACTGATGAGGATGGCAACTCATTGAGCGAAGTTGCCAGTATTGACACCATGGTGACCGTGGTGGACGCATTCAACTTGCTGACCGACTACAGCAGCACCGATTTGCTGGAGCAGCGAGGTGAAACGGCTGGGCCAGAAGACACCCGAACCTTGGCTGCCCTGTTGGCTGAACAGATTGAGTTTGCCGATGTCGTGGTGGTCAACAAGATCGATAAAGTAGACGCAACGCGCCGTGATGAAGTGGTATCCGTAGTCAAAGCCTTGAATCCAGTCGCCAAAATCATCTTCTCAGACCATGGTCGCATCGAGCTCAAAGAGGTACTTGGAACAGGGCTCTTTGACATGGAGCGCGCCAGTCAGATGCCAGGATGGGTGCACGAATTGGAAGGTCGGCATACGCCAGAGACCGAAGCCTATGGCATCGAGAGTTTTGTCCTCAGAAGCCGGGAGCCACTGCACCCGTGGCGATTCTCTACCTTCATGGAGTTGCCATTGCCGGGACTTCTCAGGGCCAAGGGCTATGTCTGGTTGGCCAGTCGCCCCGATTGGGTTGTGAGCTATTCGCGAACAGGCAACACGGCCACGCATGAGCCCGTAGGACGATGGTGGGCGGCTGCGCCCAGAAGCAGTTTGCCTGCTGTGGACAGCGCAGAGCGCCGCGACATTGATGCGCGCTGGAAGGAGCCGCATGGGGATCGGCTTAATGAATTGGTTTTTATTGGTCGCCAGATGGACCGTGCAGTCATCGAGCAGGCTTGGAAGGCCATGCATCTGAACTTCACCGAGACACGCAAGGGCCAAAAGGGCTTCGCAGGCTGGACCGACCTGCCTGACCCATTTCCTGAGTGGCAAAGAACTGAGGTGCTTGCATGAAGAAGCAGTTGTCGCCTCAGAGCTGCGAAAAGCGCTCGGTCGTGCCCAGATGGTTGCCACGAGTCAAAAAGCAAGATTGAAAAGGAAATCACCATGTCGCTCATCCCTGTCACCATCCTCACCGGCTTCCTGGGAAGCGGTAAAACCACCTTGCTCAACCGCATCCTCAAGGATCAACACGGCCACCGCATCGCTGTGATCGAAAACGAGTTCGGCGAAGCCGGCATCGACAACGACTTGCTTGTACAAGACGGCGATGAGCAGATCGTCGAGATGAACAACGGCTGCATTTGCTGCACGGTGCGCGGCGACTTGGTGCGCATCTTGGGCGAGTTGCATGCCAAAAAATCAGCGGGCGAGCTGCATTTTGACCGCGTGATCATCGAAACCACGGGGCTTGCAGATCCTGCACCGGTGGCGCAGACCTTCTTCGTAGACGAAGACATTGTCCAGCACTATTTGCTGGATGCCATCGTCACCATGGTTGATGCCAAGCACGCCCCGCAACAACTCGACGAACATCACGAAGCGCAAGAACAAGTGGGCTTTGCCGACCGCATCTTGATCACCAAAACCGATGTCGTCACGCCCAGTGAAGTTGCACAGTTGCGCCAACGGCTTGTGAAAATGAACCCCCGCGCCAAGATCGCCGAAGCCAAGCATGGTGTGGCCGCCATCAACGATTTGCTTGACATCCGTGGCTTTAATCTCACCGCCATTCTGGAGATCGAGCCTGACTTCCTGACCGATGTCGATCATGAGCATGACGACGATGTGAGTTCATTTGTTTTTCGAGAAACCCGCCCGCTTGACATGGACCGGATCGAGGATTTCCTGGGCAGCATCGTGCAGGTCTACGGAACCCAACTGATGCGCTACAAGGGTGTACTGAACATCTTGGGTATCAACAAACGTGTGGTGCTCCAAGGGGTGCACATGTTGATGGGCAGCGACTACGGCAGCGCGTGGAAACCTAGCGAAACTCGGGAAAGCAAATTGGTGTTCATTGGTCGAGACATGCCCAAGGAAATCTTGCTCAAGGGCTTGGCGCAGTGTGTGGCAGGCGTGGTCCAGTCAGCATGAGCGAGCAGACGTCTGCCCCACAGGTCGATGCGTTTTCGGCTCAAGCGCAGTTTTTTAACAACTCGGTGTCTCGGTGGCTTGAACGCAAAGACGCCACCATCGCAAGCGGACGGTACTGGACCCAGTGTTAGCAGCCGATCTGGACGTCGCACGAGTGATCAATCGCTTGACACATCGCGCCTGTCAGTCAAACGGTGGATCCATGCCCGTGCCCGCCCGCTTACACAACCCTGATGTGGCTGTTCAACATGACAAACCATCTACAAACCATTGTCGAAAAAGTCGATGAATCTGTTGAAGTTCACTCGAACATCAGCATCGATGCCGGATGCCTTGACGATCTGCACGTTCAAACCGAGTCGCAGGCGGTTCGGCACGGTGTCGAGCCTGGCGTATTGAAATCCATCGCTGAAACGGGCGTTGTAATCGCTGTCTGGCAGCGTGGGGTTCGCAATGATTGGCAAGCGTGGTTAACGCAGCTGCCAAGCCAAACACTGCCGTGTTGCCGCCTACAAGTTTCCTTGGATGAAGCAATTCCTGCGCTGCAAGCTGCCTGCGATACCAGTGGCATGCCGCAAGGCCAGCCAAGAAACGACTTCGTAGCAGACATTGCAAAACTGGTCGGAATTTTTTTAACGCAGGCAGCTTGCGACAAGGTGCAACTGCGTCTGGATGTCATCACGGACAATGCGTGCAAAAAATGGCACCGTGATTGCACACCGCTGCGCATGGTGTGTACCTATCGTGGTCCGGGCACCATGTGGGTGCCCTCAGACCTTAGCAGGCAGACTTTAGAAAAGTCCGAGGATGAAGTGCCATGGGCATCGACCATGAAGACCGGTGATGTGGCGTTCTTTAAAGGATGCGGCTGGCCGGGACAGACACATGAAGGCGGTATTGTGCATCGCTCGCCAAGCATCACCGGCCAAGGGATTGCCCGTCTGGTTCTCGTACTTGATGCTGCCAGGGAATCGATGACCAGGAGCACATCATGAGTACAGAAATACTGATCTGTGTTCTGTGTCGCCCAGCTGACTTACCACGGGAACATCCTCGGCCTGGCCGCGCACTGCTGGAAGCGGTTGAAAACATGGCTTTACGTGATGGGCTGAGTTTTCCAATACGTGCTGTGGAATGTATGAGTGGTTGCAACAGGCACTGTACGGTTTCCCTGCAGGCGCATGAAAAAATCACCTATATGTTTGGGGATCTTGCGGCTGATGAAACAAGTGCTGAACAGATTTTGGTGTGCGCACAGTTGCACCAAAACAGCGCTGATGGCTTGATCAGCCGCGACCTCCGACCCGAGCGTCTTCGACACGGAATTCTTGCCCGTATTCCGTCGATTTCATTGAAACCAATCGGGTGACATCACCCTTGAAACCTTACCTATGAACCAATCGACAAAGCCCAGTGTTCTTCCTGACATTTCATTATCAGAAAGCGCACCCCACCTCAATGCACTCACCTGGGTTGGCATGCAGGGTATTGACTTGCCTCTGACCGTTGATGAACCTGGGTGGCGCAGCGAGGTGCATGCTTGCGCCGATGTGCAGGTCAACCTTCCAGCGCCGCACATCAAAGGCATTCACATGTCACGGCTGTACCGATTGCTCGACGCGATGGGGAATGGACAGGGTTTGACTGCAGTTGGAATTCACCAGATTTTGAAAGCCATGATTGAGAGTCACGCTGATTGTCAAAGTGAAAATGCCAGGCTCCAATTGAATTTCAACTTGCTACTGCGTCGCCAAGCATTGGTCACTGAAGGTCTCTCGGGATGGAAGTCGTATCCGATCACAATCAATGCCTCTCTGATAAGCGGTCAATTTCATTGCCGCATGCAAGTCAAAGTGGTTTACTCGTCGACATGTCCATGTTCCGCGGCATTGGCCAGGCAATTGATAGAAGAAGCATTTCTGGCTGAATTTGCGAAGCAACCTTCGCTGGACAAGCATCAGGTGGCTGAGTGGATTCGACACAATGCCAGTGCAGCAACGCCACACAGTCAACGCAGTCAAGCGCATGTCACGGTCGATGTCAACGAAGCTTCAAGCAGTTTAGGAATGCTGGCACTGATCGAGTGCATTGAACAAGCCCTGGGCACCCCAGTACAGACCGCAGTCAAGCGAGCTGATGAGCAGGCATTCGCAGCCTTGAACGGGCAGAACCTGATGTTTGTTGAAGATGCTGCACGCCGTATCAAAGCCTCTCTTCAAGGATATGACCATCCCGAGATTTTTGTGCGCCATTTGGAGAGTTTGCATCCCCATGATGCAGTGGCATGGTCAAGCCCTGAAATTGGATTGGGCTCCATATGAGTAACTCCATAAGAGCCGAAACATCCGGATCAGCAGGCCTGCTCTTTGCGTCCAGAATCTCGGTCGAGCAGGTCGAAGAAGGATACGAACTGGCACCCAAATTCGACCGCGATGGACTCATCACTTGTGTAACCACTGACGCCACTACAGGCGAGTTGTTGATGGTCGGCTACATGAATGCGCTGGCGCTGGAGCGCACAATTGCCACCGGAGAAGCCCACTACTTCAGCCGCAGCCGCCAAGTGTTGTGGCACAAAGGGGCCACCAGCGGTTTAACCCAGCAAGTGGTCGAGATGCGCATTGACGATGACCAAGATGCCGTGTGGCTGCGCGTGCGCGTAGCGGGCAGCGGTGCCAGTTGCCATGTGGGCTACCGCAGTTGCTTTTACCGGGCGGTTGATGTGCTCGGTGGTGCATTGCGGTTTGTGGAAACCACCAAGACCTTCGACCCCGTTGCGGTCTACGGCGACGTACCCAACCCTACCCAGCTTTAGGACGCGTTCCTTAGATGATCAGAAAGAACCCCAGCGGCGACTTGCCGCAGATTCACCCAGATGCTTTTATCGATCCCACCGCCATTTTGTGCGGCAAGGTGGTGGTGCACGCCAATGTGTTCATCGGCCCCTACGCGGTGATTCGCGCCGATGAAGTCAACGCAGCTGGCGAGATGGACCCCATCGTCATCGGCGCACACAGCAACATTCAAGACGGTGTGGTCATCCACTCCAAGTCTGGCGCGGCGGTGACGATTGGCGAGCGCACCAGCATTGCCCACCGCGCCATCGTGCATGGCCCCTGCACGATTGGGGACGATGTTTTCATTGGATTCAACAGCGTGCTGTTCAATTGCAAGGTGGCCCAAGGTTGCGTCGTGCGCCACAACGCGGTGGTAGACGGCTGCGACCTGCCTGCCGGGTTTTATGTGCCATCTACACAGCGCATAGGCCCGCAAACCGATCTGAGCACCATACCCAAACTAACGGCGCAAGCCTCTGAGTTTTCCGAAGACGTAGCACGCACCAACAACGCCCTGGTGCTCGGCTACAAGCGCATCCAAAACGAGTTTTGATCCATGAACACTGTTGTAGACACCCTTGGAATCGCCATCACCCTGCCCGACGGCTCGGTGCGCCACTACCCACACGGAACCACGGTGAGCGGCATTGCAGCGTCCATCGGTACCGGGCTTGCCAAAGCCACCCTTGCCGGGCGCGTCAACGGCGTGTTGGTCGATGCTTGTGATGCCATCAACTTTGACGCAACGGTGCAGATCATCACCCCCAAAGATTCTGATGGGGTAGACATTATCCGCCACTCGTGCGCGCATTTGATGGGGCACGCCATCAAGCAGCTGTACCCGACTGCGCGCATGGTGATCGGGCCGGTTATTGCAGACGGCTTTTTCTACGATATCGCCTTTGAACAGCCATTCACCCCCGCCGATGTGGATGCGATTGAGCAGCGCATGCGCGAGTTGATTGCGCAAGACTACGCAGTCATCAAAAAAGTCACTGCCCGCTCGGATACCATCGCGCTCTTTACCCAGCGTGCAGAAGAATACAAGCTGCGTCTGATTGACGATATGCCCAATGAAGCCGCGATGGGCCTGTACCACCACCAAGAGTATGTGGACATGTGCCGTGGCCCGCATGTGCCCAACACCCGATTCCTCAAAGCCTTCAAGCTCACCAAACTGGCCGGTGCCTATTGGCGCGGCGACGCTAAAAACGAACAGTTGCAGCGTATCTATGGCACCGCGTGGGCAGACAAGGCTAGCCTGGGCGCTTACCTGCTGCGCATGGAAGAGGCTGAGAAGCGCGACCACCGAAAATTGGGCCGCGAGCTGGACCTGTTCCACTTTCAAGAAGACGCACCGGGTGCTGTTTTCTGGCACCCACGGGGTTGGACGATTTTTCAGCAACTGATCAATTACATGCGGGCCCGCCAAGAAGATGCGGGCTATGTGGAAGTGAATACGCCGGACGTGATGGACCGCAGCCTGTGGGAGATATCGGGGCATTGGGCCAACTACCGCGACCATATGTTCACCACCACCACGGAAGATAACCGGGTGTTCGCCTTAAAGCCGATGAACTGCCCTGGAGGCGTGTCCTTGTTCAAACATGGTCTCAAGAGCTACCGTGACCTACCGATTCGCATGGCGGAGTTTGGCAAGGTGCACCGCTACGAACCCTCAGGTGCGCTGCACGGCTTGATGCGCGTACGCCATTTCACCCAAGACGATGCGCACATATTTTGCACACCCGAACAGATGGACGCTGAGTGCCGCGATGTGGTGGCCTTGGTGTTGGACATTTACCGCCAGTTCGGTTTCCAGAACATCGCCATCAAGCTCTCCACCCGCCCGGCCAACCGCATGGGTGATGACGCGACCTGGGATGTGCTGGAAGGCGCGCTGGTGCAGGCGTTGCAAGGCTTGGGCTTGGCCTACACGCTCAATCCGGGCGAAGGAGCGTTTTATGGCCCCAAACTGGAGTTTGTGCTGTGCGATGCCATTGGCCGCGACTGGCAATGTGGCACCTTGCAGGTGGACATGAACCTGCCCGAGCGGTTTGACATTGACTACGTCACGGATGACAGCAGCCGCAAACGCCCGGTTATGTTGCACCGGGCATTGTTTGGCTCGCTGGAGCGGTTTACCGGCATTTTGCTGGAGCATTACGCGGGCAAATTGCCCGCCTGGCTGGCACCCGTGCAGGTCTGCGTACTGTCCATCACCGAGCAACACGGTGACTACGCGAAAGCAGTCACACAAACGCTACGCCACACCAGCATTCGTGCGGTCAGTGATGTGCGCAACGAAAAAATTGGTTACAAAATTCGGGAGCAAACCTTGTTGCGGGTGCCCTACTTGGTGGTGGTTGGGGCCGAAGAAGTGGCCAATGGCACGGTGACGTTGCGCGACCATGCAGGGGAAAACCTGGGCACGATGGCCTTGGCAGACGCGGCCTTGCGTTTGAAAGACCTCAGCAAGTTAGCCGCATGATCCAGGTTCACCAATTTCTCGGGTTAAAACCAGGGCCGCGCTTGATCGTTTTGGGTGCGGTGCATGGGAATGAGACCTGCGGAACCATCGCCATGCGGCGCTTGATTGAAGAACTGGGTACCGGCATCCTGCGCATTGGGTGCGGCAGCTTGACGCTGGTGCCGGTGGCAAACCCACTGGCTTTCGCACGTGGCCAGCGCGTGGGTGACCGCAATCTCAATCGCAACTTTCGACCCACATTGCACCCGCAAGACAATGAAGACCGTATTGCGAATGTCTTGTGCCCCATGCTGGCCAGTCACGACGTACTTTTAGACCTTCATTCGTTTCATACCGCAGGCGAGCCCTTCGCCATGCGCGGGCCTGGCAACAACTTCGGGACGCTTGAACCGTTTTCACTTGCAAACGAAGAGCACGCTCTGGCCGTGCGCTTGGGTGTGCGAAGAATCGTAGACGGTTGGATGACAACTTATTCCAAGGGCGTTGCCGAGCGTCTGGCGCGCACACCACCGTCTAACCGTGCAGGCTTGCTCAGCGTTGACCCTTGTTATGGCATGGGGACGACCGAGTACATGCGCAGCCAAGGTGGCTTTTCCATCACTTTGGAATGCGGACAACATGTGGACGCTCAAGCGCCTGAAGTGGCCTACCAGGCCATCCGCAATGCATTGGCACATTTGGGTCTGATAAAAGTCACCGCGCCACCCTCATGCCCCAATCCGGAATACCTGCTTCTGACCCAGGTCGTAGACCGTCTGCACGCGGACGATGCTTTTGCCCGCCCCTGGACCAGTTTTACGCCGGTGTGTCGGGGCGATGTGATTGGTATACGCCATGGCGGTAGTGCGGTGGTGGCCGAGCAAGACGGTTTTATCGTATTCCCTAACCCCAGTGCACAGGTTGATCAGGAATGGTTCTATCTTGCAAAAACTTCTAGCCGACTCAGCATTGACTGAAAAGCTGACCCTCACTAATTGATTGTGAAATTTAAATGCCTTTGATCCTGCAAATTTTGATGGCTTGTCTGCTCGGGGGCGTGTTGAGTTTATTGGCTGCTTTCCTGATTTTGTCCGGTCTCCCTAAGAAATGGTTGTCCTATGCGGTCAGCTTTTCTACGGGGGTACTTCTTGCAACTTCCATGCTGCATTTGCTGCCTGAGGCCTTTAGTTCTGGATTGACACCACAAGAGGTTTTCCCTGTTTTACTGGCCAGCGTTTTAGGTTTTTTTGCTTTAGAAAAACTGGCCATCTGGCGTCACTCGCATCATGATGCGGACGATAGTCATCTAGAAATAAGTTCGAAGGTGCACACTTCAGGGCATCATCACGGCGATGCAGGCGTCTTGGGAATTTTGATCGGTGATGGATTTCACAACTTCACGGATGGCGTGCTGATCGCCGCTGCTTTTTTAACAGATCCGGCAATAGGCTGGGCAACCACACTGGCGGTTATTGCTCACGAGATTCCCCAGGAGGCTGGCGACTTTGCAATATTGATTGCATCTGGCTGGGAGCGTAAAAAAGCACTGTTTTGGAACGGCGTTTCTAGTTTGGCATCTGTAGCTGGCGGCATCATTGCGTATTTATCGCTGGAGCACACTGAAGCGTGGATTCCCTATATTGTGATAGTTGCCGCAGCCAGCTTCATCTACATTGCCATTGCTGATTTGCTACCTAGGCTCAAGTTTGAATTTCAGGGGCTAGGGTGGCATTCACTTTGCATTTTGCTAGGTATTGCTGTTACGTTGTTTTGAAAAATTCTATTGTTGGAGAAAACTGGTGATTAAAATCTTTTTGACTTATCTGATGTTGATCTTTTTAAGTTCAGTTGCCTATGCCCATGAAAAAAAACATGTTCATGGTGAAGGCCGTTTGGATGTGGCTGTTGATAAAGGAAATTTAAGCTTGAATTTAGAACTTCCGCTTGACGTAGCTGTTGGCTTTGAAAGGAAGCCAAAGAACGACAAAGAAAAAGCCACACTTGAAGCAGCAGGAAAAATACTCCAAGATGCGGGTTTGTTATGGGTAGTCAATCCAAGTGCAGGATGCCAACTTATATCAGCTCAAGTAGGCCTGCCTAAGTTTGATGGAGGACACGCAGACATTGATGCAAGTTATGCCTACCGATGCGCCAATCCATCAGACCTTAAGACGATTGAGACAAGCCTCTTCAAGTCATTCAAAAGGCTGTATCGACTCGAAGTAAAGCATGTCGGGCCCAAAGGTCAAGGTGCTGTTCGCTTAACACCTAAGAATCCTGAATTGCGTTGGTAATTGATATCTCAGCAGAGTGCGGTGAATATCAAAAAAACGCGCCTAGAAAACTGACAAAGGGCGCAACGAGTTTAGATTAGAGCATCATGACGCGATAAAAGCGAATACTGCGGAATCGAAGTTTGGGGATTTGGTCGAATAATACTCAAGTTGATTTAGCTGAGTGACAGTATCAGGCCAGTAGATATTTACTTCAACTGAGCTTAACGTGACGTTGCTCGGCAATGTCACCCCTCGCGTGTGGTTTTACCCTTTATTCCAAATGTAGTACAGAATCTGACGCAGCATATAAGAAAGGTGCAGAAGTGGTTAAACGTCCATTCAAGATCAGTTGGGTCGAGGCTGCTGCCATCATCGCGAGCAGTTTGGTCCTCATCAGCAGTGCCATGGCGCAAGTACAAGCCGCTGCCCCATTGTGGGAGCTTGGCGGTGTGGCTATCGGTGTGTCGCAACAGGCTTACCCGGGTTCAGATCAGAAAGTGAGCAAGGCCCTTGCGTTGCCATTTTTCGTGTACCGGGGGGAGATGCTGCGAGCTGATAGAGACACGGCTGGTATTCGCGCCCTTAAAACACAGAATTTTGAGATTGATATTGGTGTTGCTGGTTCCTTTGGTGCTGGCAGTGGGTCGCTTGATGCTCGCCAAGGTATGCCCGAACTGGGCACTTTGGTGGAGTTGGGTCCGCGCCTGAAATGGAACCTTGGTGCAGCACCGGGCAACGGGCGTTGGCGGGCAGAGATTCCGTTGCGCGGGGTCTTCGACCTGAGCAATCAAGTTGAGCACAAGGGTCTAAGCTTTGAACCCAAATTGATTTATGAACGCCAATCCACTAGCGGCTGGAGTTATAACGCTTCTATTGGTGCAATCTTTGCAGATACGAAACTTGCACAAACCTTCTACGAAGTCAACAGCGCGCAGGCCACTGCGATGCGGCCGGCATATGCTGCTACCAGCGGACTGATCGCTTGGCGTCTGGGCACCTCGTTTTCGCGCAGCCTAAGCCGTGACTGGAGACTGTTTGGGTTTGCCCGTGTGGACACAGTTGCCGGCGCAGCCAACGAGTTCAGCCCACTGGTACGTCAGACCACAGGCGCCACTGTTGGCATGGGTGTTTCATACAATTGGTTGCGCTCGGAACAACGTGGTCAGGATTAAGTAGATCTTGCACTTGGAATTCAACACTTCGTAAATCACCGCCATGAAAATAATCAAAATTTTATGTATTCTTTTTGCCGGATGTTGTCTGGTAGTGGGGGCGTTTGCCCAGCACGCTCACGGCAATGGCAAATTGCAATTGAAATTGCAAGGGCAATCACTGATAGGTGAAATGGAAATGCCCATGGAAGCACTTTTAGGTTTTGAGCATCTACCTAAAAACAAGGCCCAATCCGAAGCCATGAGCCGTCTGCAAAATGCAACGAAGGACGCAACCTATTTCATTGAATTGCCTGCAGATGCCAAGTGTCAGCAAAAAGAAGCAAAAGCCGAATCTTCGATGTTCCAAGGTGTTGCTTCAAAAGGCCACAGTGATCTCGATTACAGCTTTTACTTCATCTGTCTAAATCCCCAAGCGCTCACTAAAATTTCGTTTCCTTTTTTCAAATCGCACATCAAATCTCATCAACTCAAGGTGGAGTGGGTAGGGGACAAAGGGCAAAAATCTTTCACCGTTCGATCGAGCAAACCTTATTTTTCACCATGACCGCATTGGCCATTGAAGTTAAAGATCTTGAGTTTGCGTGGCCTTCTAAGGCTGCTTTTCTGAGCGTTCCTTCATTGAGCCTTCAGCAAGGCCAGACCTTGTTTGTGGGCGGTCGCAGTGGCAGCGGGAAAACCACTCTCTTAAGTCTTCTAACCGGTGTGCACTCTGTTCAGAATGGGCTCTGCAAAGTTTTGGGCCACAACTTGACTGAAATGTCTGCGTCCCAGAGGGATTTATTTCGAGGGAGAAATCTTGGTCTTGTGTTTCAGCAATTTAATCTGATTCCTTATTTGTCGGTTCAGGAAAATATTGAATTACCTACTCAAATATTTCCAAACCGTGCAAAACAGTCAATCGATCTACACGGTAGCGTGACTGCTCAAGTTCATTCTTTGTGTGAGTTACTTCATTTATCTAGGCAACTCATGACCCGCCCAGCGCATCAGTTGTCTGTGGGTGAGCAGCAGAGGGTGGCCTCCGCCAGAGCCCTGATGGGAAGCCCTGCACTGATCATTGCAGATGAGCCTACTTCTGCTTTAGATGAGGAGAGCAAGGCCAATTTCATGACGCTCTTGTTGTCAACAGCGCAGTCGCAAAATGCCAGTGTTGTTGCTGTGAGTCATGACTCACGCTTAGCTGAACAATTTGACCACCAATATTTTTTGTCTAGCTTGGAGAATCAGATTGCTGTGGCTTAAATTGGCATTGAGAAGTGCTTGGTCGCGCCGCTTTTCACTGAGCTTGGTGTTGGTCTCCATTTCGGTGTCAGTGTTGGTGTTGTTGAGCGTACAGCAATTGCGACAAGATGCTAGGCAGAGCTTTTCTAATGCACTGACGGGTGTCGACTTGGTGGTTGGGCCGCGTGGCAGTGCCAGCGACTTGTTGCTCTACAGTGTGTTTCAAATTGGACAACCCACTCAAAACATGGCCTATTCCGATTTTGAAAAAATCAAGTCTTTGGCCACCGTGTCATGGGCTTTGCCCATTCAACTTGGCGACTCATTCGAGGGATTTCCCGTTTTAGGGACATCCATCGATTTTTTCAAGCATTACCAAACCATGAATGGGCCACTGACATGGTTTCAGGGACAGTCTTTTGCAGACCCATCAATTAACCCTGAAGGCATACGCCAAGTGGTCTTGGGTGCAGAAGTGGCGCAGTCTAAAAAGTTGGCTTTGAAAGACAGCATTGTTTTAACGCATGGTTATCAAAGTTTGGATGCGGAGCATGCAGACCATCCCTTTGTCGTGGTGGGTATTTTGCAAGCTACTGGAACCCCCCTAGACCGAACAACACTGATCTCGTTAGAGGGTTTTGAGGCATTGCATACCGGCTGGGACTTGGGCTTGCGTCCTTCTGCATTTGACAGTCCAAAGTCCACAATGAATTTAGAGGCTCAAGTTTCAGCGGTAATGCCCACCGAGTTGACTGCGGCTTGGGTTGGTTTAAAGTCTAGAACCTCAGTTTTCAAGGCAAGAAAAGAAATTGAAGATTTTGCAAGCCTTCAAACCTCAAAACCGCTGATGGCTGTTTTACCTGGGGTGGCGCTTGACGAACTTTGGCAAGTGGTGCGAGTGGTAGAAAATGCGCTTATTGTGATGGGAGTTTTGGTGGCTGTTTGCGCTTTGCTTGGTGTGGTTGCGGTGCTGCTTGTGGGCTTGGCGGCTCGGCGAAAAGAACTGGCCATCTACCGTGCCTTGGGCGCTAGACCACAGTCTATTTTAATGCTCATTGTTTGGGAATCATTTTTAATTGGTGTCGCTGGTATTGCTTTGGGAATTGTCATGACTCAATTGGCTGCTTTTGTTTTTCACGATGTGTTGTTGCAAAATTACGGCATCAAAGTTCACATGGGCTGGCCCTCATTGACTGCTTGGAGCAGTATTGGGTTGCTATTGTTAGGGGCATTGCTAGCCAGTTTGATACCGGCTATCAGGGCCTATCGAATGTCCCTCGCTGATGGATTAAACCCGCCTTCAATGGGGTGATATGGCGTCTCAAATTTTGAATCATTTTGTGGACCTTATGCGCAAGTTAGGTGCAGTTCTTTTGATCATGCTTGCCCAAATTTCGTTTGGCAGTGTGGCATTTGCCCAAACCCCTGGTTACGAAAAAATCACTTGGGATGATCTGCTCAATGAGGAGTGGTATGCCCAAATGCGCAAAGATATGGCCACTTACGGCCGCATGGCTTTTTTAAAAGATGGCTCTGAAGAGGCTGAAAAATTGATGAAAAGCTTGCGACAAAAATTAGATGAAGCACCGGTTTCGCGCAAGTACATTGGGCGCAAAATTCGAATGCCCGGATTTGTTGTGCCGCTAGATGCTGTGCGTGATGGTAGAAGAGAGTTTTTGTTGGTCCCATATTTTGGTGCATGCATTCACACACCACCGCCCCCTGCAAATCAAATTGTGTTGGTCAGTCCACATTCACAACTCAAGTCTTCGAAACCGTTTGAATCTATGGACGTGGTGTGGGTTGAGGGCGAATTGAAAGAAGCCAGAACACAAACGCAGTCTGGTGTGTCGGGCTACTCACTTGAAGCAATTCAAATTTATCCCTACAAAGCCTTGCATCAAACTAAGAAATAAGTCACAGAACCCCTGATTAACAGAAATCCAGGCTCGTCAAAAACTTATATAAATTAACAACTTATTGGTAAAAATATCAAACGTGTAATATTTCGTGTAATTGACCAAAAATTGTAAATTACAATATTTCCAGCACTCGCGTAGATTTTGCACTCGGCGCTGTCACTTAGCACGAGGAAATTTGAAGCCAGGCGCGGGGCTCTAACCAGTTACGGGTAAAAGTTTGCACCATGATACTTACAAGATTTTGTTCAAACTCATCATGATGCGGAGTGCGCGCATTGATACAAACCCTAGTGCCTGATCCAAAACACTTCTTTAAATGTTATGGTCAGGAATATTTACTTCAACTGGATGCATCATGGCCAAAGACTTTAGTGAGATGGAAGACAGTAACCGCTCTTCAAATCGCAGTATTCATGAGGTGATTGAAACTTCCAGAAGGGCTTTTCTAAAAGGCGGCGCTGTTGTTTCATTGGCATCGGTCATGGCACCCTTGGCTGGGTGCGCAGTTCTTTCAGGACCTCAAAAGAAACTTGGATTCAAACCCATTTCAGTCGGTATGGGCGATAAGTTGGTTGTACCAGAAGGCTACACAGCGATGCCATTGGCCCCTTGGGGTGAGCCAGTTGGCATAGCAGGTCGTATGCCTGCATTCAAAATGGATGCGAGCAACACGGCTGACGATCAGGCTGTGCAATTGGGCATGCACCACGATGGTTTAGAATTTTTTCCTTTGCAAAGTTCGAGCCGCGGGTTGCTAGCTATCAATCACGAGTACACCGACGACGGCTTGTTGCATGTCGGCGGTTTCAAGCAGATGAATCCAGAGAAAGTTCGCAAAGCCCAAAACGCGCACGGTTTATCGGTCATTGAAATTGAAATGAAAAATGGTCGATGGGACATGGTTCGCCCATCGCCCTATGCGCGTCGAGTGACTTTGAGCACACCATTTAGAGTGGCCGGACCAGCGGCAGGACATGCCTTGATGCGCACATCGGCTGATCCACAAGGACTCTCGGTTTTGGGGACCTTGAACAATTGCGCTAGCAGTAAAACGCCATGGGGCACGTATTTATCGGGTGAAGAGAACTTTGCGTTTTATTTTGGAGCAGGTGACAAGCCGACCCAAGATCAACAAAGATGGGGTGCACGCAAGTCTAGTTTTTACGCTTGGGACAAGCATGACCCGAGATTCGATTTGCAAAAAAATCCAAATGAATTACACCGATTTGGATGGGTGGTTGAATTGGACCCCATGGATCCCACCAGCACACCTGTTAAACGAACTGCCTTGGGGCGCGCTGCTCACGAGGGCGCTTGGGTGGGTGTCACAAAAGATGGCAGAGCTGTGGTTTATTCTGGTGAAGATGCCCGCTTTGAATACATTTACAAATTTGTCAGCCGCGACAAAATCAAACAAGCAGGCAATGGCCTGACACAGGCGCAGGCGAACAAAGATTTGCTAGACAATGGGGTGCTGCATGCTGCAAGATTTGATGCCAATGGCAAAGGCCAATGGATTCCAATGGTGCATGGCGAAGGCCCTCTTACTGTTGCCAATGGATTTGCCGATCAAGGAGAGGTGCTTATTAAATCAAGGCAGGCCAGTGACTTGTTAGGCGCCACCAAAATGGACCGTCCTGAGTGGCTCTCCATTGACTCACAATCTGGCTGGGTCTATTGCACCCTGACAAACAACAGCCAACGCGGTACGGCTGGCAAACCTGGTGTCGACGCCGCAAATTCTAGAGCTAACAATGCCATGGGGCAGATCATTCGCTGGAAGGATGCGAATGATTTTGATGGCATCTCATTTGAATGGAACCTCTTGGTGATGGCAGGCGATCCTGCCAATCAGCGCCCAGAGGCCAAAGGCAACATCAAGGGCGACATTTATGCGTGTCCAGATGGCATCACGTTTGACAAGCAAGGTGTGCTGTGGATTCAAACCGATGCCCATGCAACGCAAATGTACAAAGGCGAGTTGGCTCGGATTGGCAACAATCAAATGTTGGCTTGTGACACCGCCACAGGCGAAACCCGTCGTTTTTTAACAGGGCCCACCAACTGCGAGGTGACGGGGGTTGCTTTTACTCCCGACAGCACCACTATGTTTGTCAGCATTCAACACCCCGGTGAGTCGCCATCGGATCGAAGTGATCCAGCTAACCCGACTCAATACTCCAATTGGCCTGACTATGCACCCAATGGACGCCCAAGATCCTCTTTGGTGGCCATTCGCAAAATGGATGGCGGTATCATTGGATCTTAAAAATTTAGGTAGAAAAAATGCAAAATTTGAAGTTGCTTAGTCATACATTTTTGTTTAAGCGCAAATTAACGCCCATATTTTTATTGATTGCCTTTTTGAGTTTTGCAAATTACTCATTTGCTCAGGCTTCCCCTGAATATCCAAACAAGCCAATTAAGTTGATTATTCCATTTCCAGCAGGTGGTAGTTCCGATGGCATTGGCAGGCAAGTGGCAGATAAGTTATCTGGTGTTTTAAAGCAAACAGTCGTGGTTGAAAACAAGGGTGGTGCAGGCGGCATCATCGGTGCCGATGCTGTGGCCAAGTCTGCGCCCGATGGCTACACCTTGGTTTTGGTAGACGTATTTCACACAAGTACGCCAATCTACACTCGTAAAATGCCCTATAACGCTGTGAAAGATTTCACACCCGTTTCCCTGATTGGACGTTCACCTGCATTTTTAGTGGCCAGTGCAACTTTTGAGCAGAAGACCGCCAAAGATACCTTGGCTTTTGCAAAAGCAAATCCTCAGAAATTGACAATGGCAATTGCTGGAACTGGTAGCGTTGTTGTTGACTTGTTCAAAGCGCGATCGGGTTTGGACTTCATGAGCGTGCCCTACAAAGGATCATCCCCCGCCATGATTGACTTAATCAGCGGACAGGTGAATGTCATGATTACCACCATGGCCAGTGCTGGTACACACGTTAAATCCGGCAAATTGAGGGTCCTGGCTGTAACGGGTGGCAAGCGAAATGCTGATTTTGCAGATATACCAACTTTTACAGAGCTAGGTATTCAGGGCATGGATTACGAGCAATGGTTTGGCATCATGGGCCCTGCCAACTTGCCCAAATCAATTGTTGATAAACTTGCAAATGCAATGGAACAAGTATTGCGCATGCCAGATGTCCGTGAGCGATTGGCTGGCATGGCTTTGGAGGTGGCTTCACCAACTCCGGATGAAATGCGTCGGAAAGTGGAGGGTGATGCTGCACGTTGGTTCAAGTTAGCACAAGAATTGGACATCAAACCGATA
Source organism: Limnohabitans sp. (assembly GCA_009693505.1). Classification (GTDB taxonomy): domain Bacteria; phylum Pseudomonadota; class Gammaproteobacteria; order Burkholderiales; family Burkholderiaceae_C; genus Limnohabitans_A. Next base: position 18,418 of record SHXD01000028.1, read on the forward strand.
GATTAGTGATGCTAATTTTGAGCAGGCTTCGGGCTAACCATAGTTAATGGGACGCTTTTGTAATGCTAGGATGTACGTTTGGCCTACTAACATCACTTCACAATCGGAGACATTCCAATGAGTCCTAAGGCACTTTTTTCTAGCGCCCGTAATGTTCTTCTGCCCGCTGTCTTGCTTACACTCAGCGGTTTTTCCTTGGCGCAAGATGATTGTCCAAATCGTGGTCAGTTGGACACTGCTTATTGCGACGCTAACAACGATCTGGTAGCAGACCTGCCTACGAATAAAAGCAGGCACCGTGATCCGTCCACATTGGTTTGGGCTTACACACCAGTTGAAGACCCAGCGGTTTATGCCAATATTTTTAAACCATTTACAGACCACCTAGAAAAGTGTGTTGGAAAAAAGACTGTTTACTATCCTGTGCAGTCGAATGCTGCTGAAATTGAAGCTATGCGCTCTGGCAGATTGCACTTTGCCGGTTTTTCAACTGGCCCAACAGGCTTTGCTGTCAATATGGCCGGAGCAGTTCCATTTGCCGCAAAGGGTGTAGGCACTGAAGTGCGTGGTTACAACCTGCTGGCCATCGTAAAGTCAGGCAGTGCGTTTCAAAAGCTTAGCGACCTCAAGGGCAAAAAAGTTGCTCATACCTCACCGTCATCAAACTCCGGCAATTTGGCACCACGGGTGCTGTTTCCTAGCCTTGGCCTGACACCAGACAACGACTATAAGCCCATGATGTCGGGCGGCCACGACAAGTCTATTTTGGGTGTCGCATCTGGCGACTATGAAATGGCCGCTGTTGCTTCAGACGTTTTTGAACGCATGATTACTCGCGGTACAGTCAAAAAAGACGACTTCCGAGTCATCTACCGAAGCGCGACTTTCCCAACTTCGTCTTTTGCCTACGCGCATGACCTCAAACCCGAATTAGCAACTAAGTTGCAACAATGCTTCTACAGTTTTCGGTTTACTGAGCCCATGCAAAAAGAATTTAATGGTGATGACCGTTTTCTGCCTATTTCCTACGCTAAAGATTGGGCTGTGGTGCGGGATGTCGCCGAAAAATCTGGAACGCCTTACAACAAAGCTGCGTATGAAGCAGAATCTAAACGCGAAGCCGAAGCCGCCGCCAAGCGTGCTGCAGCTGCAGCTGCCGTACCCGATAAAAAGCCTTGAATATGACCGCAGTAGGGCCCGGGCTGTTATCGATTACCGGCCTGTACAAGGAGTACCGTCCGGGCGAACCAGTTCTTAAGAATATCAACCTTAGTATTGATGCCTCCGGTGTCACGGCCATCATCGGCCCATCTGGCACTGGCAAATCTACGTTGATCCGTTGCATTAACAGACTGATTGATCCCACCGACGGACAGATCATCTTTATGGGCCTAAACCTTGCACAGCTTAAGGGGAAGGCCTTGCGCGAGGCGCGTTGCCACATTGGCATGGTGTTTCAAGAATACAACTTGGTTGAGAGACTGACCGTGATTGAAAACGTGCTTTGCGGAAAACTAGGTAGGCTACCGATCTGGCGTCCATTGCTACGCAAGTTTTCGGACCAAGACATTACTCGGGCTTTTGACCTTATTGATTCTGTTGGTTTGTCGCAAGAGTTTGCTTCGCGCCGAGCGGATGCTTTGTCGGGTGGGCAACGCCAGCGGGTCGGTATTGCGCGAGCTCTGATGCAAGAGCCCAGCCTTATCCTGGCAGACGAGCCGACCTCTTCGCTGGATCCTAAAACCTCTGTCGAGATCATGGAATTGCTGGGTCAAGTTTCTAGGGAGCGCGAAGTTCCCGTCATCGTCAATATTCACAACGTGGACTTGGCCCGTCGCTTTGCTTCTCGCATCATAGGTATGTCGGCTGGCCAAGTAGTTTTTGACGGGCCACCAGACGCATTGCAAGACACACACCTGAATGAAATTTACGGTGGTGAGGACTGGCAAGCGTGAGTCATACGGCTGTTGGCTCAAGGGCACGTCCTATGGCATTTTTAGTGCATTGGCCCAGCCGATTGGCTTGGATTGGTTTGGGGCTGTATGTGCTTTACGCCGCTGGTCAAGTCAATGTCTCTTGGGATCGCGTCGTTAGCGGCATGCCACAAGCTGCCAAGCTGTTTGGCCGAATGTTTCCGCCTAACATGGCTGCCGACAAGCTCGATTTGATCACTACTGGCATGCTCGAGACGATACAAATTGCGGTCATCGCAACGGTCGTTGGTGTGCTTTTGTCGCTTCCACTGTCAGTCATGGCTGCGCGTAATTTGTCCCCTGGTTGGCTTGCAGCAGGTGCACGCGTTTTTATCGCTGTTTGCCGTTCATTTCACCCTGTGATCGTCTCCATTTTGTTTGTCAAAGCAGTTGGTTTTGGTGCACTGGCCGGGGTCCTGGCCTTGATCGTTTCTAGCTTGGGCTTCATCGGCAAGCTGTTTGCTGAAGTGTTAGAGGAACTTAATGAAAAGCAGGTTGAAGCAATACGCTCAACTGGCGCTGGTTTTTTTAGTGTTTTGATCATGGCTGTGTTGCCACAAGTTTTTGCCCGTTTCATTGGTTTGAGTGCTTACCAGTTTGACTCTAATCTGCGCAACTCCACCATGGTTGGCATTGTGGGTGGGGGCGGTATTGGCGCAGCGCTCTTTACCGCTTATCAGCGCTTTGATTACGACGTTGTGTTGACGATTCTTATTGTCATCATTGTGCTGATCATGCTGGCGGAGTTGCTGGCAAATAATTTAAAGAAGATATTTCGGTGAATCGCCCGCTTCAAATAATCAATGAGCGACATTGGGAACGCTTTAGTTCGACCGAGCGCATAGGCCGCTCGACCTTCTACATCGTCACTGTGGTGGCTTTTATCTGGGCTCTTAAGAAAATTGAAGTCATTCCAGAGTTTTTGTACGACGCGCCTGAGCAGACAGCTGACCTGTTTAAGCGCATGTGGCCTTTTGACTGGAAGTTTTACCCAGACAATATTCACCCCGCCTTGATAGAAACTTTTCACATCGCCACGCTTGGTACCTTGATTTCACTGCTCATTGCTGTGCCATTGGCTTTTTTGGCAGCTCGCAATTTCACTCCGAACAAAACACTTAACTGGATTGCCCAGTTCATTTTTGTTTCCACTCGCTCGGTTAATTCTTTGATTTGGGCTTTGCTGTTTGTTGCCATATTTGGGCCGGGGGCTTTGGCTGGGGTTCTCTCCATTGCATTTCGATCCATTGGTTTTGTGGGTAAGTTGTTTGGCGAGGCCATTGAAGAAGCAAATCGAGGACCGATCGAGGCGTTGACGGCCAGTGGTGCCCCGCGCAGCATGCTGCTGGTCAAAGGGTATTGGCCGCAGGTGAGCCCAGCCTTTTGGTCGGTAGCCTTACTTCGATGGGACATCAACATTCGCGAATCTGCAGTGCTGGGTCTAGTGGGCGCCGGCGGGATCGGTGTGGCGCTGGACAGTGCCATGAACAACCTTTACTGGGACCAGGTGGGTTTGATTTTGGCAATCATTTTCACAGTTGTCATCATTACCGAAATTGTGACCTCGGCCATTCGCTCACGCATTCTTTAGCGAGTTGGCATTCCCCCATATCGGTAGACAACTATTGAAGTCTGGTGGGTGGAGAGCGAGGTGCTGATTGATTTTTGTCGGCGTGGACTATTTTTCCAAACGCATTAAGGCATAGGCAAAGCAGTTTTGTAGCGGACTTGTTTCAGCGCAAAGCTAGAGCGAATTTTTTCAATTCCTGAAATTGGAGAGAGTTGATCCAAGATGAATTTTTCTAAAGCTGAGATGTCAGTCACAGCCACGCGGATCAAGTAGTCACTATCGCCAGTCATGAGATAGCACTCCATCACCTCGTCGTGTTCTGCGATGCGCTGCTCAAATTCTGCAAGTGCTGACTTTGACTGCTCTTTCAAGCTGATCGAGATGAACACAGACAAAGTTAACCCCAATTGCTTCGGATTGACCAAGGCCACGTAGCGGGTAATGACGCCAGCAGCTTCAAGTGATTTGACGCGCGTCAGGCAGGGGGAGGGCGATAAATGTACCCGCCGTGCCAGTTCAATGTTTGTCAGCGAGCTGTCGTTTTGCAGCTCTGTCAAAATTCTCAGATCTGTGCTGTCTATATTCATTTAATGCTTCAAATGGTTCTATTTGAAATATTTTATGCTTATATTTAAGGAATTTATGAGGTAAACGATAGTTAATTCGGAAGGATATTTTTTATATTTGAGCTCATGAAAGATATAAATTCACCCAGCATGGATGCCGCCGCCACACCCAGCGACAGCGACCCTCTTGAAACAGCAGAATGGCGCGATGCGTTTTTGTCCTTGGTCGCTGCGAATGGCCCTGAACGTGCCCGATTCATTTTGGATAAGTTGATGCAATTGGCCAATACAAGTCAATTGCACTGGCAACCTGAGTTGGCGACGCCCTATGTCAACAGCGTTGCTGTTGAACGTGAACTTGCATACCCCGGTGACCTTGCGATGGAAGAGCGGTTGGGCTCTTTGATTCGTTGGAACGCATTGGCCATGGTGGCACGTGCCAATGCGGCTTATGGCGAGTTAGGAGGCCACATTGCAAGTTACGCCAGCGCAGCAGATTTGTTTGAAGTTGGGTTCAACCATTTTTTCCATGCGCGCTGTCAATCCCATGGCGGTGACTTGGTTTTCTTTCAACCACACAGTGCCCCTGGTGTGTATGCACGTGCCTTTTTGGAGGGACGCTTGAGCCAAGCAGACTTGTTGCAATACCGGCAAGAGCTTACCGCGCCAAAAGGCGTGCGAGGATTGAGCAGTTACCCGCACCCATGGTTGATGCCTGATTTTTGGCAATTTCCTACGGGATCGATGGGCATCGGGCCCATCAGCTCGATTTACCATGCGCGATTCATGCGCTACCTCACGCATCGTCAATTGAAAGACTGCAGTGCCATCAAAGTCTGGGGTGTGTTTGGTGATGGAGAGATGGATGAGCCCGAAAGCATGAGCGCTCTAACACTTGCTTCACGTGAAAAACTAGACAACTTGGTTTGGGTTGTCAACTGCAACTTGCAACGCTTGGATGGTCCTGTGCGAGGAAATGGGCGAATCATTGATGAGTTAGAAAGCTTGTTTAGAGGTGCTGGTTGGAACGTAATCAAGTTGATTTGGGGTAGTGACTGGGATGGGTTGTTTGCGCAAGATCTAACAGGCGCTTTGGTGAGCGCTTTTGCCAATACAGTTGATGGTCAGATGCAAACTTTCGCAGCTAAAGATGGAAGATTCAATCGCGACAATTTCTTTGGACAAAATGAAGAATTAACCCGATTGGTTCAAGGCATGACAGATGAGCAAATTCATGGCCTAAAGCGTGGTGGCCATGATTTGGTGAAGATTCATGCCGCTTATGCGTCCGCCGCCAACCATCGTGGTCAACCCTGCGTGGTGTTGGCACACACCAAAAAAGGTTTTGGAATGGGTGACGCAGGTCAGGGCAAGATGACCACGCACAGTCAAAAGAAGTTAGATGAAGCTGCCTTGATTGCTTTTAAAAATCGCTTTAACTTGCCCCTGACAGATGAGCAGGCAATCCAGTTGCAGTTTTTTAAGCCGGCTGATGACAGCGCTGAGAGCATTTATCTGCATGCCCAGCGCAAACGCCTTGGAGGTTATTTGCCCAAGCGGGAAACGAATGCTGATGTGGTCCCTGTGCCTTCATTGACTCAGTATGGGAACTTTGCAGTCCATCCCAATGGCAAAGAAATGTCCACAACCATGGCCTTTGTGCGCTTGCTTGGTAACTTACTCAAGGACACGCAACTGGGGCCACGCATTGTTCCAATCGTGGCAGATGAGGCGCGTACCTTTGGCATGGCTAATTTATTTAAGCAAGTCGGTATTTATTCCAGTGTTGGGCAAAGATACGAGCCTGAAGACATTGGGTCGGTGCTGAGTTACCGAGAGGCCATTGATGGTCAGATTTTGGAGGAAGGGATCAGCGAAGCTGGTGCAATTGCAAGTTGGACGGCCGCCGCCACCAGCTACAGCGTCCATGGCTTGGCCATGCTACCTTTCTATATTTATTACTCGATGTTTGGATTTCAGCGTGTAGGTGACGCAATTTGGGCTGCTGCCGATCAACGGGCTCGTGGGTTTTTATTGGGAGCTACTGCTGGGCGTACAACCTTAGGAGGCGAGGGTTTGCAACACCAAGACGGAAGCAGTCACTTAGTGGCGGCCACGATAGAAAACTGTCGAGCCTATGACCCTGCATATGCATGCGAAATGGCGGTGATCGTGAACCATGGAATGCGAGAAATGTTGGTTGAGCAAAAAGATGTTTTTTACTACATCACCTTGATGAATGAGAATTATGCCCAGCCTGATCTATTGGCTGGGGTTGAGCAAGATGTGATTCGAGGCTGCTACAAGATAAAAGTTGCTGCAGCCCATCGAAAGCAGAAACAACGGGTAACGCTGATGGGGTCAGGCGCCATTTTGACGGAGGTGATGAAGGCTGCAGAACAACTTGCTACACAAGGCATCGACAGCGATGTCTACAGTGTTACCAGTTGGAGCGAGTTGGCGCGTGAAGGTGTTGCTTGCGAAAAGCGCCAATTGTCTGGTGATATAAAAAGTGATATTCCATTTGTTACGCAGCAGTTAACAACGAGTCAAGGCCCCATCATTGCTGCGACGGATTACGTGCGAGGTGTGCCTGAAAGCATTCGCGCTTTTGTCCCTACTGGCCGCCGTTATGTCACATTGGGAACGGATGGCTTTGGGCGCAGTGATACGCGTGCCGCTTTACGCGCATATTTCAATGTGGATGCTGCTAGCATTGTAAAAACTGCGCTGAGCACACTGCACTCGGCATTCCTCCATATCGATAGATAAATACTTAAGCCTGATGAAAATGGGCTGAGGTGTACGACTTAGAGATTAACTTTTACCGCTTGCTTCTAGCCATCGACCTTGTAATATGGGTACTGTAACTTTTTGAAATTCGAGGGCAAAAAGTCATCCAAAAGCCCTCAACGCAACATTTTGTTGCGTTAACAAGCAAAAAGCACCGCGCAAGGCGATGCTTTTTTAGGTGGCTCCTCGATCTGGGCTCGAACCAGGGACCTACGGATTAACAGAAATCCAGGCTCGTCAAAAACTTATATGAATCATAGATGTACAAGACAAAATATCAAATGTGTAATATTTCGTGTGATTGGCCAAAAATTGTAAATTACAATTTTTCCAGCACTCGCGTAGATTTTGCACTCAGCGCTGTCACTTTGCACGCAAAAAGTTAGACGCTACATGCGGGGCTCGAACTTGTTTTTGAAAAAGTTAGACTTGATATGTGGTTACCTAAGTTGATACTTTGAAAAGCCTAGGAATTGAAAACCGTTTTATACCTTGTGTAATCGTTTTGTAGTTCGTAGGCTGTTGATCAACCGTTTGTCTCTACATTTGAAAAAAAACAGATTTTAGTGGATATGTGGAAATTAACTTGAAGATGCCCTGCGCCTATATTGCCAACGCAAACAATGGCAACGATAGAGCCGTATAGTTTTGAATTATTTGTAAAAATGCGAACAAAATATGGAGTTACTTCAAACAATTTTTAATTGGTTACTGACACCTCTTAGTGGCGCACTCGTACATGATATGTCGCCGCTAGTGGCTTGGCACGCACGTCTGATGATGCTGGCGTGGAGTGTGCTGATTCCGCTGGGTGTGCTTTTGGCTCGGTTTTATAAAGTCACTCCACACCAAGATTTTCCTGCGCATTTAGACAATCCGTTTTGGTGGCATGGTCACCGCGCTTTGCAGTATTCGGGGATAGCGCTAGCGCTACTGGCTGTCTTTTTGATTTTGCGTTTGAATTCTGATTTCAATATTCAAAATTGGCACCACATCCTCGGTTACACCCTAGTGGTATTGGGGTTGCTTCAAGTGCTGGGTGCTCAGCTGCGCGGCACTAAGGGCGGCCCGACCGACGTGGCTAAAGGCTTGCCGCTGCGCGGCGACCACTTTGATATGACGCGCCGCCGCCTTATTTTTGAAAGGTGGCATAAGGGGGGCGGTTATGCTGCGCTGGCGCTCGTTGTTATAACGACGATGCTTGGCCTTGCCTTGGCGGATGCGCCGCGTTGGATGGTGTTGGTGATTGCTTCATGGTGGCTGCTATTGGTGGTTGTATTTGTTATTTTGCAAAAACGCGGACGTGCCGTAGAGACCTATGTCGCCATTTGGGGTAAACCATACAGGGGTAAGTCCTAGTTTGCTTTGTATACAAATCGAGCACATTTGTGTTTGATATTTTTCAAACTTTATAGGAGTCTTTTCATGCAAAGACGTGAACTGATTCAATCTGCCGCCACCACTTCGGCATTGTCTGTATTTGGTGCTGCACTGCCATTTGCAAGTAGCTTTGCACAAGACCGCTTTGCCAAGTACCGCGGCTCAACCGTTGTGATGAGCATTCCTGCGCACCCGCATTACGACGCGATGCTGAAACTCTTACCAGAGTTCACAAAGGAGACGGGCATTAAAGTCGAAGTTGACAAGCTCGCCGTGCCGCGCATGAAAGATAAGCAACTCTTGGAGATGGCCAAAGCACAAGGCGATTACGACCTGATTTGCTATGTCGTAATGTGGAAGGGTGAGTACGTGAAGAAGGGCTTAATTCGCGAGTTAGAGCCGTTTTTTAAAAATGCCTCCTTGGCTGATCCTGCTTACGACATGAAAGATATCGTTCCAGGTTATCTGGAGAATATGGGACTCGTGGGCGGCCCCAAAGGTTATTTGGCTGGGCCTGGCGCCAAGCTATATGGCCTGCCTTATGGCGCAGAGACATCGATCTTGGCTTATAGGCGCGACATTTTTGCCGAACACAATTTAAAAGCGCCCGAGACCTACGCGCAAATGCAAGCGCTGTTACCGATCCTGAAACAAAAAGCGGGTATTGGTGCGATGACATCACGCGGTCAAGCAGGCCATCAATGCGTTCATGCATGGCTTTTGCACCTTAATCCTCTGGGCGGAAAAGTCTTTGATGCCAATTGGAAGCCCGTCTTTAATAGCCCGCAGGGTATTCAGGCGCTGAAGTTTCTTAAAGAAATTTCCGATACCGGCCCAGCAGGTATTCCAAGCTACGGGCAGGGCGAAATGATGACAGCCTTTTTGCAAGGTCAGGCCTCTATGTACTTGGATGCCACGGTTATTTTTGGCCCTGTGAACGATCCTGCACGCTCTAAAATAGCTGGAAAAGTCAGTTATGTCGCGCATCCCAAAGGCGTGCGTTATTCATCGCAATCAGGAGGCCTTGGGCTTGCCATTCCCAAGAATGCAAAGAACGCCGATGCTAGCTTTTTGCTGATGCAGTGGTTGACCAGCAAAGCTCAAGACGTTGCGGTGTGCAAATTAGGCGGTGGACCAACGCGTAACTCCACCATGGTGAATGCGGACTTAGTGCGCCAATATCCCGAATACATCACGCTCAAAGAGCAACTCAAATACTCTGACCCCGATTGGCGCCCGATCATCCCTGAGTGGGACGAAATCAATGTCCAAGCACTGGGAGTGGCGGTCTCCGAAGCCCTAACGGGAAAGAAGACGGCTGAGGAGGCGTTGAATGGCATGATTCCGAAAGTGACGGACATCATGAAACGCGGCGGGTATCTTAAAAGTTAGTGTGGAGAGTTGATATCTAAACGCTTTCTCCCTTGGTTCTATATCGGTCCCGCCGTCTTGGTGATGGCCGTGGCTTGTCTTTATCCCGTTTTATCTGCCTTACGCCTCGGGTTTTACGACTGGAGCATGGGCACGCCTTGGTCGTCAGCCACGTACCAAGGCTTTGACGCATTTATCAGCGCTTTTACAGATTCTGCGGTATGGCGCTCGCTTTACACCACGCTGGTCTTTGCCTTTGTGTGCGTTTCTGCTGAAATGATACTAGGGATTGCGTTGGCACTCGCGTTAGAAGAGCGTAAGCAAAAACCCCTCAAAGGCATGATGGCTTTTCGTACGTTGTTCATCTTGCCGATGATGATCGCGCCCATCGCCGTGGGACTAACTTGGCGCTATTTGTTTGACGCTCAGTTTGGTCTTTTGAATGCCATCGTAGGACTCTTTGGTGTTGAACCAATTGGCTGGCTAGCCAATGAACACTTGGCCTTTACCGCCATCATCATTGCGGATATTTGGCAGTGGACGCCTTTTGTTTTCATCATGATGATTGCAGCGCTTGCTAATATGGATTCGTCAGTGATTGAGGCGTCGAAGATTGACGGTGCGACATGGTGGCAAAGCGTGTGGCTAGTGAAGCTGCCCTTGATTCAGAATGTGATTGTCATCACGCTTCTCATGCGTTTGATTGATGCTTTTAGGGTGCTTGAGGTCATCTACATTCTTACCTTTGGGGGCCCAGGGGATTCAACAGAAATTTTGTCACTACATATTTACAAGACCGCGTTTATCAGCCAGCGCTTGGGCTCTGCAGCTGCCATATCGGTGATGCTTTTGATGGTGGTGGCGCTATTGTCTTGGTGGGCTTTAAAGCTTTCTAATCCTTTGAAAGACAAGGAATGAAGCGCCAACTCCACTACGCTGCGCTTATTTTTCTAGCGATTTTTTGCGTCTTGCCTATCGTGGTAATGTTTGCCACGTCGTTGAAATTGCAAACGCAAATCTTTAATACAGGCATTAATTTTATCTTCACTCCGACGCTACAAAATTACCGCGATGTTTTGAACGAAGGCGGTTTTACGCGCTACCTCGGCAACAGCTTGATTGTGGGCTTGGCATCCACCCTAATTACGCTGGTATTGGGCTGCATGGCGGCTTACGGACTGGTGCGCTTTCGCTTTCGCGGACGCAATACCGTTGCCTACACCACGCTGTTACTTCGCACTGTGCCACTCGCCGTTTTAGCTGTGCCCGTTTTCATGATTTGGAACGAAGCGGGCATCATCAATTCGCTCAGTGGCCTTGTACTTTTGTACGTTGCGGTTAACCTACCGTTCACTATTTGGTTGCTCTACGGCTTTATTGACCAAGTACCGATTGAACTGGAAGAAGCCGCGCGTATGGATGGCTGCGGCCCAATTCAGGTATTTTATAAAGTCGTGTTGCCGCTCATCAAGCCAGGACTTGCGGCTGCGTCCATCTTTACGTTTCGAATTGCGTGGAATGAGTTTATTTTGGCGCTTGTTCTCACCGACCGTGCTACGCGCACTTTGCCAGTGGCAGCATCGCTTTATATCACCGACATTGGTGTGGACTGGGGGCGGATCATGGCGCTAGGAAGTTTGATTGCCATTCCGCCACTGATGTTTACGTTTATTGCTGCCAAGCAAATCATCACGGGGCTAACTGCAGGATCTGTCAAGGGCTAATTAAAAGTAAGTTGAACGTAGTGTTAGAGAAACCATGTACGGGAATTAAATGGACGGAAGCGATACCTTCAAATCCAACGCGACAAGGCCTGGACATCTTCAGGAAACATCTGTCCCTTTTCATGTTGCACCAATAGACCAGACTTGTCGTAGATCGTGATCACTGGAACAGAAGATGGCTTTTTAAGTTCGGACTTTACCTGCGGGTCTAGCCATGTAGAAGGAAAACTGTAGCGATTTTTTTGAAAATGTGCCTTTGCATGGGGTTGGCGCCTGCATTGATCTCCAATCTAAAAGTCTTGCCTGCAGATGAGATCTGCCAAGCATGCCCCACAAGTCCCGAAAACAATTCAAATCGTGGACATGGGAAAAGTTGGATTTATTCAAATAAAACATTGAGTTACGTGAGGCCTGTCGGCAAACGTTGGGACACTGATCATTCAAGTCATGAATTGGATCCTAAAACCCAGATTTAGGCTCGCACCTCTAAAGCGACCACAAGCCTCATTCAAAGCGCTACAAAACTTCGGGATAACCCTAAACTCAATACAATTGCTGCAAAGCAACATTTTTTAACTTTTAGGATTTTTCCATGTCCCAAGCAAACGAACATTCGCATGACGGCCAACAAGACATTGTCGAGTCCATCGTCCCATTTATACCTGTCGTGATTCCTATTGTTGGTGGCGTTTTGATTTTAATGCTAGCCTTTATTGCCGTCTTCATGGCCTAAGCTAGGTGTTTACAAAAGTTTCAGACACTTAGCCTGAGTTGAGAAAGCTGGACGGTATCACGTATCCACTGCACACCTTGATAGCCCAAAGTTGAACGGTGACGAGTTCCACGAAAACACTGCTCTCTTGGATCGCTAGGCTAAGTTTATTTTTATGAGTGCTTTAAGCCTCGCTAAGCGGCTGTACAACAATCACAGCCGAACCAAAAAGTACGATAACTGCGCCGACCAGATCCCATCGCGTCAATGCGATGCCATCCACTAGATTTAGCCATAACAAGGCGACGGTAATATAGACACCACCATAGGCCGCATAAGTCCTTCCCGTTGCGCTAGGGTGATGTGTCAAAAGCCAAGCAAATAGTGCCAGTGATACAGCTGCTGGAATCAACAGCCAATAAGGCTTACCTTGCTTTAAAACCAGCCAAGGTAAGTAGCAACCTACGATTTCGGCAAAGGCTGTCAGGATAAAGAGAAAAAAAGTTTTTGTGAGATCCAAAGTGGTATGCCCATCTAATAAAGTTTATTTGAGTACGTCGTCTGAAGCGAAAAAGTTTGAAAGTACGATTATTGGTATGGTTTTGAAACGATTTCAATACCAGGCATAAAATCTCTTATGGAAAAGCTGTCAATGGTGCTTGATGGCTTAGATTTGAATGTCCACCATTCAACACAAATATCAAACCATACTTTTGAGAAGGTATGGGCACCTAGGCGCCTGCTCACTTTAGAACGCTCAAGAAGTTAGATGGATAACTCCATGTACATTGAACGCAGTTTAAATTTAATCAATGTGTTTGCTGACTGCCCATCATTTGGTTTCTCAAACAAAAAATTTGTTTGGTGGTTTGGCTGGTGAAAATTGCGGTTGTGATTCTGAAACCAGCTCAAATCTGTAATCGCATATCAATCTATTTGACAAGCACATAGGCTATACCAAAACTAGCAGGATTTTCAATTTGCTTTATACAAAAATCTGCTACGTCTGATCTAGCAATAATACCGTTGCGCCAAGCAGATGGCTGATCAAGCGCCTGATAGCGGCCCGCACAAACATTACCAGTCAAAACACCTGGGCGAACGATTGTCCAATCCAGATCACTGGACTTGATTAACTGCTCCTGAATCGTCTTGTCTGCATAGGCGCGCCCAAATACTGCATCAAACGGCAGACGCTGCAGCAAGCTGATACTTGCACTACTGTCTCCTGCTCCAAATCCGGTGACACAAATAAGACGCTTGATGCCCCTAGCCGTCATTGCGGATATCAACAACTTACTTGCTTCGGAAAATAGGCTAACAGGAGCAAATAATTCTTTGAAACCTACCCCCAGAGTCTGAACCACCACATCTACATCTTTTAACGCAGCGTTAACATCGTCTTGATCAAGAGCATTACCACGCACTTTCTCTAGTTCGGGGTGGTCTAAACTTATGGTGTGGGCGGAGCGAGCAAAAGCTTTAACACGATGCCTAGAATTGATTGCCTTTCGAACTGATTCAAGTCCGATGCCTTTGCTAGCTCCCATAATCAGTAAACGTGCCATTCACAAACTCCATTGATACATTGCGAAACTTAAATTTCGAACTAGATCTTTTGGATCTAGTTCAAACATGCTTCGTCAATTATTTAGGCATGATGACTGAATCGATGACGTGAATCACGCCATTGTCAGCTGCGATGTCTGTTTTAACTACAGTTGCATTGTCGACTTTCACGCCAGAAGTCGTGCTGATCGTGAGTTCTGAGCCTTGCACGGTTTTTACCTTGCCTGCTTTGACATCTTTGGCCATTACTTTGCCAGGTACAACGTGGTAAGTCAGTACAGCTGTCAGTTTTGCTTTGTCTTTGAGAAGTGCATCAAGGTCAGCCTTTGGAATTTTGGCAAACGCTTCATCAGTGGGTGCAAAAACCGTGAAGGGTCCTTTGCCTTTTAATGTGTCAATTAGCCCAGCAGCTGTTAAAGCGGCTGCAAGCGTTTTGAAGTTACCAGCGCCTACAGCTGTGTCAACGATGTCCTTGGCTTGCACAGTGAATGCTGCGCTAAGGGTTAGTGCTGCAGCGATTAAAATCTTTTTCATAAAAAGCTCCGATTTGTCAGGGTGACCTGATACGCCAAAAATGTGGCAATTTTGAGTTTAAATACTGTTTGGTAACCTTGTGAACGCTGCGGTATTTATTTGATTTTGTGAGTCACTTGATTGCTTTGGTGGTCATCTGTGCGTGTTTCAAATATGGCGGATCAAGGACACCGCAGCCTTGGAGCCTGTGCCCACCATGGCACACCAGGCGCGAAGCACCAGATTAGGTCGAGTTGGACCACGTGCAGCAGCAGCCTCGTCCCGGTGAGCAACTTCGTCAGCCTGGCAATCGAGCAGGGTCTGACGAAGATCACTGAGTTCCGGCTGCGAGTCCAGCGCACGTATCTGATCCTCGTAGTGGTGGTTGACAAAGGTCTCGACTGCCTCGATCGTTGCGTAAACTGCCTTTGAGCCGAATAGCGCGGGGAGGGCACCTGTCAGAAACCCGGCCAATCTCCAAAGAGGCAGCAAGCGACTGTATTCAGCCTTAGGTAACCAGCCAGCAATGAGAATCAGGTGTTTTTGCTCTGTGACCAAGTGATGCTCAGCAAAGGCCCGCATTACCGGATCGCGCGCAAATTGCAGCACCCCTTGGTAAATAAAGACTGCGCCCACCTCTCCAGCGTGGTCGGTACGCAGATCAGCAAATACCTCGGCCGGAAGCATGTCTCCCGGAGCGAGGAGCACGCTATTAAAGTTAACGATTTGATCTCGGCCTGCGACACATAAAGGCACGATGGCCGAGCTATCCAACATTAGCCTTTTTTGGCCCATGCACTGCACCAGCCCTTGCCTGCAACTTGCTTACCAGCAAACAGCGGACAACCACCCCATGCATCGCTGGCTTTGCCTTGGTAGAGGGCGCAGTTGGTGCAAACCTGACCAGCAGCGTATTTGGGATATTTTTTGGTGTCGGTTTTGGTGCCATCCGCTACGTAGCCCAAGGCCACAGACTGTGGGTCTTTTTCGTCGGCCTTTGCTTGGCTGTGGGCAGAAGTGGCCAAAAGCGATGTGCCAGCGGCGAGTGTCATGAAAAAGGTGCGTCGATTGTTGTTCACGGTAAATCCTATGTGGAAAATTGAATCGTAATTGAGTCATTATGGTAGCGGTAGAAAATTGAAAATGGCCAATTTCCTTCAAAAATAAGGGCATAATCCAACTCATTATCAACTCAATCACAAAGTAATGACCTTCGCTAAGAGTCTCTTTCAACAGGAGGCATCGCAGGCAAATAAGCCGCAGCCAACCTTTAGGAGCGGTGCCGTTGCACGCATTGCGGGTATGCCTGTAGCAACTTTGCGAATTTGGGAGCAGCGCTACCAGGCGGTGCGTCCCGTGACCGCAGCTTCAGGGCACCGGCTGTACTCGTCTTCAGATGTTGAGCGAGCCACCTTGCTGCGCCGACTAACCGCGCAGGGTCATGCAATCGGCTTGCTAGCGACATTAGAAACTGAACAGATGCGCGAGATGTTGCACGCGCCTCAAATAACTATGCCAGCCAATCGGCCAGTAGCGCAGAAGCAATTAGCTATGAGGGTTGTCGTGATGGGGCAGGCCTTGTCGAGCCGTCTGCAACGCTTAATCGATCGCCAGCCATTGGGGTCAGCACTTCAAATGGTGGCGGTATTTGATACATTGGTTGAAGCAACCGAAGCTGCGCAACATTCTGTAAAGCCCCCCGTCGACCTTATGCTTTGGCAGGCTACTAGTTTGCACACTGGCGCTTGGCAAGAACTGCGTGTTGCTCAAAACGCATGGCAAGCACCTGCGGTTGCAGTGGTTTACCGCTTTTCCAGTGCCGCAGGGCGAGCCGAGTTGAACGGCGCCGGGGCCTCAATTTTGTACGAACCCCTAGATGACGAATCATTGGGGCAGTGGCTGGCATCCTTGAATCGCGCCAAGACGCAGACGGATGAGATTGCTTCAGCCATAGACCTGACGATTTCAAATGCAGAAAGCCTTGCAAAACAATCCATACTTCCGCCTAGGTTTGGCGATACTGCATTGATACAATTTGCGGGACTTTCATCTAAAATAGTTTGTGAGTGCCCCAGTCACTTGGCAGAGTTACTGCTGCAAGTTTCCTACTTTGAAAAATACAGCAGCGATTGCGCCAATAGGAGCGCAGCCGACGCGCAATTGCACACTTACTTGCAGCAAGTCGCTGGTACAGCGCGAATGCTTTTCGAAAAAGCGCTCGAGCAAGTTGCCATCGCCGAAGGCCTGCCCCTGCCGCTGGTCCCTACGGCCTCTTCAGTTCAAGGCGTTTGATATGACCCACTCATTAGCAATACTGACTACGGCGCTCTTGTTTGGCGGTATGACGCTTTACTCATTTGGCTTTGCCGCTTTTTTATTCAAAGTAATGCCAGCGCCTGCGGCCGGCGCCACGCTGCGGCTTGCGTTTCCCTGGTTCTACTTGTTTGTGGTGGCCACAGCGGCACTCGCAGCTGTGCTTTGGTGGTCGCATGACACCATTGCTGTTGCTGCAATGGCTGCTGTTGCTTTAACGACTATTCCCGTGCGGCAGTTGCTGATGCCTGCAATCAATCGAGCTACTGACTCTGATAACCGGTTGCGTTTCAAATGGCTTCATGGGGCTTCGGTGCTGGTGACGCTGAGCCATATCGCTGTTACTGGCTGGATCTTGGCACGAATTGTTTGAGAACTGCCTTGCAAATCCCTGTATAAAACTGTCTAAAAATGCAACCATCAAAGTGATTTGCAATCGTCAATCATTGCTTCGCACACCAACACACCAACACACCAACTAAAAAAATCTTTGGAAATTTACATGTCTTCAGTTTTAAGTTTTATCAATTTTATATTCCAAAAATTGCAAAGTCTTTTAGACCCTAACCTCAATCCTCTGAGGCATGCACCAGCTTTTGTTAGGTACCTTGCAACCGTGCTTCTGGCTTGCTTTTGGTGTTTGGCTTTTGGGATGTACTTTGGAGATTTCCAAGCAGTTGGCTACAACATGATGGGGCACGCAGCTGTCATCAGTATGGCGTTCGTTACTTGGGCTGTTTTCAAACAATTTAATCGAATTTATGGGCCAAGGGAAGGTACACAGGAATGGCTTCGTATGCCAGATCGAAGCAGTCGCTGTGATGAGATGTCTGAAGAGCAAAGACTAGAGAAAATTAAAGAATTTAAAAATTAAATTTTAACTTTTAGATTTCAACTTTCCCGCCCGATAACTGAGTGGTGGATATGTCCTTCAACGTAAAAAAACCAGTACATGGACCTTGAGATAAACGCAGTTTTCAATGCGTGGCTTTTAAATGAAACCCCCTGATATCGAATTTCCTGCTCTTGCCTTTGTCGACATCGAAACCACGGGCGGTAATTCCGAACGTGACCGGATCACTGAAATCGGCATCAAGACACTGGCCAACGGGCAAGAAACTTCTTGGGAGTGTTTGTTAGATCCCCAAACCTTCATTCCGCAAAATATTCAGAGACTGACTGGCATCACACCGGAAATGGTGGCGGGGCAACCCCCATTTGACGAACTCGCGCTGCAAATCAAAAGAGAGCTGGAAGGCAAGATCTTTGTCGCGCACAACGCCCGCTTTGACTATGGCTTCATCAAAGCCTCATTCAAACGCTTAGGGCTAGATTTTCGGCCCAAGGTACTTTGCACCGTCAAACTCTCGCGACTACTTTTTCCGCAGCAAGCTCGGCATAACCTAGACACCATCATCGCAGCGCATGGCTTGACGGTCAGTGCGAGGCATCGGGCCTTGGGCGACGCCGATTTACTGCTCCAATTTTGGCGTGTGTGTGAAAAGACTTTTGGCCCAGCGCGCTTGCTTGAAGCGATGAATCAATTGCTGGGCAGTGTGAGTCTTCCGCCCAATATCAACCAATCCGTCATCGATGCGATTCCAGACACGCCGGGGTGCTATATTTTTTACGGTGAGCACCACGCCCCTTTGTACATAGGTAAAAGTATCACGATGCGCAGCCGCGTGATGAGTCATTTTCAAAGTGCACTGACTGTGCGCAAAGAAATGAAGCTGTCCCAACAGGTTCATCACATCGAGTGGATCGAAACAAGCGGCGAATTGAGTGCTTTGATTTTGGAGGCCAAGCTCATCAAAGAGCGCATGCCCAGCATGAACATCAAGCTTCGCCGCTCCCAAGACCTGTGCGCATGGCAATTGAGCCAAGAACCCTCGGGTCTTCACAGGCCCAAGCTCATCACGCACAA
>SHXD01000029.1 GCA_009693505.1 Limnohabitans sp.
AGACCAATGTGCCTGCGGTAATCGGCCACCTTGAGCTGCTTGATGTCGACGCCATCCAACGCAATGCTGCCTTCAGACAAATCATAAAAACGGCACATCAAGTTGACCAAGGTACTTTTACCCGAGCCGCTGTGCCCCACCAAACCAATCATCTCGCCTGGCTTGATGTCCAAATTCAAATGTTTGATGACTGTACGATTGCCATAGCGGAAACTGGCATCTGTCAAAGTGATGCGCCCTTCCACTTTGGACAAGGCAACAGGGTTGACAGGTTCAGGCACGCTAGAAACATGGTCCAGGATTTCGAAAATTCGCTTGGCACCAGAAGCTGCTTTTTGCGTGCTAGAAACAATGCGGCTCATGCCGTCGAGGCGCGTGTAAAAGCGGCCGATATAAGCCAAAAATGCCGTCAGTACGCCCACCGTGATTTGGTCTTTAGAAACAAGCCAAATTCCAAAACCCCACACCACCAACAAGCCGACCTCCGTCATCAGGGTCACCGTGGGAGAAAACAGTGACCAAACGCGATTGAGTCGATCATTGACCGCCAAATTGTGTTTGTTAGCATCCATGAAACGCTGCGCCTCACGGTCTTCTTGGGCAAAAGCCTTGACCACTCGAATGCCTGGAATGGTGTCAGTCAAAACGTTGGTGACCTCAGACCAAACACGGTCAATTTTCTCGAAACCTGTGCGCAATCTTTCACGCACCACGTGAATCAACCAGCCAATGAAGGGCAAGGGCAAAAGTGTGACCAAGGCCAAGGTGGGGTTGATGGAGAACAAAATGACCGCCGTCATCATGATCATCAAAATATCGGTGGCAAAGTCCAATAAGTGAAGTGAGAGAAAGACGTTGATGCGGTCAGTTTCGCTGCCGATCCGAGCAATCAAATCACCGGTTCGGCGACCCCCAAAGTACTCTAACGATAACTTCAGTAAATGTTGATAAGTGCTCGTTCTTAAATCCGAGCCGATGCGCTCCGATACGAGCGCCAAGATGTAAGTTTTGACCCATCCCAAACCCCATGCCACGATGGCAGACGCCAGCAAAGCCAAGAGGTACCAAGCTACCGTTTCCGGCTCGATGTTCTTGCCATTTTGGTAGGGTATCAGCACATCGTCCATCAAGGGCATGGTGAGGTACGGTGGAACCAAGGTGGCTGCTGTTGACGCCAGTGTCAAAACAAAACCCAGCAGAAGCTGCCCCCGATAGGGCCGAGCAAAACGCCAGAGTTTGAACAAGGTCCAGGTCGGCGTTGGAGCCTGGTCTTTTTCTAAGCAAACGGCACACTCCTCTTCAGAGGCATCCACCACATTCTGACAAACAGGGCACAGGCTGTGCAGCATCTGACCGATGCCAGGCTCCGACCACTCTAAATCATTTGAAGGCTGAGAAGCCAAAGATTGACCCAAGAAAGAGGCGGCCTGAATCTGACCCAGCAGATGGTTTTCAAAGCGAAATCTCCATCTGAGAACGGCCGCTTCTAGCCCCAGCGTGAAACGCCAGGCCCCCAACCTTTGCCCGCCCTGATAGAGGGCCAAGGTACCCACACCGGCGTGATCGAGCACTCGCAGGGTCAAATCTGGGGCCAATTGCCAAAAATTCCAACTTTTTTGAGACTCGTCCGAAGAGATGACCCTTTGATCGGTCAAAATAAGCACTGTTTTTTTAAAGCTTAATTCATCATTCAGGTCAACCTCTAGCCAAGCTAGAACGTTTTCACCAAGGTGAACTCGAGACAACACGCCCTCCTGCCAAAAAAACGGCAATCCCAACAATTCGATGGGAGGATGGGTATTGGGGTTCATAAAAATTCAAACAACAAGAGTCAACCAGTGTTGGCGGCTAACAAAAACAGTCAAAGAAGCGGCCAGGACACAGCCCATGCACCTTGTTTATCAGACGATCCATGCCAGTGCTGCAACTGGCCGGCCATTGTATCTCCGGACAC
The DNA here is from genome assembly GCA_009693505.1 of Limnohabitans sp. Classification (GTDB taxonomy): domain Bacteria; phylum Pseudomonadota; class Gammaproteobacteria; order Burkholderiales; family Burkholderiaceae_C; genus Limnohabitans_A. Next base: position 1,955 of record SHXD01000029.1, read on the forward strand.
GAAATGCACCGTGCCTTTGCTCAGAATTGTGAAAAGCACGAAAATGAGTTCTAAAGACATCAAATTTATTCGCATGACCCACCTGAAGGGTCCGAACATTTGGACCTATCGTCCCGTCCTAGAAGCTTGGATCGACATTGGCGATTTGGAAGACTTCCCCTCCAACACCCTGCCCGGTTTTAACGAGCGACTCCAAGCCTTGCTACCCGGGCTCATTGAGCACCGCTGCAGCGTTGGCCAAAGAGGCGGCTTTTTGCAAAGGCTCGCCGAGGGCACTTGGCCAGGTCACATCATGGAGCACGTGGCCCTTGAGTTGCAAAACCGAGCCGGCATGCAAACTGGTTTCGGTAAAGCCCGAGAAGCAGGCCCCAGAGGCATTTACAAAGTGGTCATTCGCACCCGCAATGAAACGGTCAGCCGCGCTGCCCTTCAAGCCGCTCGCGACCTGGTCATGGCAGCCATTGAAGACCGCCCCTACCCCATCCAACAAGTCATTGCCGATCTCACCCAAATGGTCGATCGCCTTTGCATAGGGCCCAGCACCGCTTGCATTGTTGACGCTGCCACCGATCGCAATATTCCCTCCATTCGTCTCAACGATGGCAATTTGGTTCAACTCGGTTATGGCGCCAACCAGCGCCGCATTTGGACAGCGGAAACCGACCAAACCAGCGCCATTGCCGAGAATGTTTCCAAAGACAAAGACCTGACAAAGAGTTTGCTCGCTAACTGTGGTGTTCCTGTGCCAGAAGGTCGCAATGTCACCTCTCCCGAAGAAGCTTGGCAAGCCGCACAAGAAATTGGCCTGCCTGTTTGCGTCAAGCCAGTCGATGGCAATCATGCGCGCGGTGTTTCCTTAGAACTCAGAACTCAAGCCGAAGTTGAAGCGGCCTACCATTTGGCCGAGGCCGAAGGCAGTGACGTCTTGGTAGAACGACATATATTGGGCGATGAGCATCGCTTGCTGGTGGTTGGCGGTAAAGTGGTTGCAGCCAATAAAGGTGAGGCGGCCAGCATCGTGGGTGATGGCCTCCACAGCGTTGCAGAGCTGATCCAAAGCCAACTCAATTCAGACCCTCGCCGCGGCGAAGAAGAAGATTTTCCGCTCGACACCATTCGTCTCAACGATCACAGCACTGCTACCCTTGAGCTCAAGCGCCAGGGTCTTACACGCCAAAGTGTCCTTGAAAAAGACCGCCACGTGGTGGTCATGCGCACCGGCAACATGGCCGTCGATGTGACCGATTTGGTTCACCCCGATGTGGCCGAATTGGCGGCTCTTGCTGCTCGAATTGTGGGATTGGACATTGCTGGCGTCGATCTGGTCGCACTAGACATTTCCAAACCCATGAAGGCGCAAGGCGCAGCCATCGTTGAAGTCAATGCTGGCCCGGGCCTTCTCATGCACTTAAAGCCTGCTACTGGCGAAGCCAGACCCGTAGGCAAAGCCATTGCCGCACATTTGTTTGCCGAAAATTCTGAGCCTCGCATTCCGGTTGTCGGTCTCATTGGTCAAGAAAACACCACGGGCACCAGCCATCTCATTGCATGGCTGCTGCACCTGCAAGGACTGCAAACTGGCCTCTCTTCAGCCAAAGGCTTGTTTTTGGGCCAACGTTGCCTGCACCCCCAAAGCGGCATGGAGTGGGAATCAGCCCAACGCCTGCTGATCAATCGCTCCGTTCAGGCTGCCGTCTTTGAAACCACCGCTAGACATCTTTTGTCAGAGGGCTTGCCGTACGACCGTTGCCAAGTAGGCGTGATCATGTCCATGCCCAAAGCAGCCGGCCTTGAAGATTTGTACATTCAAAGCGATGAACAAATGCCCAATGTGGTCAGAACGCAAATGGACGTTGTGTTGTCTCAAGGCATGGCCGTGCTTAACGCTGAAGATGAGGATGTTGTCAAGCTTGCTCAGTATTGCGATGGTGAAATCACTTATTTCGCAAGCACTGAGGCGCACCCCCGCATCGTTCAACACCGCAGTGAAAACGGACGTGTGGTTTTCTGGCGCAAAAATCATTTGGTCTTGGCCCAAGGCGCACATGAAATCGAAGCCTTGAATCGCCAATTGCCTGCCATTGACAAAGTATTTAAAAACAAGCACCTCAAATGCATGGAAGTCTTAGCAGCCTCTGCCGCCGCATGGGCTCTTGGCATTCAAACCGATCTCATTAGAGCTGGTATCAAAAGTTTTGGTCAAAGCCCTGGCGCTCACTAAGCCATCGCTGACTGTCAATTCGTTCAACGCCAGACTGCAAGACGCGCTTCAATCAGGACAAAGTTTCATGGAAGTTTCAAGAATTCGAGCTTTGCGGGGGCCCAATTTATGGAGCCGTCAAACCAGCATCGAAGCCATTGTGAGTTGCGAGCCTCAAGAGCGGGAGATGATGCCTGGCAATGAGTTTGAAAAGCAACTGAGAAGAATTTTTCCGGCGGTGGGACCGCTGGAAGGTTCACGCCCTGGTCAACCCGCCAGCATGGCCCATGCACTGGAAAAAATCACACTCAGTCTGCAAAACCAAGCGGGTTGCCCCATCACATTCAGCCGCACAACGACCACCGAAGAAGAAGGCGTCTACCAAGTCGTTGTTCAATACACAGAAGAAGATGTTGGTAGATTGGCTCTCGCTTGGGCTGAAAAACTTTGTCTGGCAGTGAACGCCCAAACGGCCTTCGATTTAAACCAAGCCCTTACTGAGTTGCGCGATTTGGATGAAGATGTCCGCCTCGGACCTTCCACGGGTTCCATTGTCGATGCTGCGGTTCTTAAAGGCATCCCCTACCGTCGCCTCACTAAAGGCAGCATGGTGCAATTTGGTTGGGGTAGCAAACAACGTCGCATTCAAGCTGCCGAAACAGACACAACCAGTGCCATTGCCGAATCCATTGCACAGGATAAAGATCTCACCAAGTCCTTGTTGTTGGCGGCAGGCGTGCCAGTGCCCGTAGGACGGCCCGCCAAGAATTTAGAAGAAGCTTGGCAAATTGCACTCAGCATTGGGCTTCCTATTGTGGTAAAGCCTCAAGATGGCAACCAAGGCAAGGGTGTCACGGTCAACATTGTTGAGCGCGAACTGTTCAACCAAGCCTACGAAACGGCTGCTTGCTATGGCGAAGTTTTGGTAGAAAAATTCTTGCCCGGCAGTGACTACCGCTTGCTGGTCGTAGGCAATAAACTGGTTGCGGCTGCCAGACGTGAACCACCCCTGGTCGTTGGCGATGGCATCCATACCGTCAAAGAGCTGGTCGACAAAGTCAACGCTGACCCGCGCCGTGGTGATGGCCACTCCACTTCGCTAACCAAAATCCAGTTCGATGTCATTGCCATCGGCTGCTTGAAGTTACAAGATCTAGAGCCCAATTCTGTCGCTGAAAAAGGTCGACGCGTCATTTTGCGCAACAACGCCAACTTGTCCACTGGCGGCACAGCCACCGATGTCACAGACGATGTCCATGCAGAAGTGGCTGCGCGCGTGGTGGTCGCAGCACAAATGGTGGGCGTTGACATTTGTGGTGTAGATGTCATTTGCGAATCGGTTCTCAAGCCCCTCGAAGAACAAAATGGTGGCATTGTGGAAGTCAATGCTGCGCCTGGCTTGCGCATGCACATCAGTCCATCATTTGGCAAGGGTCGAAATGTTGGCAAGGCCATCATTGACTACATGTACCCCAACGGGGACAACGGCCGTATTCCTGTCATTGCAGTCACCGGCACCAATGGCAAAACCACCACAGTGCGACTGACAGCCCATCTCCTTAAAGCCAACCAACTGCGCGTGGGTATGACCAACACCGACGGTGTGTATGTCAATGGCCGCCAAATTGACGATGGCGATTGCAGTGGCCCGCGCAGTGCGCGCAATGTATTGATGCACCCCGATGTCGATGCTGCTGTGTTTGAAACAGCTCGAGGTGGCTTGCTGCGCGAAGGATTGGCCTTTGATCGTTGCCAAGTTGCAATCGTTACCAACATCGGCTCTGGTGATCACCTAGGCCTGAACTACATCACCACGGTAGAAGATTTATCGGTCTTAAAACGTGTTGTTGTGTTGAATGTTGCAAGCGACGGCATGGCCGTCTTGAATGCAACTGACCCACAGGTGGCCATGATGGCCAGAATGTGTCCCGGTGATGTCACGTTCTTTGCGCTTGACGCACACCACCCTGTTTTAGCCACTCACCGCGCTCAAGGTAAGCGAGTGGTCTATACAGAAAATGGCAGCATTGTGGCGCAACAAGGCAAGAAGTACTTTCGTATCCCACTAAGTGATGTGCCACTAACTCGCCAAGGACAAATTGGCTTCCAAACTGAAAATGTCATGGCGGCAGTGGCTGCCGCTTGGGCCCTCAATGTGCCATGGGACATCATTGCACAAGGACTTTCAACATTCATCAGTGACATTCAAGGCGTGCCGGGTCGATTCAATGTGTTTGATTACAAGGGTGCCACTTTGATTGCCGACTACGGCCACAACCCCGATGCCATTCAAGCTTTGGTTCAAGCGGTTGACAACATGCCCGCACAAAAGCGGGTGGTGGTCATCAGTGGGGCGGGCGATCGACGCGATCAAGACATTCGCGAACAAACTCAAATTTTGGGCACAGCCTTTGACGAATTCATTTTGTACCAAGATGCTTGCCAACGCGGCCGCACCGATGGCGAAGTGATTCAATTGCTTCGCGATGGCCTCAATGGCGCAGTCAGAACCCAGTATGTTCAAGACATTCAAGGTGAGTTCAATGCCATTGACACGGCACTGACTCGCCTGTCTGAAGGCGACTTATGCCTGATCTTGATTGACCAGGTTGAAGCTGCACTGGCCTACATCCAAGGCAAGGTGAACGAAAGTCACGTGGCTTCAGCCAAGTAACATGACGCAAGAGCTGGTTGCCATCAAAGTGGCAGCCCACTGCAAGCATCGCTTCCAGGTCGGCTTTGGCGTTTCAATGGCATGGTGAATCAATCGCCCCATCCAAACCGACAGTCCGAATGAAACCCCTAAGCCCACGACATTGGCAGATTTATTTTCAGCCCAAAAATTAAAAACTACTGCACTCACCAACAAACTGACGCTGAAGTGAATGAGGAAAATGGCATAAGAAGCGTTTGACAATTCGCGAATCCATTTCCATTTGAGGCATGGAATGGCATTGCATTCATTTGCTTCATACCAACACAACAATAGCGCTGTCGCAACGGCCACCATCAGCCTGGCTCTAGGGTTGTATGCTGATGCCATAGTACCTACAGTTAAGATTAACAGGCCTAAAGTTCGCACACTGATTTTGATGCCTGCGTAGCGCCACGATCCAACGCACAAGCCCAAGCCATAAGCACCGAAGAAATAAGCACCCCAAATGTCACCCAGTGGGTTCAAGTTCCACACAAACAATGAACACAAGGTCAGAACTAACCAAAAGCCAAATGCCTTGCGAATGACAGAACCACGGCCTGAAATACCTTGCCATGCCTGAGCAAGCGAAGCACAAGCCATCGCCATAGCAAAAAGTTGAAAATCTATTGCAACATACCAAATGCCAGCCGAAAAAGCTTCCAAATCAAGAATATCTTGGAGTAAGAAAATGTGCGCAGCAACTTGAATGAAGACCGGCGAATTTGAAAGCGACGAATGATCAAAGTAAGGACGAACAAGCGCTGTGATTGCAACGGCTACACTCAAGGCAACAAACAAAGGGATGGTCAATCTTTGATAGCGGAACAACAATCTTGGAAATAAATCAAATGCAGATTTTGGGACTGCACTGGCCCAAGACTTGGCATTCAAGTACCCGCCTACAACCAAGAAAATTTGCACTGCCATCAGTGCGTAATCAAGTAGAAACGTTTCAAGCAGCGGAATCCACTCTGCCACCACATTGGCCATGGGGCTGTAAAACACCAGGTGGTGCCACACAATGAGGACGCAGGCGCAAGCCTTTAATAGGTCAATGACCTCTGAGCGTTCAGAGTTCAACCTGAACGCTCTTGAAATTAGAGTACCAAGCGAGCACGGGCTGCAGCGTACTGCTGCTTCAATTTAGCAACGAAATCAGCGGTACTGGCCACAGCATCAACGGCACCAATACCCTGACCACAACCCCAAATATCTTTCCAAGCTTTTTTGGCATCGCCGCCGAAGTTCATGGTGGAGGGGTCAGACACTGGCAAGTTGGCGGGATCAAGGCCTGCAGATTTGATGGAAGGCGCCAAGTAGTTGCCATGCACACCTGTGAACAAATTGCTATAAACAATGTCGTCTGAGTTGCAATCAACGATGGCCTGCTTGTAGGCGTCGGCAGCACGCGCCTCATGGGTGGCAATGAATGCCGAGCCAATGTAGGCAAAGTCTGCACCCATGGCTTGCGCCGCCAAAACAGCATCGCCACTGGCAATGGAGCCAGACAATGCCACGGGGCCATCAAACCATTGACGAATTTCTTGGATCAATGCAAAGGGGCTCTTTTCGCCAGCATGTCCACCAGCGCCAGCGGCCACTGCAATCAAGCCATCAGCTCCTTTTTCAATGGCCTTGTGTGCAAATTTGTTGTTGATGATGTCATGCAGTACCACACCCCCATAACTGTGAGCTGCTTGGTTAATGTCTTCGCGCGCACCCAATGACGTGATGATGATCGGCACCTTGTATTTCACGCACATGGCCATGTCGTGCTCAAGCCGATCATTGCTTTTGTGAACAATTTGATTGATGGCATAGGGCGCGGCAGGATTGTCTGGATTGGCTTTGTTGTATGCGGCCAATGTTTCGGTAATTTCGATCAGCCATTCTTCTAGTTGTTCTGCGGGTCGCGCATTGAGTGCCGGCATGGACCCCACAACACCCGCCTTGCATTGCTCAATCACCATTTTGGGATTGCTGATAATGAACAAAGGTGAGGCAATGACCGGAAAAGGTAAATTGGCCAAAGCAGCGGGAAGTTTCGACATGGGTTCTCCTGTAATTTTGAAATGTATTTGATTGCGTTGTTTGAATGCGGTAGACGCTAACTATTTTAGAAAGCTTCTAAAGAAAGCTCTGTCACGCACTTTGCACCGTCCACGATGCTGTCACGCACGCCGGGTGCACGGCTTAACAAATGATCGGCATAAAAACGCGCCGTGATGACTTTGGCATCCATAAAAGCCTTGTCAGTGCCCTGTGCACTTTGCGTCAAAGCTACCAACATGGCGCGACCCATCTGCCAGCCAGCCATCAAATTGCCTGTCAACATCAGATACGGCACACTGCCCGCATACACGTCATTCGGATTGGCTTTGGCTTGACCTGCCACAAAATGAACGACATCTAGAAAAGCCAATCGTGCCGCTTTCAGTCTGCGGCCAACTGCTTTAGCGTCTTCATGGGCATGGGCTAACAATTCGTTTTCTGTGAGCTCAACTTGATCCGCCAATGCTTTGGCTGTTTGGCCGCCGTCACGGCTTGTTTTGCGGCCTACCAAGTCATTGGCTTGAATGGCTGTTGTGCCTTCGTAAATGGTGAGAATTTTGGCATCGCGGTAGTACTGCGCAGCACCTGTTTCTTCAATGAAACCCATACCACCGTGAACTTGCACGCCCAAGGAAGTGACTTCCAAACTCATCTCCGTGCTGTAGCCCTTCACCAGTGGCACCATGAATTCGTAGAACAAAGCATTTTGCTTGCGCACTTCTGCATCTGGGTGGTGATGTGCCGCATCGTAGGCCGCAGCAGCAACTGTGGCCAAAGCGCGGCAAGCTTCTGTGGAGGCGCGCATGGTCATGAGCATGCGTTTGACATCGGGGTGATGAATGATGGGGGCCGATGTGTTCATGCTGCCATCGACCGGGCGGCTTTGCACACGGTCTTTGGCGTACTGAACTGCTTTTTGATAGGCACGCTCTGCAATGGCGACGCCCTGAACACCGACTGCATAACGAGCAGCGTTCATCATAATGAACATGTATTCGAGGCCACGATTTTCCTCGCCCACCAAATAGCCGATGGCGCCGCCGTGGTCACCATACTGAAGCACAGCGGTAGGGCTTGCCCTGATGCCCATCTTGTGCTCAATGCTGACACAGTGAACATCGTTGCGAGCACCTAGGCTGCCGTCGGCATTGACCATGAATTTGGGCACGACAAACAAGCTGATGCCCTTCACGCCATCTGGTGCGCCTTGCACACGGGCCAGCACCAAGTGCACGATGTTGTCAGCCATGTCGTGCTCACCATAGGTGATGTAAATTTTTGTGCCAAAAACTTTGAAGGTGCCGTCAGGCAAAGGCTCAGCGCGTGTGCGCACCAAAGCCAAATCGGAACCGGCTTGAGGCTCCGTCAAATTCATGGTGCCCGTCCACTCACCCGAAATTAACTTCTCCAAGTAAATATTTTTTAATTCGTCGGAACCTGCCGTGAGCAAAGCTTCAATGGCACCATCTGTTAGCAAAGGACAGAGGGCAAAACTCATGTTGGCCGAGTTGAGCATTTCGCCGCATGCTGCGCCAATGGTTTTAGGCAAACCTTGTCCGCCAAATTCTGTGGGATGCTGCAAACCTTGCCAGCCGCCCTCACCGTATTGCTTGAATGCTTCTTTAAAACCTGGTGTGGTCTTTACCTGACCATTTGAAAAGGCAGATGGATTTTTATCGCCCTCCCAATTCAAAGGTGCAAGCACATCTTGGTTCAACTTGGCGCACTCTTGCAACACAGCTTGTGCAGTTTCTAAACCCGCATCTTCAAAACCTGGCATTTGCGCCACTTGGTCAATACGGGCCAAGTGTTCTATGTTAAAAAGCATGTCTTTTAAAGGGGCAACGTAACTCATCTGTATCTCCAAACAAAAGAAAGGCACCTCACAGGATGCCCTTCAAACTCACATTCAAATTCAATCAAGCGCTTCAAAGAGCATTGACCAATTCAGGCACCGCCACAAACAGATCGGCTTCCAAACCATAATCAGCCACACTGAAGATGGGTGCTTCAGCATCCTTGTTGATGGCCACAATGACCTTGCTGTCTTTCATGCCAGCCAAGTGCTGAATGGCACCTGAAATTCCGCAGGCCACATACAACTGAGGCGCCACAATTTTGCCGGTTTGACCCACTTGCCAATCGTTAGGCGCGTATCCTGCATCCACCGCAGCACGGCTGGCACCCATGGCAGCACCCAACTTATCAGCCAAGGGGGTGATGACTTCGGCAAATTTCTCTGCACTGCCCAACGCACGGCCACCCGAAACAATGATCTTGGCTGCTGTCAGTTCAGGCCGATCGTTTTTGGCAATTTCGCTGCCCTTGAAGGCGCTTTTGCCGCTGTCAGCGATGACCGCAATGCTTTCAACGCTGGCCGAACCACCTGTCCTTGCAGCCGCATCGAAACCAGTTGTGCGAACTGTTAACACCTTGATCGCATCTTTGCTTTGCACTGTAGCGATGGCATTGCCTGCGTAGATAGGACGCTCAAAGGTATCGGCAGACAGCACCAAGGTCACATCGCTTAACTGAGCGACATCCAACTTGGCTGCCACGCGAGGCGATACGTTTTTGCCGCCAGCAGTGGCTGGAAACAAGATGTGGGTGTAGTTGGCAGCGATGGCCAGAACTTGAGCGGCCACATTTTCTGCCAAGGCATGCGCGAAAACTTCGGAGTCAGCATGGATCACCTTGGTCACACCTGCAATTTGCGACGCGTCTTGCGCAGCTGCACTGGCGTTGTGACCCGCCACCAAAACGTGCACCTCACCACCGCAAGCCACAGCGGCTGTGATGGTGTTGAGGGTTGCACCTTTGATCGATGCGTTGTCGTGTTCTGCAATCACTAAAGCACTCATGAGATTACCTTCGAAACATTCTTTAATTTATCAACCAATGTAGCAACGTCAGGCACCTTAATACCCGCAGAGCGCTTTGGTGGCTCGGACACTTTCAAAGTCGTGATGCGAGGTGATACATCGACACCCAAGTCTTCAGGCTTGAAGATGTCGAGTTGTTTTTTCTTAGCCTTCATGATGTTGGGCAATGTCACATACCGTGGCTCATTCAAACGCAAGTCTGTGGTGATGACAGCGGGCATGGAGATTGACAAAATTTCGAGACCGCCATCTATTTCGCGCGTGACTTGCGCTTTGTCGTCGACCACTTCTACTTTGGATGCGAATGTGGCTTGCGGCAAGTCAGCCAATGCGGCCAGCATTTGGCCCGTCTGGTTGCAATCATCGTCAATGGCTTGCTTGCCCAAAATGATCAGGCCAGGTTGTTCTTTGTCGACCAAAGCTTTGAGCAATTTGGCCACAGCCAGAGGCTGCAGTTCTTCTGTGGTTTCAACCAAGATAGCGCGGTCGGCACCAATGGCCATGGCAGTGCGCAATGTTTCTTGACATTGCGTCACACCGCAAGAAACAGCAATCACTTCAGTGGCAAAGCCCTTCTCTTTCAAGCGAACTGCCTCTTCCACAGCAATCTCGTCGAAGGGGTTCATGCTCATTTTGACGTTGGCGATATCGACGCCTGTGCCATCCGATTTGACGCGCACCTTCACGTTGTAGTCAACAACCCGCTTAACGGGAACAAGAATTTTCATGAAAGCTCTCCATTGATATCAAAACCCAAGCGCCTGACAAGGCCGCATCTATTGACGTTACGTAAACGTCAATTGTGCATCAAAAATTTATTTGCTAGACCTCGGACCCGACAAAAAAGCACGATCGTTCGTATTTTAGACTAGTATTAAACCCACATTGATAATATGCTGATCGTGCCCTCGGGAATTCACCAACCAATCGGTAGGTTAATTCAGGTTAAGATTTACCTGCTGAATAATCGGCTTAACGATTATATTTTGTAACCATTTAATGGAGCACTCGGATGAACAAAACTTTGATGGCCATGACAGCCGCAACCCTCGTTGGCTTCAGCGGCTTGGCTCAAGCACAAACAGTTTTAACCGTATCAAGCTGGGTACCCCCCACGCACAGCCTATCGGTCTCCCAAAAAGAATGGTGTGATGACCTGGCAAGCAAAACTTCCAATCGCGTTCGTTGCAACATTCTCCCCCGAGCCGTCACCCCAGCGCCAGGCACTTTCGATGCCGTTAGAAACGGCCTGGTCGATGTTTCATTTACCGTTCATGGCTACACACCTGGCCGTTTTGTTCTGACACAAATGGCCGAATTCCCTTTTTTAGGTGACCGTGCAGAGCCGCTTTCTGTGGCATTCAACCGCATCGCCAGCAAGTATCCAGAATTCGCAGCCGAACACCAGGGCGTCAAAGTTTTGGGCTATTTCACCCACGGCCCTGGCATCGTTTTCAACACCAAAAAACCCATTGCACGCGTTGAGGACCTGCCCGGTCTCAAGTTTCGAGTTGGCGGCGGCATGGTCAATGAAATCTCCAAAATGCTGGACATGAACGTCACGCTCAAACCAGCACCCGATTCTTATGAACTGTTGTCCAGTGGCGTCATGGATGGCACACTGTTTCCAGCGGAGTCAACTGACTCCTTCAAGATCGACAAGATTGTGAAGCACGCCACTCAGTTTCCTGGCGGCCTTTACAACACCAGTTTCGTCTTCATTATGAATCCTGCCAAATACAACAGCCTCTCCGCCCAAGACAAAAAAGTGGTAGACGACTTGTCTGGCGAAGCTGTCGCAAGTCGCTTTGGCAAAGCTTGGGACCGTGTGGACGATCAGGCTCTTGCGAACATGCAGAAAAATGGCGTGAAAGTTATCAAAGCCGATAACTTCTTTGTCCGTGACGTCAATGCCCGAACCATGAAGCTAGAGCGGGACTGGGCCCAAGCGGCCAAAACCAAAGGTCTGAAAGACCCTTCTGGCGCATTGTCTGAGTTCCGCGCTGAAATCGCCAAGCTGCAAAAGTAAAAATGATCTGAGTTTTCCTCGGGGGTCACCTCAGGAAAATGAAAAAATAACAGCGGTATTTGCCTTTTCAGCAAATACCGCTTTTTTTGATAGGTAAGCAGTTGAAAAAAGTTCTTGAAATTCTGTGCGGTGCACTGGCTGGAATCGCCCTGTTTGCCATCATGTTACTGACATTTTTTGATGTCTCTGGTCGAAAATTTCTGTCGCAATCCATCACCGGTTCTTTGGAGCTAACCGAATTGTTGATGGTCGTGGTCATTTTTGCGGCGCTTCCTTTGGTCTCTCTCAAAGGCGAGCACGTGGTGTTCGACTCCTTAGATGAATTTCTGCCCAGTTGGGTTCGCAAATTTCAACAAGCCCTGATTCACATTATTTGCGCGGCCTTGCTATTTGGTCTGGCTTATTTAATGTGGCAAACAGGTGGACAGTTTGCAATCACTGGCGAAACCACAGCCCAACTCAAAATCACCAAGGCGCCCTTCATTCAAGGCATGGGCTTGCTTTGTGGTTTAGCCGGTTTGGTGCACTTGGCAAAAGCTTTTTTACTCAATGAAGACAATGCCTCTGAAGGGGGCACAGTATGACGGCCGCCTTGCTTGGATTCTTGGCCATCTTCGTGTTGGCCTTGATGCGCATGCCCTTGGCCTTTTCCATGGGATTGGTCGGTATTGTAGGTATCGGGTTAACACGTGGCTGGATGCCGGCCATGGCCAGCACTGCCCAAGTGGTGCACGATACAGGGTTTGCATACACCTTGTCTGTCATACCCCTGTTCATTTTGATGGGCAATTTTGTGGCACGCGCTGGTTTGGCACACGAGCTTTTCCATGCGGCATACACCTTCATTGGACACCGCAAGGGCGGGCTGGCACATGCCACCATTGCGGCTTGTGCAGGCTTTGGCGCCATTTGCGGCTCATCCATTGCCACAGCAGCCACCATGGGCAAGGTGGCTTACCCCTCCATGAAAAGATTGGGTTACAGCGACTCCATGTCCACGGGGGTGATCGCTGCAGGTGGCACTTTGGGCATCATGATCCCGCCCTCTACCATCCTTGTGATCTACGGCATCATCACAGAAACCCATATTGGCAAATTGTTTGCCGCTGGGGTTTTGCCCGGAATTTTGACCGCGTGTCTCATGATGTTGGCGGTTGTCATCATGACTTGGCACGATCCAGAACACGCGCCAGCAGGTGAAAAGTTCACCTGGCCACAACGCTTACAAGCTTTGCGTGGCATCTGGGGGGTTTTGGTTTTGGTGGTGCTGGTATTGGGGGGCATTTATGGCGGCTTCTTCACCGCCACCGAGGGCGCCGGCATGGGCGCAACAGGTGCTTTTCTTTTTGCGCTGTCCCGCAGAGCCCTGAGTTGGAAGGTGCTCATGGAAGTTCTGGTCGAATCAGCACGAACCACCGGCATGCTATTTACCTTGCTCATTGCTGCCACGATTTTTGCCAACTTCGTCAACTACACCAGCTTGCCTTTTGAGCTGAAAGAATGGATAACCCATTTAGGCCTTTCTCCCATCATGATCGTCGCGGCCATGATGATGATCTATGTGCTTTTGGGCACCGTGATGGAAGAGCTGACGATGGTCTTGCTGACCATACCCCTGTTTTTTCCCATCGTAGTTCAATTGGGTTTTGACCCCGTCTGGTTTGGTGTCCTGATCGTGATGGTGATTCAAATCGGACTGATTTCTCCGCCAGTCGGCATGAATCTTTTTGTGCTGAACGCCTTGTTGCCCCACGTCGGCCTTGGCGCTATATTTCGTGGCGTATGGCCTATGGTGTTGGTGCTGATCATCACTCTGGGCATTTTGCTAGCCTTCCCAGGCATCAGCCTGTGGTTACCTTCCATGATGGATTGAACATGTTAGACCCTCAAGCCCAAGCTCTGATGCAGCTCATGATTGACAAAGGTGTTCCGCCTGTGCACACCATGACTCCCAAGGAAGCTCGAGCGTCTTACAGGTCTAGGCGCGCTTTCACACAACCCGATGCGCCCGAAGTGTTCAAGGTGGAAGACAAGCTTGTGTCTGCCAACGGCGTGAGTGTGCCTGTGCGTGTTTACCACCCTCATGCCGCCCAATCACATTCAACGCTGCCCGGCTTGGTGTACCTGCATGGCGGCGGCTGGACCATTGGTGACCTCGACACACACGATGTGTTGTGCAGAAGTCTTTGCCTACAAGCCGGCATTGTGGTGGTCTCTGTGGACTACCGCATGGGACCTGAGCACAAGTTTCCTGCAGCCTACGATGACTCTGTAGCGGCGTTCAACTGGACAGTTGCGCATGCCACCAGCTTGGGCATTGATGCTTCGCGCATCGCCATTGGTGGCGACAGCGCAGGTGGCAATTTAGCAGCAGCAGCTTGCTTGGGTTTGCGTGGCCAAAGCGTGCAACCTGCCTTTCAATTGCTCATTTACCCCGCCACGATCATGTGGCAAGACACAGCGTCTTACCATGCCAATGGCAAAGGCTACATGCTCACCAAAGAGTCCATTGCCTACTACACCGAAAACTATTTGCGCAATCGCGATGATGCCAAGGATTGGCGCGCTTCGCCTCAGCTTGCCGAAAGTCATGCAGGTCTTGCGCCCGCTTTTGTCATGACTGCGGGCTTCGATCCTTTGCGCGATGAAGGCTTGATGTATGCCAACGCACTGTCCAAAGCCGGTGTCTCTGCGCAATACATTTGTTTTGAACGCCAGATTCATGGCTTCATCACCATGGGCCGAGTCATGCAAGAGTCCAATACAGCCGTAAACTTATGCGCATCGGTGTTAAAGGCCAACTTGCACCGATAAATGATGCAGGCTTCTTCAAGACTTTGATTAAGCGTCTTCTAGATGCGCAGCATCAGGGCAAGCTGCGGGTATGAACCACGCGTTGAGGGTATGGAATTTCAATGCCCTCTGACTGTAGCAATTGCAAGATTCGAATGTTAATTTCTGACTTCAAGGTCAGCAAACCAGCCTGTTGCTCGTCGACCCAGTAGTGGGCGCCAAACTCCAAGCCATCAGCCCCAAAATGGGTGAGCGTGACAAATGGCAAAGGATCTTTCAAGACTTTGTTTTGCGCCTCGCAAGCCTGCATCAGAAGTTGCATCACCCCATCGACATCCGTGCCGTAGGCGACAGTGACTTGGGTGGACTGCAAGATACGCGAATCGGCTAAAGACAAATTTTCAACACGGCTGTTAATCAGCATTTCGTTGGGCACGATGGATTCACGCCCAGTGAGTGAGCGAATCACGGTGTAACGTGCTTTGATATCAGAGATCCGGCCTTCAAAACCATCCACTTTGACACTGTCGCCAATGCGCATGCTGCGCTCGGCCAAGATCACAAATCCGCTGACGTAATTGGCTGCCAGCTTTTGTAAACCAAATCCAATACCCACGCCGACGGCGCCACCTAGAACCGACAGCGCAGTGAGATCAATGCCCACTGCCGACAAAGACAACATCAAACCCACGAACAACAACAATGACGTGACAGCATTGCTCACAGCTTTGCGAAGCGACAATTCGCTGCCAGAAGAAGATTTAAGCAATTTGGTTTCAATGGCCGATGACACCCAGAGGGTGAGCAACATGACCAAACCAGCAGTCAAGCCCCCTTCAATGAGCGTTCTAACGGACAGATGCGAAGCACCAATCTTCCATTTAATTTGGTCTAACTCTTCTAGCACCAATGGCAACAAGCCGGTCAACCATAGAACAACAGCAGCCCATACCAGCCATGAAAGACTTCTTTCAATGGGCTTCACCCATTCTGCAGATTTGAAGGCCACTTGGATAACCTTGACACCCAATCGGATGACCGCCAAGGAGAAACAAACAGGGACAAGGAAATCGAAAATCCAAAGGGGATAAGATTTTGCCCAAACTGCTCGCGTGATGAAAACTAAGCCCAATAAAAGCGATGGAAACAGCACGCCATCTAAAAGACGCCGACCCAAAAGAACAGACAAATCCCATTGCGGCGTCGCACGGCGAACACCCCATACAAGTAACCAAGTCACAGCAAGGCACGCCAAGAACAGGAGAAGTTCTTGGGCGGCTTGGTGGATGTTCATTTGGGACCACCACAAAGCGGGGTTGTTCATCATGCTAGGCGCAGAAATCAAAGTGGATATCCTTGAAAATTCTCAAACGTCGGCCAAGACTCGAAGATGCGCTTCAACACTTCGGGACAAGGCACTCAAGTTATAGCCGCCCTCTAGGCAACTCACGATACGGCCTTTGGCATATTTGCGGGCAAGGTCTTTGATGCGCTGAGTCATCCACACGTAGTCTTGTTCGACCAAACCCAGCTGCCCCAAATCGTCTTCTCGATGGGCGTCAAATCCTGCACTGATGAAAATGAGTTCGGGTCGATGGGCTTCTAAGCGAGGGATCCACATCAACTCGATCAATTCCCGAATTTCCATGCCCTTGGTATAAGCAGGTACAGGCAAATTGACCAAGTTGGCGTCGTGCTTAATTGCGCCGCCCTCAGGGTAAAACGGATGCTGAAAGAAGCTGACCATCAAAATACGTTCATCACCCGCCACAATGTCTTCGGTGCCATTGCCATGGTGCACATCAAAATCAACAATGGCCACACGCTTGAGGCCGTGGCGCTCGAGTGCATATTTGGCTGCAATGGCGACATTGTTGAAAAAACAAAAACCCATGGCCTTGTCGCGACAGGCATGGTGACCCGGCGGGCGAATGGCGCAGAAAGCATTTTCTAATTCACCCGAAATGACAGCATCGGTGGCATCCAAGGCCGCGCCAGCGGAGCGCAAGACAGCTTTCCATGTGTGTGCATTCATGGAGGTGTCTGGATCAAGCGCTGTGTGAGAAGGCCCGCCCGCCTGGATGTCCTCGGCCAGTGCGTCACTCAAGCCCCTGAGCGAAGCCACATACATGCGGCCGTGGGCCAATTCAATGTCTGCCAAACAAGCTAGCGAAGACTCTCTGCGATCTAAGGCGTGATCGAGCCCCGTGATAAGCAAGCGATCTTCAATGGCATCTAAGCGCTGGGGACACTCAGGATGACCCTGGCCCATTTCATGCAGGCGACAATCAGGGTGTGTGAAATAGCCAGTAGCGCCCATGGGTATTTTTTTAAAAAAGAGGGACAAAATTTGAAGCATCTAGCTTATCACGACACCTGCACGCATTTCAAAGGCTAAACTCAAGACATGCGAATTTTGTCTTTGATCTTGATCAGTTTGGGGCTGTGTATTTCAGCAGGCACACAAGCTGGTGATAGTGTCAAAAAATCAAAGTCAAAAAATAAATCCTCCGTGCCTGCTGCGGGTGCAGCCTATGCCAAAAGGCCGGATGCCATGGCGTGGGCTGAGCGGGTGGCTCAGGAAAATCAACTGGACCCCAAATGGGTCAAGGCGCAGGTGGCACAAGCCAAGCTGATCCCAAGTATTCCCAAGCTGATATTGCCCCCTGCGCAGGTCAGTCAAAAAAATTGGGCGGCCTACCGTACCCGCTTTGTCGAACCCAAGCGCATTCAAGCAGGCGTTCAGTTTTGGCAACGTCACCAAACGCTACTCAAGCAAGCCGAGCAAACCTATGGTGTGCCGCCATGGCTCATTGTGGGCGTCATCGGCGTTGAAACTTATTATGGACAACATACAGGCAACTTCAGAGTTTTAGACGCCTTGAGCACCCTGACCTTTGACTTTCCGAAAGAACACCCAAGAGCCATAGAACGTCAGACCTTTTTCTCCAAAGAATTGGCACAGTTTTTGGTGATGACCTCTAAGGAAAAAATTAATCCCACCAAGCTCAAGGGCAGCTACGCGGGTGCCATGGGACTGCCCCAATTTATGCCATCAAGTTGGGCCAACTTTGCAGTCGATTTTGATGGCGACAAACACATTGATTTGTTCAGCAACCCAGCCGACGTCATTGGCTCTGTGGCCAATTACTTCAAAGCTTTCCAATGGCAGATTGGCATGCCCACACACTACCCAGTTAAGTTTGATGCTGCGCTTTTAGACATGGATGCCCTCATGGCACCAGATATCTTGCCAACTTTCAACGTCAACAGCTTTCAGGCAAAAGGAGCGGTGATAGAAGGCGATGCTTTGTTGCACAAGGGGCCTTTGGCATTGATAGAGCTACTCAACGGCAATGACTCACCCAGCTATTTGGCTGGCACCGAAAATTTCTATGCCATCACACGATACAACTGGAGCAGTTATTACGCCATGGCGGTCATTGAGCTTGGGCAGGCTGTAGCGCGAGAAATGCCAAGCAAGCCCTGAGAGCGTTCACGCATGAACCCTTTGAACCCCAAAAAACTGCTACTGACCAAGTGGACTGCGGTCACACCTATCGCCAAACAAAAACACTTTTTGGTCAGCCGGGTCATTCAACCTGAACAGCCGACCGATCCGATTCAAGATGTGGAAATTGAAGCAGTGTTCTCCAAAGCCACGCAAATCATTGCGTGGCGTGAGCTGCAAAACGAAAGTATTTGGCGGCAGGGTTGGGTTTGAACCAGAAAAGTATTTCTGCATAGCCTGTCAGGCATGTGGTCATGGTTTTCGAAATAGCTCGTATTTCGGTCGGCGTCAACAGCCCTACACGAGCTCTGCTCAAAATTCCTTGGGGGCCTTCAAGGGCAGCTTCGACCTGAGGTGTGCCGGTGACATAAATGATGACCGCATCACACGCTGACAAATCGGCGTGACAGCCCACCAGCTTTGCCCCTGCGGCGAGTAGATCCTTCAATGGCTCTTGCTTAGAGTGCGAAGTCAAAGAAACTTGGAAACCTTTGGCAAGCAAATTCTTGGCAATGCCGTGCCCCATCAAACCTGATGCGCCAATAAAACCGATGTGCTTCATATTTCGCTTTCTTGTGTCAAAAGAAAATTTGGAGGCCTGATTAATTCGGAAGCCATGGTTTACCCCAAGAGCTTTTGGATGACTTTAACCTAAAGTTTGCAAACAACCACGACCCGTTGTTGTCATCAACACATATCAGGAGACATGAACATGAAATTTTTGAAGCCTCTGCTTGGCATGGTTTTTTCTTCGGTCATGGCCTTAAGCGCTTACGCGCAGCAAGCCCCTATTACTTTACATGGTGCTTCCCAATTTGGTGACGACCACGCTTTTACCAAAGCCATGGTTCGGTTTGAAGAATTGGTCAAAAAATATTATGGCAAACCCGTCAATTTTGTACTGCACAAAAACAGCGAATTGGGTCTTGAAAAGGATTACTTCGCTTACATGAACCAAGGCAAAGCCGTTGATTACGCCATTGTTTCGCCTGCCCACATGTCTACTTTTTCTAAAGCAGCACCCTTTATCGACGCGCCCTTTTTGTTCAGTGACCTGAATCACTGGAACAAAGTGCTTGACCAAGACTTGCTCAAGCCGATTGCCGATGAAGTCGAGCAAAAAGCCGAAGTCCGTTTGATTGGCTATGCGGGCGGCGGTGTTCGCAATATTTTCTCCAACAAGCCTGCCGGCAATTTGACCGATCTCAAAAATCTGAAAGTACGCGTTCAAGGCGC
Source organism: Limnohabitans sp. (assembly GCA_009693505.1). Lineage (GTDB taxonomy): Bacteria > Pseudomonadota > Gammaproteobacteria > Burkholderiales > Burkholderiaceae_C > Limnohabitans_A. The sequence goes on from SHXD01000029.1 coordinate 21,356, forward strand.
GCCCATCTGGAGCCGCACCTTCGCCGCTGTGGGCATGTCGCCCACCGTCATTGCTTACAACGAGGTCTATAACGCCATTCAAAACGGAGTGATCAATGCCGGAGAAAATGAAGCAGCAGGTGTTGAGGCCATGAAGTTTTACGAAGTGGCCCCTAGCATCTTGATGACACGTCACGCTATTACCATTCGCCCACTTTGCTTCTCAGTGAAGACTTTGAAGAAATTACCTGTAGATTTACAAGATGCCATCATCAAAGCGGGTAAAGAGGCTGGCACATATGGCAGACAGATTGAGTCCTCTGAAGATCAGGCCAAACTAGATAAATACGCCAAAGAAGGTAAATTAAAACAAGTCCCTTTTACACAGCGTGCTGAAATGCAGAAATTGGTTGATCCCGTCATGGCTGCCTACGCCAAAGAAGTGGGTGCCGATGCAATTTTCGCCAAAATCAACAGCTTGAAATAAAGCTGCAGTCAGCAGACCGGGCAAGCTCAAGCTTGCCCGCTGCTTTTATTCTCTGGAATACCAATGCAAAAAATCCTTTCTTTGATCGATAGACTGCTTCATTTTTTGCTCATCACGACCGTTTTGCTTCTGATCATCCCGGTCAGCTTACAAATCTTTTCTCGATTCACCGAATTGATTCCACGGTACATGTGGACCGAAGAGATGAGTCGGTTCTTTTTTGTTTGGCTCATCATGCTCGGCGCTACATTGGGGGTACGCGAACGTCTTCACTTTGATGTCGATTTTTTGCCTGAGCTTTCACCCCGCGCAACCCATGTGCTTCTGCGTCTAAGCCAAACGGCCATGTTGGTTTTTTCTGTCGTCATTCTCTACTGGGGCATCGAGTTCACAAAGTTTGGCTGGAATCAAACTTCCGAGTTGGCAGAGATGCCCATGTGGTGGATCTTCATTGCATGGCCCATTGCCGGTTTTTTGTGGATTGTTTTTATGCTAGATCACATCTTCAATGCGAGTGACATCAGCGAAAGTTCTAACCAGGGGTCCGTGACTTGAGCGCTTCACTTTTATCGCCTTCTATGGCGGCACTTGTTCTCTTTGGTGGTTTCTTTTTACTGTTGGCAATCCGTGTCCCTGTTGCCTTTGCACTCGGACTGGCCGCTTTGCCCGTGCTCATTTTGGAACCACGCTTGTCTCCCATGGTCTTGTTCAATGAAATGTTCAAGTCTTACAACTCCTTCATTTTGTTGGCCGTGCCCTTTTTTCTGCTCACCGCCAATTTGATGAACAGTGGCGGAATCACAGACCGATTAATGCGCTTATCGCGCGCTTTGGTGGGCCACTTTCCTGGTGGACTTGCACAGATCAATGTGATCTTGTCGGTTTTCTTTGCAGGCATCTCTGGCTCATCTACTGCAGATGCGGCCAGCCAAGGCAAGCTCTTCATTGAAGCGCAAGTGAAGGAAGGCTACGACTTGTCTTTCTCGATTGCCATCACCGCAGTTTCTGCTGTGCTTGCCGTGATCATTCCGCCATCGATCTTGATGGTGGTCTGGGGTGGGGTTATTTCTACGTCCATCGGCGCAATGTACCTGGCTGGCATTGTGCCTGGCTTGTTGATTGGACTGGCCCAAATGGCCACGGTCCATGCCTATGCCAAAAAGCGCAACTATCCAGTCTACCCTCGCGCAAATTTAACTGAAATGTACAAGGCTGCCATTGTGTCCATCCCGGCCATGATGACACCCGTCATCATTGTCGGCGGCATATTGGTAGGGCTTTTCACAGCAACGGAATCTGCTGCGGTCGCGGTTTTGTATGCGGCCGTTTTGTCGATGCTTTTCTACCGCGAAATGAATTGGAAAAGTTTCATTGCAGCCATTGTGGACACTGGCAAACTCAGTTCGGTTGCATTATTTTGCGTCGGCACTGCATCTGTCTTTGGCTGGTTGCTGGCCTACTATCAGATACCTAAAGCATTGCTGGCCAATGTGACAGACTGGGGGCTGGGTGTCATTGGCGTTGGTCTGTTGATCGCTGGTGCATTTTTGGTTGTGGGCTGCTTTCTAGATGCCATACCAGCCATCATTATTGTCGGAACCACCTTGCAACCATTGGCCGAATCAGTGGGCATGCACCCGGTGCACTTTGCCATTGTTGGCATTGTGTCTTTGGCCTTCGGCCTCATCACGCCCCCCTATGGCATGTGCCTGATGATATCGTGTGCCGTTGCCAAAGTACCTATCAGCTTTGCCATCAAAGACACCATGATCATGCTAATCCCCATGCTGGTGGTACTGCTTGCCATCATTGTGTTTCCAGACATCGTGCTGTTTTTGCCGCGATTTTTCTCACCCGAACTGATTAAGTAATTCTGAATCATTGCATGCTTGCACCTTTGCAATCGGCTAATAGGCATCCCTCGGTTCTACCCTCCTAGGTGTGTGCCAATAGCGCCGACGAACTTCTCGTTCGCAATGCAATTGCTGAGGCTTGTTACTTTGCCAATGGGCAGCACCACACTCTGAGGATATCGACAAGGGAACACCCAGAGATTCGTAGCGTTGAACAACACGGGGTGCAGGGTGGCCATATCGATTTCGGTACCCCGCCTGAACCACTGCCCATTGCGGCATCAGGGCCTCAATGAAGCCATTTGTTGAAGATGTTTGGCTGCCATGGTGCGGCACCAACAAAACACCAACTGGCTGCAAGGCCAAACCTTGAAGCAAAGCCAACTCTTGAGGCGCCTCGATGTCCCCGACCAACAAGGCACTTCCCAAGTTGCGATCATGCGCCATTTTTGACTGTGCCATTTGACTGGCATCAACCCTCAAAACACAGCTCAATCCATTGGCGCCAGCCGACTTGCTGTAATCGGAAAGAAGTGGGTGCAGCATTTCAAATTGAACACCATCCCACTCCCATTTCTGCCCAGCGATGCAAGCATGCACAGGGCGAATGTTCACCAATGGATGGCCCACTTCAACTGAACTCCACAGATCTGCATTGGGGTGTGCACGCAATACTGCGGGCGCACCCCCTGTGTGATCTGCATCGCGGTGGCTAAGGATCACCCTGTCCAACTTCACGCCCAAGCGATGAAGCAAAGGCACCAACACCCTTTGCCCTGCATCTGAGGTCTCTGTGTACACGGGCCCCGCGTCATAAAGCAAAGCATGGTTGGCCGTTCTGAGCAATACCGCATTGCCTTGTCCCACATCGGCAAACCACAGATCAAAATGACCAAGCTGTGGTTTAGGAACTTGCCACAGGAAGATTGGCAACATGAACAACACACCCCAAGCGCGCAAGTTCCAAGGCCATGCTTGTAACAGTAACAAGCCACCCACAATGGCCGCAACCGCCAAGACAAGTGGTGGCGTTGGCAATAGCCAAACACTGCCTTGTAAACTGGCCAAGAGCGTCAGCATCGTCATCAGGGGTTGAAGGGCCCAAGAAGCCACAAGCCAAAGCGGTGGGGCCAATACACCCAAAATGGCAAGTGGGGTGACCACCCAAGTGACCCACGGAATGGCCACCAAATTGGCCAACAGACCAACCCACGAAACCTGCCCAAAAAACAAAACAGCAAGCGGTGTCAAAGCCACTGTGACCACCCATTGCTCTCGCAGCAAGCCCTTCAGTGACTTAAATGCTTTGGCCATCCAATGGAGGCCGATCGAATCAAACGTATTTTTTCGCACTGTTTCAGAGCCCGCATCCTCCAACAAGGTGAGCTCAGCATGTTTCGTTGGATCGCTGATCATCAAGACACCCACCGCAACAAAGCTCAGCCAAAAACCGGCTTGAAGCAAAGCCCAAGGATCAAATGCCACCACCACCCACAAAGCCAAACCAAGGCTCCAAAAAGGTGGCCAACGCGCGCCCCTGAGTCGTAGCAAACTCAGCACCCAAAGCATGATGACTGTTCTTTGGGAGGGTAAGCCCCAGCCACTGAACAGCGCATACAGTGTGGCCAACAGGGCACCTGCCAAGACAGCGGCATGCGGCGCTGGCCAACGCAAACAAAGATGGCTTCCACGCGCAGCAGAGAAGCGCCAAAGTCCTCGCATTGCGCCGGCCATCACCCATGCAAACAAGGTAATGTGCAAACCCGAAATACTCATCAAATGCGCGACACCTGTGGCCCTGAAAAGATCCCAATCCGAAGTTTGAATGGCGGCCTGGTCACCCATGACCAATGCTGAAACTAAGCCAGCCATGGACCGACTTTGCGCATCGCCTGACACCAGTTTGCGTTCAATTTCAGATCGAATGTATTGCCTAGCTTGTGCGACTGGATAAAGCCATGATGTCTTGATTTTTTGAGGCACTTCAGCGCGTTTACCTGTCAGCACAGATCCTGTGGCCATGACCCCTTGTTCCCAACGCCACAAAGCCTCATCAAATCCCCCCGGATTGAGCGTGCCATGGGGCGCTTTGAGGCGCACATTAAACTGCCATGTATCGCCCGCTTTGAGTCCAGCCCAATGTCTGCCTGTCATCCAGTCAACTGACTCTCTGTCGTACCAAGCAAGATCAATCCACTCAGGCACCACGATATTGTGAGATGCACCGACCTCCAAAGCAGACTGAACTTGAAACCTGAATCTCACACCGCTTGCGCTCTGCTGAGGCAAGGATGCAATGATCCCCGTAAGCATGAGTTCTTTTCCCTCGATCATCGGATTGAGTCTGTGTTGAGCCTGCCAAAGACAACGGGCGTTGACAAGCGACAAAGCCAGCCCAAATGAAATCAAAGCCCCCAAGAGGCAGTTTGTGAAGTGAGAATTCTTGGCGCGCAGCAAGCATGAGAGCACACCCACTGAGAAGGCCAAACTGCCAACAGTCAGGATAAGAGACAGCGACCATAGGCTGGCTTGTTGCAACTGAAGCGCCGTGCCCAAAACCCAAGCAGCCGAGCACCAAGGCAATGTCCTCTCCATGTAGAGCCTTTCTTTGTGCCCACCATGGCGCGGCTTTTTCTAGTTTAGGAGGCCCGAGCAGCTATTTCGATGCAAGCGCAGTTACGTTGACTTGCAGTGCAAGTGCATCAGTGTCACAGTGGAACCGCTTTAAACTTGAACCTTTAACCCACTTTTACAAAATGTCCATTTACAAACGCCTAGAAGAATTGCAAATCACTTTGCCACCTGTTGCCACACCCGCAGCAGCCTATGTCCCCTTTGCTCAAACTGGCAATTTGGTTTTTTTGAGTGGCCATATTGCCAAGAAGAACGGGAAAGCCTGGACGGGGCAATTTGGTAAAAACATTGAAACCGAAGAAGGCAAAGCTGCAGCCAGATCGGTTGCAATCGACTTGCTGGGCACCCTGCATGCGGCTGTCGGCGACCTCAACAAGGTCAAACGCATTGTCAAGGTGATGAGTCTGGTGAATTCAAGCTCTGAATTTACAGAGCAACACTTGGTGACCAATGGCTGCAGTGAGTTGTTAGGCCAGGTATTTGGCGATGCCGGCGTGCACGCTCGAAGTGCCTTTGGCGTTGCTCAATTGCCCATGGGTGCCTGCGTCGAGATTGAATTGATAGCCGAATTAGCCTAATTCAACAAAATTGCCACACTGCCTATCTTTGCAAGTTCATGGCAAGGTAAAGCAATTATTGATAGTTTTGAGAGGAGAAATGGCCTTTCCAAAAGTTTTTTAATTATTTTTAACTACAAAATTGTTAAATATTAACTAATAAATGTACATAAAAAGAATTATTATAAATTTTTAAGTAAACATTTAAACAGGAAATCGCCATGAAACCACTCTGTGTCAGCTTCGTCGAACAAGACTCTACTTTGGCGGAACAGGTCCTTGCGCACCTTCACAGTGCTGGCATTCAAGGTCATCACTGCGTTGACGTTAATGACTTAGCCGCACAAAACGCCCACCAAATCAGTGATGTTGTGGTTTTAGATGCCCTCACGCTGGGCGAGCAAAGTCTGACCTATGCGGCCAAGTTGGCCAAGCACCCAGAGGTTCGTGTTGTCATGATTGCTCCTGCCACCGAGCCCCATGAGCGCATTGCCGCCATTGCTGCGGGTGCTGACGTCTGCATTAGCAAGCCGTTTAACCCCAGTGAATTGATTGCCATCATTGAACGATTGGCCGCAAGGCTTCCCAGAACCATCCAAACCGGATGGACCATCGATCCCGTGCGGGCATTGCTCACTGGCCCAGCCAACAATGCCATTGGACTGACCGCCATGGAAACCGTCCTGCTGACGCAATTGGCCATGGCACCCGAACAAGCATTGCGCAGCGATGCCTTAGAAATGGCCATCTGGGGTCTCTCAGATTTTTACAACAACAAACGCTTGCAAGTGTGTGTCTCAAGACTTCGCAAGAAGTTAACCCACAGAAATGGTCCCGAGGAGCTATTGGCCACTTGCTGGCGTTCCACTTACCAGTTTGTGCCGCGCATGAATTTCGCACCCAAAAGATAAGCCTCTGTCTTATTCAACGCGTGAAATTTGGGTGGGCTTGAAACCCAAATCAGCAGCCTTGCCTTTGCGCGCTCTACCCGCCCGCGCATTGTTCAAACTTCTGATTTCAAGCGTTTCTTCTCGGTCTTTGCCGCCACGGCCAATGCCCTTGAGCCTCACACTGCGGGTGTAGGCGGCTGCGCCAGCCAGCGTGTCCTTGGCTTCCAAATCAAGCAGCATCAAACCACGACCACCCTTCTCCATCAGCTTGAGTTCACTGATTTCGAAAGTCAGAATGCGGCCCCCTGTGGAAGCACAGGCGACATGCGTTGCTGCAGACATCACTTTAGCGCCGGGTTGCGGCGTAGCGTTTGAGCCCGACACATGAGATGGTGCGCACACCGATTCGCCCTCGCCCACTGTGAGAAAAGCTTTGCCGCCTTTTTGACGCGAAATCATATTGTCCACAGTGGCCATGAAACCATAGCCGCCTGAACTTGAAAGCAAGAGCGTAGCGTTTGCAGGCCCTGCAAAGTAATGTGCAACCTGAGTGCCGGCTTCCAGTTCAATGAGGGTCGTCACAGGCTGCCCATCTCCACGCGCTCCAGGCAACGCAGCCACAGGCACTGAGTAAACACGGCCACTGCCTTTTTGGGCTGTGCCAAAGGCCAGCAGCGTATCGACAGTTCGGCATTCATAGGTGCCATACAAACCGTCACCTGCCTTGAATGCAAAACTGCTAGCGTCGTGACCATGACCTTGGCGTGCACGCACCCAGCCTTTTTCCGACACCACCACCGTCACAGGTTCGTCAACCACTTTCACTTCGGCCACAGCCTTCTTCTCTTCTTGAATAAGGGTGCGACGCGGATCTGCGAAAGCTTTGGCGTCTTGCTCTATCTCTTTCACCATCAAGCGCTTGAGCGCGGAAGGGTTGGCCAAAATTTCTTCGAGTTGTGTTTGCTCGGTCCGCAGCTCTTTCAACTCTTGCTCAATCTTGATACCTTCCAAACGGGCCAGTTGGCGCAAACGAATGTCAAGAATGTCTTCGGCTTGGCGTTCGCTCAGTTTGAAACGCGCCATCAAAGCCTGCTTAGGTTCATCGCTTTGGCGAATGATGGCAATCACTTCGTCAATGTTGAGCAAAACCAGTTGACGGCCTTCCAAAATGTGGATGCGGTCCATCACCTTGCCTAGGCGATGCTCAGAGCGGCGCACAATGGTTTGTTGGCGGAAAGTAATCCACTCAAGCAACATTTGGCGCAATGACTTTTGTACTGGCTTGCCATCAATGCCCACCGAGGTCATGTTGATGGGAGACGAGGTTTCTAAGCTGGTGTGCGCCAGCAAAGCCGTGATGAGTTCTTGTTGTTCAATGCGACTGGTTTTGGGTTCGAACACCAAGCGCACTGCGGCATCTTTGCTGGACTCATCGCGCACCACGTCAAGCAAGGACAAGACGCTGGCCTTGAGTTGTATTTGGTCTGCACTCAACGCCTTCTTGCCGGCCTTCACTTTGGGGTTGGTGAGCTCTTCAATTTCTTCCAATACTTTTTGCGAGCTCACACCAATGGGCAATTCAGTCACCACCAGTTGCCATTGACCCCGCGCCATGTCTTCAATTTTCCAACGCGCGCGTACCTTCAGAGACCCACGGCCTGTGCGATAGGCATCTGCAATGTCGGAGGCAGGGCTGATGATTTGGCCGCCGCCTGGATAGTCGGGGCCTGGTACCAAGGCAAACAATTCTTCGTTGGTGAGTTTGGGCGATTTGATGAGTGCCACGCACGCATCGGCCACTTCACGCAAATTGTGACTTGGAATTTCAGTGGCCAAACCCACCGCAATGCCACTGGCACCGTTCATCAACACAAACGGCAAACGCGCTGGCAACTGTCGCGGCTCTTCGGTAGATCCATCGTAGTTGGGAATGAAATCGACGGTGCCTTGGTCTATCTCATCCAACAACAAGGTAGTGATTTTAGAAAGACGTGCTTCTGTGTAGCGCATGGCCGCTGCGCCATCGCCATCGCGGCTGCCAAAGTTACCTTGGCCATCAATGAGCGGGTAGCGTTGACTAAAGTCTTGCGCCATGCGCACCAGTGCATCGTAAGCCGCTTGATCGCCATGCGGGTGGAAGCGGCCCAAGACATCGCCCACCACGCGTGCACTTTTAACCGGCTTGGCACCCGTAGCGCCCGAGAAGCCCAAACCCATGCGAGACATGGAATACAAAATGCGCCGCTGCACAGGTTTTTGACCATCGCACACATCGGGCAAAGCACGGCCCTTGACCACGCTCAATGCATATTCAAGGTAGGCGCGCTGCGCATACGTGGCCAAATTCAGAGAGTCATCGGACTCGCTGTTTTGAAGGTCTAAGGTCGGTTGATCGTTCATGTTGGGATCATTTCAAATCTAAGCAATTCAGGAAGGCGTTGACTAAGCACTTAGATGTCAACTTCAATGTCATCACCATGCAATTCCATCAGTTCGCGGCGGGCTGCCGCTTCGCCCTTGCCCATCAGTTGGGTGATCAAACTTTCGGTTTGTGCAAAGTCCAAGGTACCCAGTTGCACAGGCAACAAACGACGTGTGTCTGGATTGAGCGTGGTTTCCCACAATTGCTCTGCATTCATCTCGCCCAAGCCTTTGAAGCGGCTGATGCTCCAAGCGCCTTCGCGCACGCCGTCTTTGCGCAGTTTGTCTAAGATACTTTGTAACTCACCATCGTCAAGTGCATACATTTTGGCGGCTGGTTTTTTGCCGCGCGCAGGCGCATCCACGCGAAACAAGGGCGGACGCGCCACATACAGATTGCCGGTTTCAATGAGCTTGGGAAAGTGGCGGAAAAACAGAGTTAAGAGCAAGACTTGAATGTGCGAGCCATCCACGTCGGCATCGCTCAAGATGCAAATCTTGCCGTAACGCAAACCCGACAAATCGGGCGAGTCGTTGGGGCCATGTGGATCGACACCAATGGCCACCGAGATGTCGTGAATTTCATTGTTGGCAAACAAGCGATCGCGATCAACTTCCCAGGTGTTGAGTACCTTGCCGCGCAAAGGCAGAATGGCTTGACACTCTTTGTCGCGGCCCATCTTGGCACTGCCACCCGCCGAGTCGCCTTCGACCAAAAACACTTCGTTGTGTGCAATGTCTTTGCTCTCGCAATCAGTCAGTTTGCCGGGCAAGACCGCCACGCCAGAGCTCTTGCGCTTCTCCACTTTTTGGCCAGCCTTTTGACGATGCTGCGCCGCCTTGATGGCCAACTCCGCCAGCTTCTTGCCATATTCCACATGCTCGTTCAGCCACAACTCAAGACTAGGTCGCACAAAGCTAGAGACCAAACGCACTGCGTCGCGCGAATTCAAACGCTCTTTGATTTGACCTTGAAATTGCGGGTCGAGCACCTTGGCAGACAACACAAAACTGGCGCGCGCAAACACGTCTTCCGGCATGAGCTTGACGCCCTTTGGCAGCAAGCTGTGCAGTTCAATGAAGCTCTTGACCGCCGTGAACAATCCGTCGCGCAAACCACTGTCGTGCGTGCCGCCTGCGGTGGTGGGAATGAGGTTGACATAGCTTTCGCGAACAGGCTGACCCTCTTCCGTAAACGCAACCGCCCAACTCGCGCCTTCACCTTCTGCAAAGCTGTCGTGGTTGCTGTCTGCAAATCCTTCATTTTCAAACAAAGGAATGACGGGATCGCCACTCAAAGTTTGCATGAGGTAATCGCGCAGTCCGGCTTTGTATTGCCAAGTTTGGGTGTCCTTGGTTTTTTCATTCAACAAAGTCACCGTGACGCCGGGCATGAGCACCGCCTTGCTTCGCAATAAATGCATCAGCTCGGTCATGGGCAAGACACTCGATTCAAAATACTTGGCATCAGGCCAAACACGCACCGTAGTGCCCTGCTTGCGATCGCCCTCTGCAGCTTTGCGGGTGACGAGTTGCTCAATCACATCGCCGCCAGAAAATGCCAACGAAGCCACTTGACCTTCACGGTAGCTGATGGCTTCCAAACGTTTGGCCAAGGCATTGGTGACACTCACACCCACGCCATGCAAGCCGCCCGAGAAACTGTAGGCGCCGCCCTTGCCCTTGTCGAATTTACCGCCAGCATGCAAACGCGTGAAGACCAACTCAATGACAGGCGCTTTTTCTTCAGGGTGCAGCCCGAATGGAATACCGCGGCCATCGTCTTCAATGCTGACCGAGCCATCGGCATGAAGGGTGACTTTGATTTTTTTGCCGTGGCCCGCCAGCGCTTCGTCGGCTGCGTTGTCTAGCACCTCTTGAATGACGTGCAATGGGTTGTCGGTTCGGGTGTACATGCCCGGGCGTTGCTTGACGGGCTCTAAGCCTTTCAAGACTCGAATGGAGCCTTCGCCATATTCGGGAGATGGTTTTGCAGAGGTAGATGTGGCCATGGGCGCAGATTGTAGTGCGAATTCAAACAAAGTACTGGATAAATTTACAGTTCAAGCGAGCATTTGACTTCACTATGGGGCATCATGCGTGGCACGGAGCTTTCCAACAAACGAGATTCATCAGGAGTATTAAGACGATGCACGGCACAGAAGCCCCTTCCCTTTGGGTTCAGCGATGGTCGCACTTGGCCAAACCTCAAAGTCAGGTTTTGGATCTGGCTTGTGGTGCAGGCAGGCACATGAAGTACTTTCAGAGCCTCGGGCACCTTTGCACAGGTGTAGACCGCTCTGCCGAGGCCTTGGCGGAAGCTTTTGCCTACGGAAAGGTAGTCGAGGCTGACATGGAAGGCGGCCCCTGGCCCTTAAACGGCCAGACCTTTGATGTGGTGCTCGTTACCAATTACTTATGGCGCCCACTGATGCCTCAAATTTTGGAATGCTTGGCGCCAGAGGGACTCTTAATTTACGAAACTTTCGCTCTGGGCCACGAAAAATTTGGCAAACCTTCTCGTCCTGACTTCTTGCTCAAGCCAGGCGAGTTGCTTCAAACATGTGCCCAGCTGCACGTCATTGCCTATGAAGATGGGTATTGGGATCAACCCGCTAAATGCGTTCAACGAATTGTGGCTGCACAGAAAGTCAATGACTTGCTGCATCCGTTTTGGCTTAGCAGTCGTTAGAATGACTATTTGTCGACCATTTCATTCGCCATGACGAAAACTTTTCAACCCATTACCGGCAGCATTCCCGCCTTGGTCACCCCCATGTTGGAGGACAGCTCTGTCGATTACGCCAGCCTGCGAAAACTGATCGATTGGCACATTGCCGAAGGCACCGATTGCATTGGCGTGGTTGGCACCACTGGCGAGTCGCCTACTGTCAATGTTGAAGAACACAGAGAAATCATTCGAGTGTCGGTTGAACAAGCCAAAGGCCGCGTGCCCATCATGGCCGGTTGTGGCGCCAATTCCACCGCTGAGGCCATCGAGCTGGCCAAGTTTGCCAAAAGCGTTGGCGCCGATTGTCAATTGCAAGTTGTGCCCTATTACAACAAGCCAACTCAAGAAGGCTTGTACCAACACTTCAAGGCCATCGCCGAAGCGGTGCCCGATTTGCCAGTCATTTTGTACAACGTGCCTGGCCGATCCGTGGCCGATATGCAGCACGAAACAGTTTTGCGTTTGGCACAAGTACCTGGCATTGTGGGCATCAAAGAAGCCACCGGCAACATTGAACGCGCTCAGTGGCTCATTCGCGATTTGCCCAAAGAATTCGCTGTCTATTCGGGTGATGATCCAAGCGCTGTGGCACTCATGCTGTGCGGCGGCAGAGGCAATGTCAGCGTGACAGCCAATGTGGCACCCCGCTTGATGCATGAATTGTGTGTAGCCGCCATGGCGGGCAATGTTCAAAAAGCCATGGAAATTCAATTCAAATTAATGCCCATGCACAAGAATTTATTCGTAGAAGCCAACCCCATTCCTGTCAAATGGGCAATGGCCCGAATGGGCTTGTGCGGTGGCACATTGCGCATGCCAATGACCGAACTCTCAAAATCTCAGCAGCCCGTGGTTGAAGCCGCGTTGCGTGCCAGCGGACTAATTTAAGGACACCCCCGTGAATCGATTTGCCCCATCTGCTCGTCACTTAAATGCAATGGCTTGTGCCGCCGCCCTTACCAGCTTTTTATCCGGCTGCTCTACTTTAGAGGAAAGCAAAATTGATTACAAAAGCGCCAGTCAAGCACCCACGCTTCAAGTCCCGCCAGATCTCACACAGTTGAGGCGTGACTCTCGGTATCAAGTGACTGGCTCGAACAGCGCATTGGCCAGTGCCGCAACGGCAGCATCTCCCGCTCGTGTTGCTCTAGATGCTGGCACCGCAGCCAATCAAGCGGGCGAAGCTCGCATTGTGCGCACAGGCACGCAGCGTTATTTGGTCATCAACAGAAGTGCAGATTCCGTGTGGGTGCCATTGCGTGAGTTCTGGAAAGACAATGGTTTCGTGCTCAACCTTGACCAACCCGAGTTGGGCATCATGGAAACTGACTGGGCCGAAAATCGCGCTAAATTGCCACAAGACTTTTTGCGAAAAGCAGTCGGCAAAATGTTTGACTCGCTCTACTCCACTGGCGAGCGTGATCGCTTTCGCACCCGCATTGAGAGAACTGCCAATGGTTTAGAAATTACCATCACCCATCGTGGCTTGGCTGAAATTTATACCAGTCCCTTGAAAGACTCCACAGTTTGGTCGCCCCGTGCAGCCGATCCTGAATTGGAAATTGAATTTCTGCGTCGTCTTATGATGAGATTGGGTGGCCAAAGCCTGTCCGTCAATTCTGCTTCGGTCAGTCCGGCCAACTCAGCCACGACCGCATCGTCTGGCACAGTCATGCCAGCCGATGTGAAGGTGGTCAAGCAGAACAATCTGCCTGCCATCGAAATCAAGGACGGCTTTGAACGTGCATGGCGACGCGTCGGTGTGGCCATTGATCGAACTGGATTTACCGTAGAAGACCGTGATCGCGCGCAAGGTGTGTTCTTTGTGCGTTACGCACCACCCGGCACCACAGGCAAAGAACCAGGTTTCTTTGCCAAGCTGTTCACAAGCGACAAAGTCATTCCAACACTGGCCAAATACCGCATTGCTGTCACCAGCAAGGGCGACGTTTCAACGGTGATGGTTCAGGGCGCTGACGGCATTCCTGAAACCTCGGCCAATGCAGACAAAATCATCAAATTGTTGGCTGACGAAATCAAATAAAAACCAACACCTCTCTGGACTCACAAAGTCTGGGCGAAAAAAAACCCCGCAGAGCGGGGTTTTTCTTTGACTGCCAAGAATTACTTCTTAGGCGCTTCTGCAGGAGCAGCAGCAGCAGGTGCTGCGGCTGGAGCAGCAGCTGCAGGAGCAGCAGCAGCATCAGCTGGCTTAGCATCAGCAGCAGGCGCTGCAGGAGCGGCTGGTGCAGCAGCTGGCGCTGGTGCGGGTGCTGGAGCAGCTTCTTTTTTACCGCAGGCAGCCAAAGCAGCAGCAGCGATCACGGCAGCCAAAACGAGGGACTTGGTCATAATTATTATCCTTAAAGTTAGTAAAAAACAATTTCCGGGAAATTGTCATCAGGTTTAGAAAAAGCCTTTTGACAGAATAGCAAGCACTCGAGCTCTTGATATCCAGCCTCCAATTATAGCTTTAATCATGTCAAATCATTTTCGATCAAGCCAGACGGATGCCACCACCCCTCCTCCCACCAGGCCTTCATCAATTGAACAGCCGCCTCGGTCAAACCCGAGGCCTCTTTGGCAGTTAAGAACTTCTCATTGGCCAACTTTTGCAGCAGCTTGGCGTCCCTTCCAGCTGCCCGAAAACTTTCACCATTGATAAAAATGTGCTTGGCATCAAACAACATTTTGGTTCTTCGATCTAGGTGAACACCACACGGCCATGCAAAGGCACTTAAGACGTCCTGATCCGGGGGATCGAACCAAACACTGGGTTTGGGCTCTGTCAGTGTTTCACCCAGCAAACAGTTCAATATTTGGGGATCTTTGAGCGCCTTGGCAACTGATTGCGAAGCAAATTTTTGCAGCGCCGCTGGAATAGCAGCGTCCTTGATAGCGGCTGTTTGACTGGGGTCTTGGTAAATCACATCCAAACTTGAGCCTGCATTTTCAGCCATCTCTTCTGACAGGCCCATCAACAACTCACTGGCCAACTCGGCACTTCGAGGCACCTTGAAGCCAATGGAATAAGTCATGCACTCACCGACAGCCGTGCCATCGT
>SHXD01000030.1 GCA_009693505.1 Limnohabitans sp.
GGACGTTGTTTTTTTTTAACACTTACGAAAGTCACAATAGTAATTTTCTCGTTTTTGTCACATATTTGAGTTGTGAGTTTTGAAATATAAATTTTGGTCTTTTTTGCCCGCACACTTGTGTTTGGATGCAAAGAAAAGTCTATTATTATATTCAGTCTCATAATCATTTAGAAACAAAAGGATTCAATAATGCCTAAATTTAAAATCAGCACCCTGAACCGCCACCTTTGGTTGGCTTTTGGTGGCACTGCTTTGACCCTCGCGAGCATGCAAGTTGCACAAGCTCAACAGGTTGAAACAGTGACCATTACAGGTTCTTCCATCAAACGTTCAATTGAAAACCAAAGTGCCCTGCCCGTTTCTATCTACTCAGCTGATGAGTTGAGATCTGTGGGCGTGACTTCTACAGAAGAAATTGTGCAACGTATTTCAGCCAGCCAATCTAGCACGGGCGGCAGCCAAAGCATTGGCTCTGGCACCGGTGGTGGCTCTTACGCCAGCTTGCGAGGTTTGGGTGCCAACAAAACCTTGATTTTGTTAAATGGCCGTCGTTTAGCCTTCTTCGGCATTGGCGCTAGCGCCGTTGACTTGAACGCTATTCCCTTTGCAGCGCTCGACCGCATTGAAGTCTTGCGTGATGGCGCTTCTGCCATTTACGGCACAGACGCCGTTGGTGGTGTGATCAACTTCATTACGAAACGTGATTACCAGGGCATGGACCTGGCCGTTGAAAATACCACGCCATCAGCTGCTGGTGGTCAAATCAAACGCTTCACCTTTTCGGGTGGCCAAGGCTCTTTGTCTAAAGACGGTTACAACTTGTGGTTCTCTTTGGACAACAAGACTCAAGCATCTGCAAAGGCTACTGATCGCGCCTTTGGTGCAACAGGTGTGATCCCTGCGTCCGGCTTGAACAAAACTTCCGGAACTAGCTTCCCTGCTAACTTCAACTACTACAACACGGCAGGCGCCATCAAGTCTGGCAACATCACAGCGCCAACTTGCGCGCCGCCGGGCTCTATCTTTATCAGCGGCACCACTTGCCGTTACGATTACACCTCAGCCATTGACATCATCCCTCAAACAGAAAACCTGAACATCAATACCAAGGGTTCGTTCCGTTTGAGTGGCAATCGTTTGTTGACAATTGAAGCCGTTCACTCAGAAAACACCAACGTTTCTCGCGTTGCACCAGACCCAGTGACAGGCATGAGTATGCCCATCACTAGCCCCTTCTATCCCAAAGCTTTTACAGGTTTGGATGCGACCAAAGCCTTGTTCGGTATTGGCTGGCGCATGGTTCCCGCAGGTCGTCGTGAAAACACTTCTAACGCAACAGCCAACCGTGTTGTGGTTGATTTGTCAGGTGTTGAAGGCGCATGGGATTACAAAACTGGCTTCTACTCAGCTTCCAGCACTGTCTCTGATGGCCCTACCAACGGTTATGTCAGCAAAACCAAAATTCAAGCAGGTGTGACCAGTGGCTTGTTGAACCCATTTGGTAGCAACACCCAAGCTGCGCTTGATTACATCGATGCTGCCAAAGCGCGTGGTACGTTCTCCACAGGTCGTGGCACAGCCACAGGTGTAGACGCTCGTTTCAACCGTGACTGGTTCAAGATGGATGGCGGCAATGCAGCCATTTCTTTGGGCGCAGAAGCTCGACGTGAGGCTTACAACACGGACACTGATGATGCATTGGTTTCAAGCGTTCCTTCTGCTGGTCGTAGCCCTTATCACGTGAGTAAAGACAAGGCAAATCGTGATGTGACAGCACTGGTGGCTGAAGCTTTGTTCCCTGTGTCCAAGCAGTTGGAATTGCAAGCCGCTTTGCGCGCTGACAATTACAGCGATTTTGGTAGCAGCGTGAACCCCAAAGTTGGCTTCCGTTACACCTTGTCACCAACCGCTGTGTTGCGTGGTTCTGCTAACACGGGTTTCCGCGCACCTTCGCTGGATGACGTGTTCGGCCCACAGGCTCGCACTTTCTCTAGCAACGCCATGGACGATGCCATTTTGTGCCCCAAAGGTGTGCCCACCGCTGCAGGTATTCAATCGCGCGACTGCGGCCAACAGACACAGGCCTTGACCGGCGGCAACCCAGATGTGAAGCCTGAAAAATCCAAGGCAGTCACGTTCGGAACGGCCTTCCAGCCAGCGAAAAATCTGTTGATGACCGTTGACTACTGGAACGTGCGTGTGAACAACCAAATCAGTTCGTTCCCAGAGCAGTCCATTTTTGACGACCAAGCCAAGTACGCGAGCAAAATTGTGCGATGCAACACGCTGAGCACAGCTGAAGCTGCGAATTGGGAGCGTTGCCAGGTGTTGGCCGGCTCTAACGCCATTGCCTACATCAAAACATTGACCGACAACTTGGGCAATGTGAAGACCAATGGCTTGGACTTCAGTGCAGCTTATACAACCACCATCGCCGGCTTGAAGACCAACTTCACCTACGACGGCACCTATGTGAACAGCTACCAATACCAACGTGAAATCGGCGGCGAGTACGTTGAAAATGCTGGTAAGTACAAAGATGCAAGCCCCATCTTCCGATGGAAGCACAACCTGACCAGCACCATGGCGCAAGGTAACTACCGTTACAGCACCGGCGTGCGTTACATGTCTGGTTACACCGATGAGAATGCCGATCCTTCATACATCAATGAAGTCAAGTCATACGCATTGGTTGACTTTGGCGTGAGCTACACAGGCATGAAGAACCTGACATTGGGCGCTGTGCTGCGTAACGTGTTTGATACAAAACCACCTTTCTCTAACCAAGGTGCTACGTTCCAACAAGGCTACGACCCACGCTACACAGACCCCCTGGGTCGTGCAATGGTTGTGAAAGCGAACTATAAGTTCTAATCCAAAAAACCTCAGATAGGTTCTGGGGCTTAGCCAAAAAAAGAACCGCTCCTCGGAGCGGTTTTTTCATGGCTGTGTCAATCAAGATTTAGGAGCAACGCGCACGCAATCAGCAAAGTAACGCTTCACGCCGTCATCGCCCTTCTCTTCCACCAAACCATGAATATCGGTTTCAAAGCCGGGGCATTGAAGATTGAACTCGCGTGAAAACTTGAGGTAATCCACAATTTTCTTATTGAAAACTTCACCAGGCACCAACAAAGGAATACCTGGTGGGTAAGGCGTCACAAGCCCCACCGTGATGCGACCTTCTAGCTCATCAATCGACACACGCTCCGTTTGGCGACGTGCAATGTGCGCAAAAGCATCTGCTGGCGTCATGGCCGGCGTTAGGTCAGACAAATACATTTCAGTGGTCAGCCGTGCCACATCGTATTTGGCATACAGCGTGTGAATGTGCTGGCACAAATCGCGCAAACCCATGCGTTCATATTTGGGCTGCTTCTGGCAAAACTCCGGCATGATGCGCCACATGGGTTGGTTGCGATCGTAGTCGTCCTTGAACTGCTGCAATGCCGTGAGCAAAGAATTCCATCGACCTTTGGTAATGCCAATGGTGAACATGATGAAGAAACTGTACAAGCCGGTTTTCTCAACCACCACGCCGTGTTCCGTTAGAAACTTAGTAAGCACTGAAGCCGGAATACCTGTTTTATCGAACTTGCCATCCAAGTTCAAGCCGGGCGTGACAAGGGTGGCCTTGATGGGGTCAAGCATATTAAAGCCATCGGCCATTTGACCAAACCCGTGCCACTTGCCACCCTTCTTTTTGGGGTCACTGCGCAGAATCCAATCCTCGGCACGACCAATGCCTTCATCGACCAAATTTTCGGGTCCCCACACCTTGAACCACCAGTCCTTGCCGTACTCATCATCGACTTTTCGCATGGCACGGCGGAAGTCCAGGGCCTCGGCAATGCTTTCTTCAACCAAGGCTGTGCCGCCGGGCGGCTCCATCATGGCAGCCGCTACGTCACAGCTGGCAATGATGCTGTACTGAGGACTGGTGCTGGTGTGCATCAAATACGCCTCGTTGAACAAGTGACGATCTAGCTTGGTGTTTTGCGAGTCTTGGATGAGCACATGGCTGGCCTGGCTGATACCGGCCAACAATTTGTGAATTGATTGCGTGGAATAGACCAATGAATGTTGAGGTCGTGGGCGTTTTTTGCCCATGGCGTGGTAAGTGCCGTAAAAAGGATGGAAGGCAGCATGAGGCAACCATGCTTCATCGAAGTGTAGATTTTCAACATAACCATCGAGCATGCCTTTGATGGTTTCCGTGTTGTACAAAACGCCGTCATAAGTTGATTGCGTCAAGGTCATGACCCTTGGCTTTACTTTTTTGGCGTCCACCCCTTTGAGAAGAGGGTTGGCTTTGATCTTGGCCTGAATGCTGGCCACCGCAAACTCTTTTTGCGGAATAGGCCCAATGATGCCGTAGTGATTGCGTGTTGGCTTCAAGAAAACAGGGATGGCACCCGTCATGATGATGGCGTGCAAAATGGACTTGTGACAATTGCGATCGACCACCACCACATCACCTGGCGCAACAGCGTGGTGCCACACTATTTTATTGGATGTGCTGGTGCCATTGGTCACAAAGAAACAATGGTCGGCATTGAAAATACGAGCTGCATTGCGTTCGCTTTCACCAATGGCGCCGTTATGGTCTAACAATTGACCCAACTCTTCCACGGCGTTGCACACGTCTGCGCGCAGCATGTTCTCACCATAAAACTGATGGTACATCTGCCCCACAGGACTCTTCAAAAATGCCACACCACCAGAATGACCAGGGCAGTGCCAAGAATAAGATCCGTCTTCGGCATAGTCCAACAAAGCTTTGAAGAAGGGAGGTTGAACACCTTCTAAATAACTTTTGGCTTCGCGAATGATGTGGCGCGACACAAACTCTGGCGTGTCCTCAAACATGTGAATGAAGCCATGCAACTCTCGCAAGATGTCGTTGGGTATATGGCGTGATGTTTTTGTTTCACCATAAATGTAAATAGGCACATCTGCATTTTTGCGGCGGACCTCTTCAATGAATGCGCGCAGACTTAAAACAGCAGGATCTAAATCGGGTCCGGGGGTGAACTCTTCATCGTCGATCGATAAGATGAAAGCACTGGCCCTCGACTGCTGCTGCGCAAACTGAGACAGATCGCCATAACTGGTCACACCCAGAACCTCAAAGCCTTCTGTTTCAATGGCTTGAGCTAACGCACGGATGCCCAGTCCAGAAGTGTTCTCAGAGCGGTAGTCTTCGTCGATGATGACGATTGGAAAACGAAATTTCATGGGGCCACCGCCTTGGGTCAAAAAAGTAAACAACAGGGGCAAAGTGTAATGAATAAACGGCCCCACAGTGGCATTTGGGCTCAAGAATCTATACCTAAACTGCTATACTCAAAAGCTCGGAGCGGTGGATGAGTGGTTTAAGTCGCACGCCTGGAAAGCGTGTGTGGGTTTATCCCCACCGCGGGTTCGAATCCCGCCTGCTCCGCCATCTTTAAAACCCTGCTAGAACTCTGTTTTAGTGGGGTTTGTTACGAAGCGCATGAACATTTTCAGAAGCCCTCTGTTCAAAATCCCCGGTTACAGGCGGATGTGGTTTTCTATCCTGTTCAGCAATTTGGGTGGGCAAATCACCCTGCTTGCGCTGCCCCTCACGGCCGTTTTCCTGTTGGACGCTTCACCCACCCAAATGGGCCTTCTCACCGCCATGGAAATTGCGCCCTTTGTGCTGCTTTCATTGCCCGGTGGCGTGCTACTTGATCGCATGCAAAAACTACCTGTCTACATCGCTGGCGAGATTGTCATGGGATTGTCATTGTTAAGCATTCCTTTGGCTTGGGCATTTGACTTCCTGACCATTGACCTCATGTATGCCGTGAGCTTCGCTTTGGGTGCGGTCTACACCATTGCTGGCTCAGCATCTCAATTGGTACTCACCCAACTGGTTGGGCGCGACAAATTGGTTGAAGCCTATTCACAAAATGCCATTGCCAGTTCCATGGCAGAAGTGATGGGGCCTGGACTGGCTGGCATCTTAATCAGAGTGTTTGGTGCACCCTTGGCGCTGGTGATGGACGCCTTGCTGTTGATTGGCTCTGTTCTCATGCTCAAAGGCATTCGCATCCATGAGGAAGTGCCGCCTAGGTCTACATGGAAAGACAGGTCTTTCAAAGAAGAATTGATGAAAGGTCTCAACTTTGTCCGCTCGCATCCCATGCTTCTCGAAATGGCGGCCATTGTGGGTGCGTGGCAATTTTTTGCACAAATGGCGCTATCTGTGCAGATTATTTTTGCGGTCAAGGACTTAGGGCTTGATGAAACTTTGGTTGCCTCAAGTTTTATTGCCATGGGTCTTGGGTCTGTTTTAGGCGGAATGGCTGGCCCGCCCATCTCAAAAAAAATTGGCTTAGGCCCGGCACTCATTGTGGGGATTGCAATTACCTCTGTTGGCTGGATCAGTCTTTTGTTGTTTGAGGGCTTGCTGCCCAGTATTTTTTTGTTTTCTTGGATGCTCATTTGCTTTAGCTGGGGCGCCACCTTGCTCTTCGTGAATTTTTTATCTCTCAGGCAAGCGTTCACACCCACAGAACTTTTAGGACGCATGACCACCACCATGCGCTGGTTAATTACTTTGCCTGCCGCTCCAGGCGCGCTTTTAGGCGGCTGGATGGCGGAACAGATTGGCATGCGAAGTTCACTTCTGTGCGCGGGCGTAGGCACACTGTTGGTGGCCTTGGTTGCCACTGCACGGCCCCACTTGAAATCAATTCATCAATTGCCTGAAATAAAAGACTCAACGCTTCATTCGAGTTGAGTACCCAGAAAGATGCAGCCTTAAACGCTAATCGTTTCTTGTACTTTTGGCACAGCCGCCAACAATGTCTGTGTATAGGCGTGCTGCGGCGCCTGGTAAATTTGAGCGGCATCACCTTGCTCCACCACATGACCTTGGTTCATGACCAGCAATGAGTCGGACATGTAGCGCACCACTTCCAAATCGTGCGAGATGAACAAGTAACTAAGGCCTAATTCTTTCTGAAGATCTTTCAGCAAGTTAAGGACTTGAGCTTGAACCGAAACGTCCAAGGCTGAAACAGCCTCATCGAGCACCACCACCTCAGGTGACAAGCTCAAAGATCGGGCAATGGCAATACGCTGTCGCTGCCCACCCGAAAACTCAAAAGGATAACGCTTCAAAGCAGATGCAGGCATACCGACTTTGTCTAGCAAACTGAGAGATTGTTTCTCCCAATCTGCGCTGTTAGCGCCAATGCCGTGCAGTTGCATGGGTTCACTCAAAATTTCACCCACTGTAAATCGCGGATTCAAAGATGCATACGGATTTTGAAAAACAATCTGAAGCCTGCGCTTGTAAGCCGCAAATTCGGAGTTCGACATGTCAAACAAATTTTTCCCGTCAAAAAACACCTTGCCGGCTGTGGCTTCGTGAAGCCTAAGTAGACACAAGCCCACAGTGGTTTTACCTGAGCCTGACTCGCCAACCAAGCCTACCGTTTGACCGCGCATCAATTGAAAACTGACATTTTCAACCGCAACAAAATCATCGCTTTGGAACCACGGCCCAGACCGTTTGAACACTTTGCGAAGTCCTTGTACTTCTAACAAGGGCTTGTCTAGATTTGGTTTTGCAACAGACATGGCTGGTGCATCGAGCGATGGCGCAATGGGTAAGGGCGCACTTTCACCTGAGCTGGTAGACATCCAATCGTCAATGGTTAACAGCCGCTTGCCTTGCCGATCTATGCTGGGACGGCAACTTAGCAGGGCCTTGGTGTAGGGGTCTTGGGGTTGGCTAAACAATGTTCGAACAGGCCCGGCCTCACGAACGGTGCCTTTGCGCATCACCACAGCATGATCAGCCACTTCGCTGACCAAGCCCAAATCGTGTGTGATAAAAAGCATGGCCATTCGGCGCCTCTCGCGCAATTCGGCTAGAAGTAACAAAATTTGGCGCTGTACAGTCACATCCAAAGCTGTCGTAGGTTCATCTGCAATCAACAGTTCAGGCTCACAGGCCAATGCCATGGCAATCATGACGCGTTGCTGTTGGCCACCCGACAGCTCATGCGGGTAAGCATTGACGCGTTTTTGAGGCTCGGGTATGCCCACTTCTTCAAGGAGCTCACAAGCGCGCGCAGTGGCCTGTTTGTTTGAAACATGCTTGTGAGCTTTCAACATTTCAGCCAGCTGAAAGCCGACTGTGTACACCGGGTTCAGTGACGCCATGGGGTCTTGAAAGATCATGGCAATTCGAGAGCCTCGAATGAGTTGCCAATCTGTCCTTGAAAGATTCAACAAAGAGCGGTTGTCATAATTGATGGCTGAATGCAATCCAACGATGGCATTTTGAGGCGGCAACAAGCCCATGATGGCCAAAGCACTGACCGACTTGCCACTGCCAGACTCGCCCACCAACGCAACTGTGCGTTCACGAGGGATGACAAAAGAAACCGACTCAACAGCTCGAACAGGTGCCTTGGAGGCACTGATGAAATCGACGGTCAGATTTTTAACTTCCAACAAATTGTCAGAAATTTGCGCAATGGGTGGAGGGTATCTGCGTGTTGCCATGTCAAGTATTCAATGAATGAGGCTCAGTTAATCACCTTGGGATCTAATGCATCCCTCAGTGAATCGGTGAGAAGGGACAAGCCTGTTACAAAAATAGACATGGCAGCTGTCGCAGACAAGAGTTGCCACCAATAACCCACCAGCAAATCATTTTGTGCTTCTGTCAGCATGGTGCCCCATGAAACGCCGTCAACGGGCACCCCAAATCCGAGGAAAGACAAAATCACTTCTGCTTTAATACAAGATACCGTCAGCAATGAAAATTGAACCAAAATGACATGGCTCACGTTGGGCAAAATATGCACAAACATGCGCCTGTTGTTGGAGGCGCCAATGGCATCTGCTGCCCTCACATAATCTCGGTTGCGGTGCTTCAGGTATTCACCCCGTATCAGTCGGTAAGTGCCCGTCCAACCTGTGATTCCCAAAATGAGCACCACGGCCATGGTGCCCTTGGTGTTCAAAACAGCTGCAATGGCCAAGATGAGCAAAATGCCTGGAATGGAATGAAAAACGTTGTAGAGCCAATTGCTCAAGTCATCGACAATGCCGCCGTACCAACCCGAGACGGCACCTAAAACAGAGCCCAGGAGCGTGGCCATGAACGCGGCAGCCAAGCCCACCAAGATGCTGGTTTCAGCACCTTTAATGGTCTTGGCTAAAACATCTCTTCCCCATTTGTCTGAGCCCATTGGCAGATGCGTAGCCAAGGCATTGACCTTGTCGCCTGCAGGCTTCACAGCTTTTTGAGCCAACTCCCATTGCGGTGCGATGGGATCTGCAACATCCGTAGGCGTGGGTTCGTACAGCACGACCTCAGGAATGGCCTTGCTTGCGTCATCGCCTTGAAATCCACTCATGGCCCACGATGGCGGCGCATTGCTAATTGCGACCTCTTTTTCCCAATCGGAAGCCAGTGGCCCCATCAAGGTGGTAAACACCAAGGCCAAACTGAGAACCACAGTGATGCCACTCCACACGCCAACCCGATCAGATTTAAAGCGACGCCAGGCCAAAGCCCAAGCGCCTTCACTGACGACATTGACAGGCCCCTTCGCAAGCGAGCTGCCCAAGGGATTGGGAGCGTTGTCAGCTGAATTTGGATGGCTTTGCATATTCTTGTGAAAGGTCATCAGATTTCAGCGCAATTGAACACGAGGATCGGTGAGGCGATACAGGACGTCACCAATCAGATTAAAAATCATGGTGGCAATGGCCACATAAACTGTGACGGCCTTGATCACTGGAAAATCACTTCGCTCAACAGCCAAAATGATTTCTCGGCCGACACCTGGAATGCCAAAGAATCTTTCCAACAAAAAAGCGCCAAGCAAAAGACCTGGCAAATTGGAAATCACAAACGTGATCACAGGAATTAAGGCGTTGCGCAAAACATGCACAAACATCACCCGTGGCTCAGAAAGCCCTTTTGCTCTGGCTGTTCTCACATAGTCTTGATCGACTTCGTCCAGCACGAAACTTCGAAACAAACGCGTATTGGGGGCAATGCTGACCACCAAGCCCAGCAAGATAGGCAAGGGAGCATAGGTACTGATGTTTTTCCAGTAGTCGTCACTCCAACCTTGAACTGGAAACCAGCCCAAGCGGTAGGCCAGCACATATTGGCCCAAAATGATGAACACCAAAATACTGACAGACATCAAAGAGGTGAACACAAGCATGGTGCCGCGGTCAACAGAAGACCCTCTGACCCAAGCCAGACCCAAGGCAAGGACCAAGGCAATCAGGGTCTCTATCAACAGCAATGGCGCCATCAAAGTCAGTGAAGCGGGTAGACGTGTTGCAAAAATATCGGCAACAGATTCGCCTGTGGTCCAACTGTTACCAAAGTTGAAAGTGACAACTTGTTTGACAAAAATCCACAACTGAACGGTGAGCGGTTGATCAAGCCCCAATTCAGCCCGAATGCTGTCAATTTGTTCTTGGTTTGAAAACAAGCCAGCCAGAACATAGGCGGGGTCACCACCGATCCAATTGAACAGAAAAAATACCAACAAGATCACACCGGCCAAGGTTGGAATCATTTGCCAGATACGGCGAAGAATATAGGCACTCATACTTCAGTGCCTTTAAGGTTTTTGAATGTCATAGTAAATCCAATCACCCAAGATCAAGGGGTGTTTGCGAAAGCCTTCCAAACGCTGATGGTTAAGCCGCGTTGCGATGCCTGTTGAACTTAATCCAAGCACGCCATTCACTTCCATCAACCGGTACATATTGTGCAAAACGCGCGTGCGTTCAGAGCCGTCGGGCAAGCGCTTCAATTGTTCAAAATAGGCGTCGTATTCTGCATTTTCAAAACACGCGTAATTGTTTTGACCAATGGTTTTGGAATACAAGAGTTTCATCACAAATTCAGCCTCGGAAGAGCGCGTCCAACCCAAAGCCCAAGACGAAATTGCGCATTGCTTGCCCTGCTTCAACATTTCGGGGAATTTGTCTTTTTTAACTTTGAGGCGAATGCCCAATCGGTCCATTGATTTTTTCCAGAGCTCATCCCTTTCGCGATCCACTGAGGATGTGGACGAGTAAATGGTAAACACAAGCGGTTTGCCGTCTGGCAAGTTGCGATAGCCCTTGGCATCCTTCTTGTAGCCAAATTGATCTAGCAATGCATTGGCAGACAAGGGGCTGAACTTCACAATGCTTTTGTAATTGGGGTCATGCCCTGCAATGACCGGCGAAACCATTTGCTGGGCCTTGACGGCTTGTCCTTTTCGAATCACTCGAATCTCTTCGTCCACATCAAAACCCATGATGATGGCGCGCCTGAGTGCTATTTTTTCAGGCGTGTAGCCGCCAATGACGGGGTCCTTCATGTTGAAAAACTGATAGCGAATATCGGGCTCAACACTTCTATACATGTTGACGCCCTGAGCCACCCAAGTTTGAAGCAAATCATTATTGGGCGTGAGTGCTTTTTCAATGAAAGACGGAGGCACGGCAACTGCATCAATTTCTTTGCCGCTGAACGCTAACCACATCGATTGTGGTTCTTCAATGATGCTCACCTCGATGCGGCCAATTTGAGGCATTTTTCTGCCTTGCATTTGGCTGGCGATGCGCAGTTCGACAGGTTTGTTAGGCGGCGGTTGAAAATCCCATACAAAGCCTGGAAATTCAGGATTGGCTTTGAGGATAATTTTGGAACCACGAACCCATTTGTCAAGCATGTAAGGCCCTGTTCCAACAGGGTTGGACATGATGCCTTCAAAGCCATACTTTTCAACCACCTCGCGCGCCATTCCGCCGGCGAATGGGCTGGTCAATAGCGATAGGAAATTTCGATCTGGCTGAACCAGCTGTATGGCCAAGGTGTATCTGTCTAGTGCATAAATGCCTGGGTGTTTTTGCTCATAATCAAATTGACCACTGGCCACCGCCTTCTTTCTTGATTCGGCGAAACCAAAAATCTTGTCATCGAAGTCAGAAACTTGAGGGCTTCGATTCTTAGGGTCTGCATGGCGCAGCAAGGTGTAGACAAAATCTTGTGCTGTGAGTTCACGCCTTTGGCCTTTGAAGGCTTCATCAGGTGTGAAGTACAGCCCTTTTTTGATTTTAAAGGTGTATGTTTTGCTGTCAGCCGAAATCATCGGCATCGACTCGGCAGCATCCGGCACGATCTGGGTAGGCATGGCCATCCAGTCGTAAGTGAGCAGTGGCTGAAAAATAGCCGCATTGATGGTGTTCGAATACAAGTCATTCACACGAACAGGATCAAAGCCGGTCTCAGGCACGGGAAAAGCCACACGCAATACTTTTTCGGGGTCGGCGGGATTGGCTTTCGGATTGGGAGCGGCAAGCCCTGCTGTGCAAGTCAGCGCTAAAAGCAGACTCAGGCAGACATTATGAAAAGCACGCCATGCGCTCATCAATTTTGGACGTTCATTGAAAGCCACTTTGAAATCAACTACAAAATACACAATTTTCCTCAATCATGGGATGTCAACTTACACACGAATGACCAAGATTGAAGAATAATCCAAGTTCTACTAAATTCTTCACAAGTCAGAATATTTAAAAGGTATTTTCAGCGTTGAGGCCATGGCTTCAGGTAAACCCTTAAATGAAACTTTCCAA
Source organism: Limnohabitans sp. (assembly GCA_009693505.1). GTDB lineage: Bacteria > Pseudomonadota > Gammaproteobacteria > Burkholderiales > Burkholderiaceae_C > Limnohabitans_A. The sequence continues at coordinate 12,649 of SHXD01000030.1, forward strand.
TTTCCAAACAGTTCTCACACCCATGACAAATCCTTTGCTCCAAAAATGGTCGACCCCTTTTGAAATGCCGCCTTTTGAAGTTATCCATGCAGCGCATTTTCCTGAAGCTTTTAACCAAGCGCTAGCCAGTCACCAAGCAGAAATACTAAACATTGCCAATCAAAAGCAAGCGCCAAGCTTTCAAAATACCCTGCTTGCACTGGAAGCCAGCGGCGAGTTGTTAAACCAAACCTCCGCCCTCTTCTTCAATTTAAGTGCCTCACACACTTCGCCTGAAATTCAAGCCATAGAGCGAGACATATCGCCAAAGCTTGCAGCCCATTCAGCGGCAATGTTTTTAAATGCAGCACTCTTTGAACGCATCGACAAACTCCATCAAGAACGAACCAGCATAGCGCTTGATGCTGAAAGCATTCGCCTGATTGAAAGGTACCACTTAGATTTCGTTCGTGCAGGCGCAAAATTGAAAGACAAAGATCGCCAGACTTTTGCCGAATATTCAGAAAAGCTGGCAAGCTGTTTTACCCAATTTTCACAAAATGTTTTGGCAGATGAAGCTGCTTTCTGTTTGGTGCTTACGGAGGCCGATCAGCTCAAAGGGCTACCAGATTTCGTCAAGAGTGCGGCCAAGCAGTTGGCCAAAGAACGTGGCCTTGAACAACACAACGCGCATGCCTTCACGCTTTCCAGATCGTCCATCACGCCCTTCATGACCTTTTCAGAACGACGGGACTTGCGTGAAAGCATGTGGCTGGCATGGTGCAAACGTGGCGAAAACCCGGGCGCTCACAACAACGAACCTGTGATGAAAGAGATTTTAAAAATTCGATTGGCTCAAGCACGCCTTTTGAGTTACCAGAATTTCTCTGAATATGCTTTGGCCGACACCATGGCGGGCAGCGCAGCAAACGCCAGAGATTTGCTCATGCGCGTATGGACTCCCGCGAGATTAAGAGCCATTCAAGAGCGAGAAGACTTGAAGACACTTTCTGGATTAAATGATCTTGCCGCTTGGGATTGGCACTACTGGACAGAACGCGTTCGCAAAGAGAAATTTGATTTAAACGAAGCAGAACTCAAACCCTACCTGCAGCTTCACAAACTCATGGAAGCCATGTTTCATGTGGCGCATCGCTTGTTCGGCGTGAATTTCAAACAGGTGGAGAACATTGCAAAGTACCACCCTTCAGTCACAGGTTGGGAAGTGACAAGTGCGCAAGGCCAACATGTTGGCTTGTTTTTAAGCGATAACTTTGCTCGCAGCAGCAAACGTTCTGGCGCGTGGATGAGCACCTACCGAGACCCGATGAACCTCACGCAGGAGGTTCGACCCATTGTTGTTAATAACAACAACTTTTCGCAGGGACCAGAAGGAAAACCAACGCTGCTCAGTTTGGACGATGCCAGAACCCTTTTTCATGAGTTTGGCCATGGTTTGCACGGCCTGTTGTCAAAGGTGAAGTACCCCCGCCTCTCAGGCACCAGTGTGCTCAGAGACTTTGTTGAATTTCCATCCCAAGTTTATGAAAATTGGCTTATGCAACCGCAAATATTGAAAGAGTTTGCATTGCATGCAGAAACTGGCGAGCCCATGCCCAACGCGTTGATTGAAAAAATACTGACCGCCCAGACCTTCAATCAAGGCTTTACAAGCGTTGAATACGTCTCATCGGCCTTGGTCGATTTAGCGCTTCATGAAACCATTGACTTAGAACACTTGAACTTTCAAGAGTTTGAGTCAAAGACGCTTCAAAGCATTCAAATGCCACCGGCCATTGGCATGCGGCACAGGCTGCCACACTTCTCACATTTGTTTTCCTCAAACAGTTATGCCTCGGCCTACTATGTTTACATGTGGGCTGAAGTCTTGGACGCAGATGGTTTCGATGCATTCATAGAAGCTGGCGATATATTCGCCAAAGAACCCGCGCAAAAACTGTATGAACACATCTACTCAGCCGGAAATCGCCAGGACCCCATGCAGGCCTATATTGCATTCAGAGGCAGAGAGCCAACGGTGGCACCGCTTTTGACCAAGCGTGGACTTAACTGATCTCTTCAAACAAAAAACCCCGCAGGTGCGGGGTTTTGGATTCAAGCAAGTGTGATTAACGAACCACAGCGATTTGCTCGCGCTTACCGCCTTTGTAAGTGAACAAAGTCAAAGCGCCATTTTTGATATCGCCCTTTTCGTCAAATGCGATATTGCCGGTCACACCTTTGTAGTTGATGGACTTCAAAGCAGGCAAGTACTTGGCTGGGTCTGAAGAACCCGCAGTGACCATGGCTTGAACCATGACTTTGACTGCGTCATAGACATAAGGTGCATAGACTTGCACTTCAGCGTTGTACTTGGCTTTAAAGTCAGTACGGAATTTTTCCATGCCTGCTTTTTGTTCACCTTCAACGCCACCCGCTTCAGCGCAGAAGACGTTTTCGTCTGCCATGCCTTCAGCTGCCAACTTGGCCAGCTCGGCCGTACAGATACCATCGCCGCCCATGAATTTGGCTGAAATACCGAGCTGCTTCATTTGCTTCAGCATAGGACCTGCAACAGCATCCATACCGCCAAAGAAAATGATGTCTGGCTTCTTGCCCTTGATAGTGGTCAAAATAGCGTTGAAGTCAGAAGACTTGTCTGTCGTGAACTCATGGCCAACCAAATTGCCACCAGCTGCTTTAACAGCTTTTTCAAATTCTTCAGCCACACCTTGGCCATAAGCTGTACGGTCATCAATCACGGCAATGCTCTTGCCCTTGAGTGTTTCAACAGCGTATTTGCCCAATGTGCCGCCCAAATGAACGTCATCAGCCACAACGCGGAAAGCACCGGCATAACCTTGGCGTGTGTATTTAGGATTGGTTGCTGAAGGAGAAATTTGGGGAATGCCAGCAGCGTTGTAAAGCTGTGATGCGGGAATGGTGGTACCTGAATTCAAGTGACCAATCACGCCCTGAACTTTGGCATCTACCAATTTTTGAGCAGCGGCAGTACCTTGTTTTGGATCGGCAGCATCGTCTTCAGCCAACAATTCAAACTTGACAACTTTGTCACCAATTTTGATACCCGCCGCATTCAGCTCTTCAATGGCCATTTTGGCGCCATTTTCGTTGTCCTTACCCAAGTGGGCAATGGCACCGCTAGTAGGCCCAACGTGACCAATTTTGATGACTTGAGCGCCACCACCATCTTTTTTGCCACAGGCAACGAGTGTCAAAACAACTGCGGCCACTGCAACCGCTGTGAGAGGGGTCTTAAGATAAGACAATTTCATGAATAGCTCCGAAGTAAAGAGGTTTTGCTTCAATTAAGCAAGCCGTAACCATAACGCAAATTTGAAACACATTAAAGGGGCTTAGTAGAAAAAAGACCAAAAAAAAGGGCAAAAACCAAGACTAATTGGGCTTTGCCGAGGTCAAATCGTATCGATTGATCTGAAATCCGAGTTGTGAGTAATGTTTCCATCGCTGTCTGGCGCTTGTTTTGTCTCTTTCTTCGGGGCCAACCACTTCAATCAAACGCTCAATGCCATCGAAATTGGGGGGTGGCAAATCGTTTAAATTGAGGAAAACATCCAATTGCTGAAGAGCGGTCAAATCATCCCAGTTGGAGGCAAAAATGACGCTCGAATGTTCAACCAAACTGGGAGAATCGGCAAGCAAACAATGCGTCACAAAGTCAGATGCATTTAAATTCCATAACAATTGATTCAACAAGTGCGACGTGTCTTGATCTGCCAACACACCCACCCTACGGCCCTGACCACTGACTTTGCGCAAAAAACGGCACACGTAAGGCAGCTTGTCAGGCGCATTGAAATGAAAATCAACTTGCGTCATGGATATGCAATCTCAATCTCGATCAGTTTCCCGAACTACTTCCCTGAAGGACCCGTCTTTTTCGCAGAGGCTTTTGCTTTCGACGGCTGATGAGAAAGCAAGTAATGCAGCAACAAACCAACGGGCCTGCCTGTAGCGCCCTTGGAAGCCCCGCCTTTCCAGGCTGTGCCAGCAATGTCCAAGTGAGCCCATGGGTATTTTTTCGCAAAGCGATGCAAAAATTTAGCGGCCTTGATGGCGCCACCTTCGCTGCCACCGACATTGGCGACATCAGCAAAATTGCTTTTCAGTGAGTCGGCATATTCCTCATCGAGTGGCATTCTCCAGCAAAGATCCATGGCTTCGTCACCCGCTTGAAGAAGGCTTTGAGCCAGCTGGTCTTCAGTGGCAAACATGCCGCTTCGAACAGCCCCCAATGCAATGACACATGCGCCTGTGAGCGTCGCAATGTCAATGACTGTTTGAGGTTTGAAACGCTCGGCATAGGTGAGCGCATCGCACAAAATCAAACGTCCTTCGGCATCGGTGTTCAAAATTTCTATGGTTTGACCACTCATGCTGGTAACCACATCGCCTGGCTTCACAGCAAGGCCATCAGGCATGTTTTCACATGCGGGGATTAAGCCCACGACATTGATTTTGGGTTTGAGGGTGCTTAAGGATTTGAAAACACCTAAAACACTGGCGGCGCCACCCATGTCAAATTTCATCTCGTCCATTTGACCTGCCGGTTTGATGGAAATACCACCGGTATCAAAGGTGATGCCCTTACCGACGAGCACAGTGGGCGCCTCAGATTTAGAGCCCCCCTGGTACTTCAGCACAATGAAACGAAGCGGCTCGGCCGAGCCCTGCGCCACCGACATGAAAGAGCCCATGCCCAACTTTGCAACTTCTTTGGGGCCCAACACTTCGCATGACATTGCGCCTGATTTGGCCAGGGTCATAGCGGCCTTGGCTAACATGGTGGGCGTTGCATGATTGGCAGGTCGGTTGGCCCACTCTTTGGCAAACTCAATACCTTGGATCATGCCAACGGTGGTTTTCAAGGCGTTTTGCAGACTGAGATTAACGCTGGGCAAGCCCAAGCTGACTTGACTTAAAGAGCGCGTGGCGGGTTTTGATTTGGTGGTGCCGTAAACATAGGTTCCCTCAGCCAAAGCTAGAAGCAAGGCTTGCAGGGCCTGCGCATTGAGGGGCTCGGCCGAAACGACAGTGAGTTTCTTGGTTTCAGCGGCTTTTAAACTGGCAGTCAGCCCCGACATGGCAGATTTAATGTCAGCGGCCATGGCAGCGCCTACCCCCAAAAACACCACCTTGGATGCAGAAATACCGGCTGCACCATAGGCGTGAAGGACTTTCCCTTTCTTGCTTGAGAAGTCTTTGGCTTTCAAAGCTTTTTCAATCAGCAAGGAAAGTGGGTCTTTAGCGGCTTGAAAGTGATCAGAAATGAGGACAATCAAGACGTCTGCGGGAGATTTTGCGGCGGCTGCCAGAGATAGTGTTTTTAATTCAAAGTTCATAATTGAGGTTTTCCAATTTCACAATGTTATTCCATTCTTCCATTCAAAAAGATTTGGCCCGAAGTTTCGGTGCCACGGTTGTGGTTTTGGCCACGATTGTGATGACCATTATTTTGATCCGGACTTTGGGCCAAGCAACCAAGGGCTCTGTGAATCCCTCTGAAGTTATGCTGGTGATGGGGTTGACGGTCATTGGTCACCTCACCACCATTCTGACACTGAGTTTGTTCATTGCAGTGGTCTCCACGTTGTCGCGCATGTACGCAGACAGTGAAATGGTCATTTGGTTCTCAAGTGGCCGAGGCCTCACTTCTTTTGCACAGCCTTTGTTGAGCTTTGCTTGGCCCATCTTTTTAGCCATCGCCTTGCTGGCGCTTTTTGTTTGGCCATGGAGCAACCAACAAATCCAAGACTTGAAAGACCGATATGAGCAACGCAACGACATAGAACGCGTAGCGCCTGGTCAGTTCCAAGAATCAGCGGGCGGAAAAAGAGTTTTCTTCATTGACAAGGACAGCCCCAGCAATCAAACAGGTCGGCATGTGTTTGTCTCGAGCCTAGACGGCATGATTGAAACTGTCACGACGGCTCAAAAAGGGCAAATTGAACTTCACCAAGGTGAGCGGTTTTTAAGCCTTCAACAAGGTCAGCAAATGCTGCGCAACCACCAAACGGGGGAAGTGCGTGTGACGGCCTTCAACGATTATCAATTGCTGATCGATCCAAGCCTCAAAATTTCAGCGACAGACATGCAAAGCCGCATGGTCAGTACTTTGGGCTTGATCAAAGCACCGACTCCGGTTCATCTTGGAGAGTTATCTTGGCGACTGGGATTGCCATTGGCTGCCTTTAATTTGTTGATCGTGGGCCTGGCTGTGGCCAGCGTCAACCCTCGCGTTGGCAAAAGTTACCACTTGGCAGTGGCCTTGTTTTGCTTTGTGGGTTACTACAACATGATTAACGTAGGGCAAAATTGGATTGCGTCTGAAAGAATCAGCCTGCCCGAATTCATGTTGGGCCTTCATGGTGGCGCATTTTGCTTGGCTTTAGCCTGGCTGCTTTTTCGCCACTTCAATGCGTCCTGGAAGAATATGTTGGCCATGCCTAAGTTGCACAGAACGGAAGGTGGCACATGAAAACCATTCGCCGATTAATTCACGGAGAAATCATTCGCGCGGTTAGTTTTGTTGCCATTGGCTTTCTGGCCTTGTTTGTTTTTTTCGACCTGGTCGATCAACTGCAAACACTGAGTCGAAACAAATTTCAGGGCTATCAACTGCAGCACGCGTTGATGTATGTGGCCTTGCTCATGCCCAGCCATTTGTATGAGTTGCTGCCTATTTCTGTTTTGATTGGCGCTATTTTTGTCATGGCCCGTTTTGCGCAAAGCTCCGAATTCACCATCCTCAGAACAGGCGGCTTAGGTCCTTGGCGCGCACTTCAAACGCTCTTTCAGTTGGGCCTAGTGTTTGTGACTGTCACCTTCCTATTTGGTGACTACATCTCACCTTGGACAGACAAACAAGCACAGCTTTTGAAGGCGCATTACCAAGGGCAAATAACCGTTGGCCAAACTGGCGCTTGGCTGAGAGAAAAGCAGGCGCAATCACAATTTGCCGTCAACGTGAGATCCATGAGCAGCGGAGGTCAGCCCGAGAATATTCGCATTCATGAATTTGACAACGAAGGCCGGCTCAAGTCGATGACCCTAGCGCCAAGTGCACAGTTGATGGGTGACGGATCTTGGCTTTTGAAACCTGCCGATCGGCGAATTTTTCACATTGCAAGCGGCGAAGATTCGCGAATCGAAATTTTGAATCTGCCAGAATGGTCATGGAAAACTGAAATCACCTCTGAGATGATTTCTGCTGCGCTCCTGAGTCCCGATCGAATGAAAACCATCGACTTGTTTCAATACATGCGACATTTGGCTGCGAATGGTCAAAATGCGCAGCGCTATGAAATTGAGTTTTGGCGAAAGGTTTTTTACCCACTGAGTTGCTGGGTCATGCTGACACTTGCACTGCCATTTGCTTATTTGCATTTCAGATCAGGCAACATTGCAGGCTATGTATTTGGAGGGGTCATGGCTGGCATCAGTTTCTATTTGCTGAATAATGTTTTTGGCTTCATGGGCAATCTACAAAATTGGCAGCCTTGGCTCACAGCCGCTGCGCCCGCACTGATCTACAGCTTGATCTCACTGGCTACATTTTGGTGGCTGGTTTTACGTCAGTAAAGGTTTTTTGATGACAGCCATTACCTCCCAAAATGCCATCATTTTGTTTGCTCACGGCTCAAGAGACGCGTTATGGCGACTTCCCATTGAAGCTGTTGCCGATGAGGTGAAGCAACTTTCACCTGACACACAAGTGGCATGCGCCTACCTTGAACTGACCGAACCCGACTTGTCCACCACCGTCGCTCGTTTGGTTCAGACGGGCGTCAATGTCATTCGCATTGTTCCCATGTTCTTGGGGGTGGGTAGGCATGCCCGAGAAGATCTGCCCTTGTTGCTGCAAGACCTCATCGCCCAACATCCTGGTGTGACGTTCGAATTGAGAAATGCCATTGGCGAAGAGCCCGAACTGACTCGGGCCATGGCTGCAATTGCCTTAAAGTAACATCTTTAGATTCATAAGGCATAATAAACTCAATCCTACTGGGTTTATTGATATGAACTTGCATCAATTTCGATTTGTACAAGAAGCCGCCCGTCGCAATCTCAACCTGACAGAAACAGCCAAAGCGCTGCACACCTCTCAACCTGGGGTCTCCAAAGCCATCATTGAGTTAGAGCTTGAACTGGGTATCGACATCTTCGCTCGACACGGCAAAAGGCTGAAGCGGATCACGGAGCCAGGTCAGCATGTTCTCAAAAGCATCGAAGTCATCATGCGTGAAATTGGCAATTTGAAACGCATTGGAGAACAATACAGCGCCCAGGACAATGGAACGCTTTCCATTGCCACCACCCACACTCAGGCCCGTTATGTGCTGCCTGTTCCCGTTGCCAAATTGCGCGAACTGTATCCGCACGTCAACATCTGCTTACACCAAGGCTCACCAGATCAGGTGGCCAAAATGCTGCTAGATGACACCGCCGAGATAGGCATGGCCACCGAATCATTGGCAGCTTACGAAGAACTTGTGACACTGCCTTGCTATGAATGGCAGCATATGCTGGTCGTTTCGCCTGACCATCCTTTGGCGAAGAAAAAACACCTGCATTTGGAAGACATTGCCAAAGAACCCCTCATCACCTACCACCCCTCGTTCACGGGTCGAACCCGAATTGATGCAGCATTTGCCAGCAAAAAACTGCACCCTCGAATTGCACTCGAGGCCATTGACTCAGATGTGATCAAAACATACGTGCGCTTGGGTTTGGGTGTGGGCATTGTGGCTGAAATGGCCGTCAAAGATGACCTTGCCGGCGATTTGGTCGCTCGGCCTTTGGGTGACCTCTTGGGCAAAAATGTATCGCGAGTCGCCTTTAAAAGAGGCGCTTACCTGCGCAACTTTGTTTATCAATTTGCAGAGTTATTGAGCGATCGATTAACAACGGCCTTGGTTGCAAAAGCCATGACAGGTCATGTCAATGATTACGAACTTTGATCCTTTTTTAAAAGCCATCATGACTCCACAGTTGATTTCAAAACAACCCAAGTTGGGCACAACCATTTTTACCGTCATGTCTGGACTGGCTGCCGAAGTGGGCGCTGTCAATTTAGGCCAAGGATTTCCTGACTTTGAATGCGACCCTCAACTGATCCATGCAGTGACCAAGGCCATGCAAGAAGGCCTCAATCAATACCCACCCATGCCTGGCGTCTTGCCCTTGCGTGAAGCTGTGTCGCAAAAAATTGAAAATCTCTATCACAATCACTACGATGCACAAACCGAAATCACAATCACGGCTGGCGCTACGCAGGCTTTGCTCACCATCATGCTGGCAGTGGTGCATCCAGGTGATGAAGTAATTGTTTTGGAGCCTTGCTATGACTGCTATGTGCCCAACGTCGAGATGGCCGGCGGCGTGGTGGTCAGGGTGCCATTAACGCCCGGTACATTCAAACCCGATTTCGACAAAATTCAAGCTGCCATTACTTCGAAAACTCGCGCCATTTTGATCAATTCCCCGCACAATCCAAGTGGCATGGTGTGGCGGCACGAGGACATGCTAAAGCTGCAAGAAATTTTGGCGCCCACTCAAATTGTGCTGATCAGTGACGAGGTCTATGAGCACATGGTTTACCAGCCACTTCAACATCACAGTGCAAGTTCTTACAAAGGCTTGGCAGAGCGCGCCTTTGTGGTGTCGAGCTTTGGTAAAAGCTATCACGTGACGGGCTGGAAAGTGGGCACCGTTGTAGCGCCGACTGCATTGACCGCTGAATTTCGCAAAGTCCACCAATTTGCTGTTTTTACCGTCAACACGCCCATGCAATTTGGATTGGCAAGTTACATGTCAGACCCTCAAGCCTATTTGAAATTGCCTCAGTTTTACCAACGCAAGCGCGATCTCTTCAGAGAAGGCTTGTCAAAAACCAAATTCAAGCTTTTGCCGGGCGAAGGCACCTATTTTCAATGCGCCGATATTTCCAATCTATCGGTACCAGAAAAAGATTTGGGTGAGGCTGAATTTTGCAAATGGTTAACACGCGAAATTGGTGTTGCAGCCATTCCCATGTCCGCCTTTTATGGCGACTCGTTTGACCAAAATGTCATTCGATTTTGTTTTGCAAAAAAAGACGCCACCTTGAATGCTGCCATTGAAAGGTTGGCAAGGCTTTAATCGTCAGTTTCTGGCGCCAAGTTTGGAAACAGCACTGAGTTAAAGCCAAACTTCGTGAAATCACGCACACGTTGGGGGTACAAAATACCCACCAAGTGATCACACTCATGCTGAACCACTTTGGCGTGAAAGCCATCAGCCGTTCTTTCAATGGCTTGGCCATGCTGATTAAAACCAGAATAACGAATGTGCTGCCATCTGGGCACAACAGCCCTCAAACCAGGCACCGAAAGACAGCCTTCCCAATCATGCTGCAGGTCATTGCCGATGGGCGTGATGACAGGATTGATCAAGACTGTGTAGGGAATGGGGGCTGCATCGGGGTAGCGTGAAATGATTTGCCCCGTTCCAAAAATGACCAGCTGAATATCCCAGCCAATTTGAGGCGCTGCCAGTCCTGCACCACTGGCAGCGGTCATGGTCTCTTTCATGTCCACAATGCCATCTAGCAACTCGGAAGTGTTGAATTCGAGCACTGGCTTTGCGATTCGCAAAAGTCGCTCATCACCCATCTTCAATATTTCACGAACTGTCATGTGGATCTCCTTTTAACAATGACAAAAGGCCAGCTTCATCTAGAACCGGAACACCTAGCGCAAGTGCCTTTTCAAGTTTGCTACCGGCCTCAGAACCTGCGACCACGTAACTCGTTTTTTGACTCACAGAGCCAGCCACTTTGGCACCGGCTTCTTCTAGCATGGCTTTGGCCTCATCACGACTTAAGGTCGGCAATGTGCCAGTGAGAACAATGGTTTGGCCACTTAAGGGTTTGGGTAAACGCTCTGCAGGTGCGCCTTCTTCCCACCGAACGCCACATGCCCTCAGTTGAGCCACAATCTCTTGGTGGTGCGCTTGGGCAAAAAAAGCAAGCACACTTTGCGCTACGGTAGGTCCAACATCTGACACTTCTAAGAGTTCAGCCAAGGGCGCATTCATGAAGGCATCCAAGGTACCAAAGTGGCGGGCAAATTCTTTGGCTGTGGCTTCGCCGACATGCCGTATGCCCAAACCATAGATGAATCTGGGCAAGGTGGTGGACTTCGACGCTTCAAGTGCAGCCAAAATATTGAACGCAGATTTTTCTGCCATTCGATCAAGTTGGACCAGCGCGTTTAAACCTAATTTATAAAGATCTGGCAAGGTACTGACCACGCCGGCATCCACCAGTTGGTCAATCAATTTTTCACCTAGACCATCTACCTCTACAGCCCTTCTATGCGCAAAGTGCAGAAAAGCTTGCTTGCGTTGCGCGCCACAAAACAAGCCACCACTGCATCGGTAATCGGCCTCATCCTCGTCACGCACAGCGGTACTGCCACACACCGGGCAGACATGCGGCATGGTAAAAATTTGCGCACCAGGCAGGCGCTGCCCAAGGACGACACTCACCACCTCCGGAATGACATCACCCGCGCGGCGAACAACGACCGTATCACCGACTCGAACATCTTTTCGCCTTGCCTCATCTTCGTTGTGCAGGGTTGCGTTGGTCACGGTGACGCCACCCACAAAGACAGGGGCCAATTTGGCAACAGGGGTTAATTTGCCAGTTCGTCCGACTTGAACGTCAATGGCTTGAACTGTTGTCAGCTCTTCCTGAGCAGGGTACTTGTGAGCGACAGCCCAACGGGGCTCTCGCGTGACAAAACCAAGTTTTTCTTGAAGTCCAAGGTCATTGACTTTGTACACCACACCATCAATGTCATACGGCAGCTTGTCTCGTTGCTGGGCAATGTGCATGTGAAACTCAACCAGTCCAGATGCCCCAGTGACACACTGTGTTTGTGCAGCAACTGGAAAGCCCCAGCCCTTGAGCGCTTGCAATAAATCATAGTGCCGCTGAAAAGGCGCCACACCTAAAGGCCATCCCAACACCTCACCCAAGCCATACGCGAAAAAACTCAATGGCCGTTGCGCGGCTATATTTGAATCCAATTGACGCACAGCGCCTGCAGCAGCGTTTCTTGGATTCACAAATGTTTTCTCACCCTTGACGCCTTCAGAGATTTTAAGAAGTTGGCGTTCATTAAGGGCATCGAAGTCATCTCGCCGCATGTAAACTTCTCCGCGAACTTCCAGCAAAGAGGGGACGTTAGCTGCAAGCTGGAGGGGTATTTGACCAATGGTTCTAATGTTGTGAGTGACATCCTCCCCATATTCACCGTCACCCCGAGTGGCCGCTTGGACCAAAATACCATGCTCATAACGCAAGCTCATGGCCAAGCCATCAAACTTGAGTTCTGCAACGTATTTCACTTCTGATGCACCTTCTGGCAAACCTAATTCTTTTCGAATTCGGGTATCAAAAGCAACTGCGCCACTGGCCTCAGTGTCAGTTTCGGTTCGAATGCTCAACATGGGTACTTGATGACGTACTGTAGAGAACTCAGGCAATACGGCCCCTCCTACGCGCTGTGTAGGCGAATCTGCCGTTAGCAGAACAGGATATTGAATTTCGATGCTTTGAAGTTGCTTAAACAATCGATCGTATTCAGCATCTGGAACTTCAGGTGCATCCAAGGTGTAGTAAGCATGCGCATAGCGATGCAGGCACGATCGAAGCTGTGCGGCTTGTTCACTTGCCAGATCAAATGCTGAAGGGCCAGGCCTTATACCTTCCTCCGATCCTGAAAACAAATCTAAGTTCACAATGAAATCGGGGGCACGATTATGAAAACAATCGACGTGCCTGAGGTGAGCCGGCAGACAACTCACGTGAATCTAGGGCATCGTAAAGGAGTTTTAGATCAACTGCAATGGCGTTTAAATCTGCCTCGGTGAGTGCGTGTCCTGCACCATCGGTAATGACACCATCCATGTCTTTACCAAGTATGCGGGCTGCATCGCGCAACCTGGCAAACGCTTGTTCTTCTCTGGGAACCTGCGGCACATCTAGGCTCAAGGTAAATTCTTTGATAGCGGACAAGGCCGGATCATCGGCCATGGCGGCTTGCGTATCAAAGGACAAAGACAAGATGGGAGGCAAGCCCTGAACAGGTGCAGCCAAAACCATTCGGCCAGGAATGACGCCAGCCACAAAACCCCAACGCGCAGCGTGTTGGTGAATGTAGCCCGGACTCCATGCGGCTGATGTGGCGCATACTGTGAAGCTAAGCTGCGCATCGTGCTCACTGGCAAATTGATCAAGCTCACGGGCACGTGCCACTTCTTCCAACATGTCTGGAAACTCTGGTGCACCACCAATCGAATCGGCAAAGTTTTGGGCTTTGATCACATACTCTGAAAATTCAATTTCATTCAAGGGCCCTACACGGTTGGCCAATTGAACACCCGCCTGAAATGCGTGGTATCGACGTCCAGCCACAGGCGTTTCCCATTCGCCCGAATTGTCATTCAATCCTTCAACAGCAAATGGTTTGGTGCCGACACGGCGCGTGGCAGGCAAAGCCGCCAACGCAGCATCGCCTGAAACCTGCACATCAACCTCAATCGCAGCAATCACATCGATCAGTGCATCAAGCGGCGGCTTCTTTTCAGGCGTGGGCAGAATGCCAATTTCATCGTCCAAATAGGCTGCCTCTTTAAAACCTGGGCGACCCAAATCCGAATGGTCCAAGACAGGGTCGACGCCAGCAGAAGTCTTGGGTGCCGCTTGGCGTGGCGCGTTTTGCCGAGCCGTCCAGAGGTTGTACAAAACAACACCCACCAAGGTCATGACACCAACAATGGCCAAACTATTTTGCAAGGAGCTCATATAAGGTATGCAAAGTACGGTGTCAATCAAATTGATTTGTTCAGGCCAATTCGGCGACCGAAACTGCAGCTTCCATGTCAACGGCAACAATGCGGGAGACACCCTGCTCTTGCATGGTGACGCCAATCAATTGCTCGGCCATCTCCATCGCAATCTTGTTGTGACTGATGAACAAAAATTGGGTTTCTTTGCCCATGCTCTTGACCAATTTGGCGTACCGTTCTGTGTTTGCGTCGTCCAAGGGGGCGTCCACCTCGTCCAGCAGACAAAAAGGTGCTGGGTTGAGTTGAAAAATGGCAAACACCAAGGCAATGGCCGTGAGTGCCTTTTGGCCGCCAGACAGCAAATGAATGGTCTGATTTTTTTGACCCGGTGGCTGCGCCATCACTTGAACGCCTGAGTCCAAAATTTCATCGCCCGTCATGACCAAGCGGGCACTGCCTCCACCAAACAATTCAGGGAACATTCGTCCAAAATGTTCATTCACAATTTTAAAAGTGCCAGCCAAGAGATCTCTGGTTTCGGCGTCAATTTTCTTAATGGCATCTTCAAGTGTTGTCATGGCTTCGGTCAAATCAGCGGTCTGAGCGTCCAAGAACGCCTTGCGCTCGCGGGATGTAGTCAACTCTTCTAATGCAGCCAAATTCACAGCGCCCAAAGCCACAATTTCACGATTCAGGCGATCGATTTCAGATTGCAAGCCCGTTAACCGAACATTGCCTTCTTCAATTGATTTGGCCAAGGCTTCAAGATCTGCCTCAGCATCGAGCAGCAACTGAGTGTATTGTTCAAGTCCTAAACGAGAAGCCTGTTCTTTGAGTTGCAATTCGGTAATTCTTTGGCGCATAGGGTCAAGTTCACGCTCAAAACTCATGCGCCTCTCATCACTGGCACGCAATCGCGCTGTGAGGTCATCGTACTCACTGCGTTTGGCTCCCAAAACCTGTTCTCGCACCATTTTCATGGCCAATGCATTTTGCAAGCCGGCTTGAGCAGCGGCATCCGTGAGGCGCGACAATTCATCCTTGGCACGTTCTTGTTCATCCGCAATCGATTTAATTTGCAGGACCGCAGTTTCTAGTCCACGCTGCAATTCTGAACGCCTGGCTTCAAGGCTGCGCTGTGAAAAAGCGGCTTCTTGCGCCAAACGTTCAAGCGTTCGTTGCTGCTCACGACACTCTGACAGTTTGCGCTCAGCTTCTATCACGCGCTCATCAAGTTGTGCGTGGCGCTCTTGACTGCCAGCCAACTGCATATCCAGTTCTTCAAATCGGGCTTCAGCTGTGATTCGACGCTCTTGAAGTTCTTCTAAATGGATGTCAATTTCAGACATGTCAACTGCAATTTGCTCGCTGCGAGCCTGCGTTTGCGATGCCCATTGCGACAGGCGAAGTGTTTCAACCTGAAGTTCGTGGGCTTTCGTTTGAGCCTCAGAGGCTTCTTGCCTGGCCGACACCAAACGTTGCGCAGCGTCAGAATAGGCAGCTTCAGCGCGAACGGAGGCTGACCTGGTTTCTTCCGCAATCAGCGTTTGTGCACGCATTTGTTTTTCAAAATTTTCAATGTCTTGGGCACGTGCCAAGAGACCTGCTTGTTCAGAATCAGGGGCATAAAAACTAACACTGTGTTTGCCAACGGCATGACCCGTCTGAACCACAAAACATTCTGCGCCTTGGAGTTGATCTCGCCAAGCCATGGCATCTTCCAAAGAAGGCGCTGTGAAATAAGATTGGAGCCAATCTGTCAGCAATGCCGAGAGGCCAGCATCAGACAATCTGAGCAAATCGGACAGGGGCCGACAAGCTGCGGGCAGCCCTTTTCGAGTTGGCGTTTGAGTGGCGTTGGGCGGTGAATAAAACGACAGCTTGGCAGGCGGCGCATCGGATGCAAAAGCCTTCACCATGTCTAGGCGCGAAACCTCAAGTGATGAAAGCTTTTCACGAAGCGCAGATTCCATGGCGTTTTCCCAACCGGGTTCCATGTGAATTTTGCTCCACAAACCTTGCAACTGATCAAGACCATGTTTGTTCAACCAGGGCTTGAGTTTGCCATCGGTTTTGACTTTTTCTTGAAGGGATTTAAGCGCTTCAATCTTGGCCGTGAGATCAGCCAATTTGGCAGACTCATCGTTCACGGCCTGCTGCTGATTTCGGCGCTCTTGGTCCAATCGAGGCGTATGTTCTTCTAAGTCTTGCAACGTGTCGCTGGTCAACTTGGCCAAAGAGTCTGCGTGAGCCAACTGCGCTTGCAGTTGAACAAGCCGTTGTTCATCTGGGGCATCCAGTGAATTTCGATCAGCCATCAAACGCTCTTGCCTGAGTGAGAGTTGGCGGGTTTGGTCTTCGATGTTGCGCTGATCGGCCGCCAGCACCTGAATTTGCTGTTGAACCTGCACAACACTGCCTCTTTGCTCATTGGCTTTGGCTTGAGTTTGTCGCACATCTTCTTCTAAATCAGGCAAGGCTTGAGCGTGGTCTTCTACTTGCGCCGCCAATGTGCTGGTTTGATCTTCGGCTTGGAGAGCCTGTTCTGCCAACGCTTCCAACTCTGTCAGGGCTTGTGTTTGCTTTTCTGACCATTCTGTTGATTGGGCCTGCAATTGAAGCAAACGCTGTTCAGTTCGCTGGCGACCTTCCACCACGAAGCGAATTTCAGCTTCTAATTTAGAAACTTCAGCACTGGCCTCATACAACAAACCTTGCGCCTGATTGACTTGGTCGCCAGCGGCATAGTGCGCTTGGCGTACGGTTTCTAGGTCTGCCTCAACACGCCTTAAATCGGCGATGCGTGCCTCCAAATCAATGACGGCCTTGTCTACATCGACTTTGATTTTGACTCGATCGGTTTCTGCGTCAGCGCGTTTGAAAAACCAAAGCTGCTGCTGCTTTAAGGTGCTATCGGCTTTTAAATCATTAAACCGCTGTGCCACTTCAGCCTGCTTTTCCAACTTTTCCAAATTGGCATTCAATTCGCGCAGAATGTCATCAACCCGCGTTAGATTCTCTCTGGTATCAGAAAGGCGGTTTTCAGTTTCGCGGCGCCGTTCTTTGTATTTAGAAACACCTGCTGCTTCTTCCAAAAACAAACGCAACTCTTCTGGCCGCGACTCAATGATTCTGCTGATGGTGCCCTGGCCAATGATGGCGTAGGCACGGGGACCTAAGCCTGTTCCCAGAAAAACATCTTGGACATCGCGTCGGCGCACGGGTTGGTTATTGATGAAATAACTGCTGTTGCCGTCCCGTGTCAAAACACGTTTGACCGCAATTTCTAAAAATTGCCCCCATTGCCCACCCGCACGATGGTCAGCATTGTCAAAGACCAATTCAACGCTGGCTCGGCTGGCTGCCTTGCGGGTGTTGGTGCCGTTGAAAATAACGTCTTGCATGGATTCACCACGCAATTCGGAAGCTTTGGACTCGCCCAAGACCCAGCGGCATGCGTCCATGATGTTGGATTTTCCGCAACCATTGGGGCCGACAACACCGACCAACTGCCCAGGCAGGACAAAATTGGTGGGTTCTGCAAAGGATTTGAATCCAGATAATTTGATGGAATTGAGGCGCACAGGTGTCAGAAATTAGGTCAGAAGGCACAACTCGTGCCACAAGTCTCCATGTTAACCGACCCGAGGGCCCCATCAGGCTGGAAAACACCTGAGATTGAACTCAAAAACAGCCCACAATTGCCGGATAATTCGGGCATGAATCCCCTCTTGGCTACCCTAAAACCCTACCCCTTCGAGCGTCTTCGCCAATTGTTCGCAACGGTAACCCCACCCACAGACCGCGCGCACATTAGTTTAGGCATTGGCGAGCCCAAACACGCAACGCCCGAATTCATCAAAACCGCCCTGAAAGCGTCGCTTGATACAGCACTGTCTGGATATCCAGCCACTGCCGGTGAATTGCCCATGCGGGAGGCGTGTGCCCAATGGCTCCAGCGCAGATACCGCATTGAAATTCAAGCCAGTACACAAATTTTGCCCGTCAATGGTTCAAGAGAGGCCTTGTTTTCCCTAGCTCAAGCGGTCATAGACCCTACAAAACCCGGTGCACGTGTTGTCAGCCCTAATCCCTTCTATCAAATTTACGAAGGTGCAACGCTTTTGGGAGGTGCCGAACCCTATTACGTGGCCAATGCGCCTGAAAACGACTTCTCAGCCGACTGGCAGTTAGTTCCTGAGGCTGTTTGGCGCACAACCCAACTCGTTTTTGTTTGCTCACCCGGAAACCCTACCGGAAAAATCATGCCCTTGGCTGAGTGGCAAACTTTGTTCGAGCTCAGTGAAAAATATGGCTTCGTCATTGCCTCCGACGAGTGCTACAGCGAAATCTATTTTCGCAATGAACCACCCTTAGGCGGGTTAGAAGCTGCCTCTCTTTTGGGTTACAAAGAATTCAAACGTTTGATCGCCTTCACAAGCTTGTCAAAACGCAGCAACGTGCCAGGCTTGCGCAGTGGCTTTGTAGCTGGCGACGCCGCAATCATCAAAGATTTTTTACTGTATCGCACCTACCACGGCTGCGCCATGAGTGGCGTGGTTCAAGCCGCCAGCATTGCGGCTTGGAACGACGAAGACCATGTGGTAGAAAACCGCAACCTGTACCGCACCAAATTTGCACAAGTCACGCCGGTCTTGGAAGAAGTCATGGATGTCAAACTACCCGATGCCAGTTTCTACTTGTGGGCAGGTGTCCCGGCAGCTTGGCACAACAGCGATACCGATTTTGCAAGCGAGCTCTATGCATCTGAAAATGTCACTGTGTTGCCAGGCAGCTACATTGGCCGAACCGTCAATGGACAGAACCCAGGCCAAGGTCGAGTTCGAATGGCCTTGGTAGCCGAAACGGCAGAGTGCTTGGAAGCTGCACACCGCATGGCAAGATTCATTAAAGCAGGCAGACCCACATGAGCGCCACACTTCGACTGGCTGAGCAACTGATCTCCCTGCCTTCTGTCACTCCGGTAGATGGCGGCTGTATGACATTGATCACTTCGCACCTTGAACCTTTGGGCTTTCAATGCGAAGTGATTGATTTGGGGCCAGACAACTTTCGGGTTCGAAATCTTTGGGCCAAAAAAGCGGGCACCTCTGGCCAAACCTTGGCATTTGCCGGTCACGTTGATGTCGTTCCCACAGGGCCTTTGAAGAAATGGACCAGCGATCCCTTCACACCCACCCACCGAGACGGCAAACTGTTTGGGCGCGGAGCTAGCGACATGAAAACCTCACTGGCCGCCATGGTGGTGGCCACCCAAGAGTTTTACCAAGCATGCCCGAAACCTGCATTAGGCATTGCATTTTTACTAACCAGTGACGAAGAGGGCCCTGCACTCGATGGCACCGCGCGCATTTGTGAAATGCTTCAAGCGCGCCAAGAAACGCCCGACTATTGCATTGTGGGAGAGCCCACATCCGTCAAACAAACAGGCGACATGATCAAGAACGGACGGCGCGGTTCTCTCAGTGGCAAATTGATCGTCAAAGGCATTCAAGGACACATTGCCTATCCGCAGTTGGCAGACAACCCTGTGCACAGCGCCGCGCCTGCGCTGGCCGAATTGGCAGCC
Organism: Limnohabitans sp.; assembly: GCA_009693505.1. Taxonomy (GTDB): domain Bacteria; phylum Pseudomonadota; class Gammaproteobacteria; order Burkholderiales; family Burkholderiaceae_C; genus Limnohabitans_A. Next base: position 32,099 of record SHXD01000030.1, read on the forward strand.
ATGGTGTGGGATGCGGGCAATGAATTTTTTCCGCCAACCAGCTGGCAAATCAGCAACGTGCAAGCTGGCACTGGCGCCACCAATGTCATTCCAGGTGAAATGATCATTGATTTTAACTTTCGTTTTTGCACCGAGTCCAACGAAACCTCATTGAAAAAACGTCTGACCGATGTTCTTCTGAAACATACTTTGAAGTTTGACATTGAGTGGACGCTGGGCGGCCTGCCCTTCCTCACCACGCCAGGCACGCTTGTCAAAACCGTGCAAGAGGCTATTCATGAGGTTACAGGACTTCGAACAGAGCTGTCGACAACTGGCGGCACCAGCGATGGCCGCTTCATCGCGCAAACGTGCCCTCAAGTGATTGAAATGGGCCCGCCCAATGCCACAATTCACAAAATTGACGAACATGTGGCATTGGCCGACATTGAGCCCCTGAAAGACATTTACAAAAAGGTCTTGTTCAATTTGAACAATGCCTGCGCAATTGAGATGGGGCAAAAGCTGTAAGGCATCAATGCGATGGATCTTAAAGAACTGATACACACTGGCGCAGATAGACTAGATGAAGCCAAAGTCGCATTTGGTCATGGCACCCTGAATGCGCAAGATGAAGCCGCTTGGCTTGTTTTGTGGCAACTTAAATTACCATTAGATCTAGACTTCACTGAAGACATGCTGCGCACCCAGGAACGGGCAACGGCCTTGAACCTGAATCTGAATGTGGCAGATATTTCTGCGGCACACATTCAAGCTTGCCAAGCACTTATTGAGCAACGCATACAGACACGAAAACCTGCAGCCTACCTAACCCAAGAAGCTTGGCTTCAAGGCATTCCTTTTTACGTGGATGAGCGTAGCATAGTGCCGCGCAGTTTCATTGCAGAGTTGATTTCAGATGGCGCCTTTGATGCTTGGCTTGCAGAGACTTCACATTCGTTTTTAGACTTGTGTACTGGCAATGGCAGTTTGGCTGTTTTGTGTGCCATGGCCTACCCTGAAATTGAAGTGACTGGGGCTGATATCTCAAAGGATGCCTTGGCCGTAGCCAAAATCAATGTCGAACAACACCAACTTTCAAATCGCATTCAACTTGTCGAAAGTGACGGCCTTAAAGGTCTGACGCAAACATTTGATTGCATCATTTGCAACCCGCCTTATGTGTGTGAAGCCAGCATGCAAGGACTGCCTGCCGAGTTCAAAGCAGAGCCGCTTTTGGCTTTGGCTGGCGGCACAGATGGCATGGATTTCATTCGTCAGTTATTCCTTGACTTGCCAGACCGCATGAACCATAAAGCCATTTTGGTTCTGGAAATTGGCAATGAACGCGACCACTTTGAAGCGGCTTTCCCCCGGCTTGAAGCAGTCTGGTTAGAAACCAGTGCCGGCGAAGATCAAGTCTTGTTGGTCACCAAAGAAGCGCTGCTGAAAATCGGCACCCAGCCATGACGAGGACTTTCGGTCACAACCGTCTTTGCATACATCTCGCAATTTTTGACACGCGTGCGACAAACGTCTTAATTCGCAACTTGTTCAAAAAAGTGCAAATGGCCGGCTATGATCAACACGTTCTGAGTACATGGCAAAGCAATGTGACGGGTTTAGCGCTCTACAAAGCCTTGGGTTTCCTGCCGGTACCTTCTTTTAAAACACATCCCAATCCAGAATTGAACTTCCTCGGTCGCTTCTTGAATGCGACCGATGCTCAAACCCTTGCATGATTCAACTGAAAAATGTCACTCTGCGCCGCAGCGCCAAAGTGTTGCTAGATGCTGCTTCCGTCACACTGAATCCTGGTGAAAAAGTGGGCTTGGTCGGTCGCAATGGCGCCGGCAAATCCACCCTTTTCGCGCTTTTCAATGGCACGTTGCACGAGGACGGTGGCGACTTCTCCATTCCCAAACAATGGCGTTTGGCTCAAGTGGCCCAAGACATGCCAGAGACAGAAGAAAGTGCAACGGATTTTGTACTGGGCGGCGATACGCGATTAGCGGAGTTACGTGCTGTGCTTCATACGGCAGAACTTTCAGAAGATGGCATGGCCATGGCACATGCTCACGTTGACTTGGCCGATGCTGGCGAGCACGACGCTGCACCCAGAGCTCAATCTTTGATTTTGGGTTTGGGATTCCGAACAGCTGAATTGGATCACCCAGTCAACAGCTTCTCAGGTGGCTGGCGAATGCGACTGCAATTGGCACGCGCTTTAATGTGTCCCTCCGACTTGCTCATTTTGGACGAGCCCACCAACCACTTGGATTTGGACGCCTTGGTTTGGCTTGAAGCTTGGCTTAAACGCTATATGGGCACCATGGTCGTCATCAGCCATGACCGAGAATTTCTAGATGCCGTGACTGACGTCACGCTGCACATTGAACATGCCAAGCTCAATCGATACGGCGGCAATTACAGCGCTTTTGAAACCCTGAGATCACAGCAACTTGAATTGCAACAAGCTTCGTTCTCAAAGCAGCAAGACAAAATTGCACATTTGCAAAAGTTCATTGACCGATTCAAGGCCAAAGCCAGCAAGGCCAAACAGGCTCAGAGTCGAGTCAAGGCGCTTGAACGCATGGAAAAAATTGCGCCTGTTTTGGCCGATGCAGATTTTACCTTTGAATTCAAAGAGCCCCAAAACTTACCCAACCCCATGCTGGCTATCACCGATGCCAATTTGGGCTATTCGGTAGATGGCATCGACAAAGTGATCGTCAAGCAAGTCAATAAATCTGTTTTGGCAGGAGAACGAATTGGCATTTTGGGTGCCAACGGTCAAGGTAAATCTACTTTGGTTAAAACCATCGCACGCAGCATCAAGGCTTTGTCTGGCGAACTGACTGAGGGCAAGGGGCTGAATATTGGGTATTTCGCACAACAAGAACTGGACGTCTTGCATCCCGCCGACAATCCGCTGGAGCACATGATCCGCTTGGTCAAAGAACTCGGCTCTACGCCGGGACAGTCTTCCCGCGAACAAGACCTTCGAAATTTTTTAGGGACCTTTAACTTCACCGGTGACATGGTGAAGCAAAATGTGGGCTCGATGAGTGGCGGTGAAAAAGCCAGACTGGTATTGGCCATGATTGTGTGGCAGCGCCCCAACCTTCTGTTGTTAGATGAGCCCACCAACCACTTGGACTTGGCCACACGCGAGGCTTTGTCGATGGCCTTGAATGAATTTGAAGGCACCGTCATGTTGGTCAGTCACGATCGAGCCTTGTTGCGTGCAGTTTGCGATGAGTTTTGGTTGGTAGGCCGCGGAGAAATAAAACCATTCGATGGCGATCTAGACGATTACCAGCGTTATTTGTTAGAAGAGTCCAAACGCTTGCGTGAGGAAGCCAAAAACAATGTGGCAGATGCGCCAGTTGCCATACCAACTTCTGCTAAGTCGGAGCCTCAAAAGCCTCTGAAAAAAATAGCCAACCGAACGCCAGATCAAAAAAAAGAAGATGCTCTTTTACGTCAACAGAAATCGGCGCTTCTAAAACCTTTGAAAAAATCAATTGAGCGGGCTGATCAAAAAATTGCGACGTTAGAATTCGAAAAACTGGCCTTAGAAAGCAAGCTGGCGACACCGCTAATTCCAGCAGAAATTGCAGAGACAGGCAAGTTGCTTAAAACGGTCAACATGGCCCTTGAAGAGTTGGAAATTCAATGGCTGGCTTGGTCAGAGGAATTGGAAAGGCACAATCTTGAAGCTTGATAAAGAGCAGCCTAGGCAGGCAAGAAAAAACCCCACAGAGCAAGCTTTGC
>SHXD01000001.1 GCA_009693505.1 Limnohabitans sp.
GCCACCACCTCAGGAGGGGTGCCAGCGGGCACAAAAACGCCATACCAAGTTTCAACCACACCGTTTTGAACACCGAGCTCTTTCAGTGTGGGCACATTGGGGAATGCAGGAGAGCGCTCAGCACTCATCAAAGCCAGCATGCGCAAAGCACCACTTTGCAAATGCGGTGCAGCTGTTTGCAAAGCCACAATGCTGGCTTCCACATGGCCGCCCATCAAATCGGTCAGAGCACCCGCGGTGCCTTTGTAGGGCACATGCAAAAGTTTGACACCGGTTTCTTGCGCCAACAACTCCATGGCCAAGTGTTGCGGAGAGCCAGTCCCTGGCGATGAATAGTTCAACACCCCTGGCTGCTTTTTAGCTGATTCTTGAAAATCTTTGAACGTGTTCAATGGCGACTTACCTGATGTGGCAACACCCAAAGCACTGGTGCTCAACAGGACAACAGGCGTAAAGGCTTGTTGCGGGTTGAAGGGCAATTTAGGCATCAAAGCGGGAAAGGTGCCGTGCGCAGTGGCCGTGACCAAGACCGTCAAGCCATTGGGTGCAGACTTGGCAGCGATACCTGTGCCTATGGAGCCACTGGCGCCCGCTTTGTTGTCGGTCACAACAGAAACTTTCCATTTATCGGCCAACTTAGGGCCCAAAAGCCGCGCCAACAAATCTGCCCCAGTGCCCGTTGTGAAAGGCACCAACAGCGTGACCGGGCCAGCAGGGTATGCGTTGTTAGCGGCAGAGCTGCTTTGGGCATTGGCAGCACTCAAGAAAAAAGTGCTCCAGCATGCCAATGCCGCTAAGCAAAAGGTCCCGCGGCGCGTGAAAGAACTAGGCCGATTGTTTGATTGAGACATACAAAATTTCTTTCACTTAAACAGGCAATTTGCTTTTCCAAACATTCCAAGGACGTTCAACTTGACCCGCATTGGTTTCAGCAGAATTGCGCGCTTCTTCTTCAGACAAATAAATCGGCTCGCCAGCGCCCATGCCAAAGCTCATGCGCATGGCCTCGGCTTGCAACTTGGCATTGCATTCGGTGTAGTAAGCGCGAAACACTGCAAGTTGAATCGAATTGGCCACCACCACATTGCCATGACCGCGCAGCAATGCCACGGTGTTGTTACCCAGCGTGTTGGCCAATGACTCGCCAATGCTTTGATTGCGAATGAGCATGTCGGATGTTTCACCCAAGGTATCGCGAATTTCAAAGGTGGGCACGCTGCTGCCCAAGAAGCCGCTCATATGACAAATGGGACGCAGGCGAGCACCTGTGACGCCAAACGGAATGATGGCCGGCGAATGGCTGTGCACCACCGAATTGACATCGGGCCGTTTTTTGAAAATAGCACTGTGAATGAAACGCTCTAGATAAGACTTGCGACCCTGTGCATCGTGCACGTCACCATTCAAGTCGCACTCCACAATGTCAGAGGCCCTCACAGATGCAGGCGCCATGCTTCGCGCGATGAAAAATCGCTCGGGATTTTCTGGATGCCTGACACTGATATGGCCAAAGCCGTCAAAGACGCCTTCGTTGGCCAAAATTTGATTGGCCGTGGCCAAGTCCTCTAAGAGCTGTTGAATAGCAGGTGACGTTGACATGTTGGCTTTCTCGATCTGTGATTTTTTTTTCAATTTACTTCGTTAAAAACAAACGAGTCCAGTGCTGATTCCATTTCTCAGCCTCGTCAACCACGATACCTGGATCTGTCAGAACGTAATTGAAGTTGTTCAAGTTAGATTTCACTTTTTGACTGGCAGGTGGACGACCCATGCTGTTCAACAGCGCTTGTGCTTCAGGCGACAGAATAAAGTCTGCCAACAACGCAGCGGCATGCGGGTGCGCTGCATTTCGTGCAACACCCACGCCTTGGGGCCGCGCCAATGTGGGCTCAATGGGCACCCAATCGATGGGCGCGCCGCGCTGCTTCAAAGATTGGGCGTTGGCGTTGTAGATGGTCAACCCCACATCGGTCTCACCCGCCGCCACCATTTGCGCCAACAAAATGTGACCTTTGCGCACATCTGGTTTTTGCTCTGACAATTTCCGGAAGAACGTCATGCCGCGTTGTTCGCCCAAAGCGTTCACCAAGCCGCCCATCCACTCAGCGTCCGTCGATTCAATGGCAATTCGGCCTTTCCACTTGGGCTCTGTAAAGCCTTCGTAGTGTTTGGGCAAGTCTTCGCGTTTGACCTTTTGTGTGTTGAAAGCCACCACAAAAAAATTCACACGGTCAGGCATCCACATGCGGTGCTTCGGAATCATGCCTTGCGGTAAATCGGCAATGTGCGGACTGTGAAATTCGGACAACATTTTTTCGCGTGCCAACATTTCCATCTCGGGCCCATTGGTTTCCACCACATCCACCGTATGGCGCTTGGCACGCCCTTCATTTACAACGCGCTGAACAACCCCATCACTTAAACCTCGCCACACTGTCACTTTGATGCCATACTTTTTTTCAAACTCTGCCATCAAAGGAACCGCCTCGGTTGGGGCCAATGAGGTGTAAAGCGTGACGGCGCCTTCTTTGCGTGCACGCTCTAAAAGCCAAGCCTCGCGATCTGGTGCCTTGTTCATGAAAATGGCATCGTGTGGGCCACTGTTTTGGGCCGCCGGTGTTTGAGCCCATGACGGCACGCTCATGAAAGCTGAGACCAGGCAAAGCGCAAGCCTGCGCAAAATTGCTTTTGAAGTTTTCAAATCTCGATCAAAACAAACTTGCTGCATGAAGTTCTCCTTCAAACTGAGGTCAAGATGGATTTCACACGTGCAGGGTTCATGGGTGCTTGGCGCATCCGGACACCCGTGGCATCAAAAAATGCATTGGCTACCGCTGCTGGTACCACGCGGCAGGTGGCTTCGCCCGCCCCTGTAGGCGGGGCTTCTGGTCGGTTGATTAACACAATGTCAATTTCTTCAGGAGCGTCTTTGATGTCCAAAATGGGGTAGCTGTTCCAATCGACACTTTTGACTTTGTCGGGCGCAAACTGCACCTCTTCAAAAATAGTTCTGGACAGTGCTTGGACCAGCCCACCTTCAATCGTGTAACGCAAACCTTGTGGGTTCACAATCAAGCCGCAATCGTGTGCCACTGTGAATTTACGGCCCCAAATTCGACCTGTCTTGCGGTCCACTTCAACCTCTGCAACAACCGCCACAATGGTGCCTGCGCGTTGTGCGTAAGCAATGCCACGGCCACTCAAAATAGGGCCGCGTCGGTCTCGTTTGGCATTGCCGCGAGGCTCCCAACCCGACTTTTCGGCAGCCGCTTTGAGCACCGCAATGTCTCTGGGCGCCTTGGCATATTTCACGCGGAATGCAACAGGATCTTCGCCAGTGGCGTAGGCCAATTCATCAATGAACTGCTCACTTGCAAATTGAATTTGCAAACCCACTGGATCGCGCAAGTGTGAGGTTCGCATGGGCGAAGCGCTGGCAATCAAATCGGGAATGACTTCCCATGCCAACATTTTGTTGTCAAAGGCATAGCTTTCCTCAGGCGTGCCAAAAGTGATGCCGCCCTTGGGTGGCAAACCCAACTCCATGCCCACCAAACTGTCCCTTGGATCTGACTCGTTGCTGTCAATGGTGGCGCGCGAGAAAGCGCGGGTTGTGAAATCGTAGGCCACCACTTTGCCAGAGGCATCAATGGCAGCACGTGCGCGGTGCACCGATGCGGGCGCTTTTGGATCCCAGGCTGTGCCATCGTGTCGCATGCCTTGCACGCGCACAGGCTGCCCCACCATTTTTGAAATCATGGCAGCGTCCAAGATGGCATCACCTGCATCGTTGCGACCGTACGAGCCTGGACCTTGGACCCAGAAGGCCTCAACCGTTTCTACGGGCACCTTCAGCAGCGCCGCCACGCCATCGCGTGCGTAATGGGGTTTTTGCGAGCCTGTCCAAATGGTGATTTTGTCTGCTTTCACATCGGCCACGGCGCTGGCCGGGCCCATGCTAGCGTGCGATTGGAAAGGCCATAAATATTCAGCCTCCACCACCTTCACTGCCGACTTCAAGGCCGCGGCCACATCACCGTTTTTGATGTCCTCAGAACGCTTACGCGTTGGCGCTTGGCGAATGTGCTCATGCAGTTTTTCAAACTCAGGAAATGGTTTGCTGTTGGCCACCCAAGTGACCTTCAATTCCTTGGCAGCCTTCACGGCGTCCCACTCACGCTCGGCCACCACAGCCAAAAAATTCTTTTCCCGCACCACGCGGGCACCCTTGATGTGCTTGATCGAAGACTCGTCCACCTTCTCTGCAAGACCCCCTGCAACAGGTGTGCGAATCACACGCGCATGCAACATACCAGGCACTCTCACATCTGCAATATTGCCTTCAGTGCCAAAGACTTTCCACGCCACATCGTTGCGCGGCAAAGACAATCCCACCACTTTGTATTCAGAGGGCAGCTTGGGTTTGGCCACGCCTTTGACATCCAACGGATTGCCAATTCGTTTGTTCCATTCCACTTTTGAATTGAAGTACTTACCGCCGATCAGTTCTGCATAAGAAACTTTCTGCGCTTCGTTACCTTTGACAGAAATGACGCCGTCGAAAATACTCAAATTAGCAACGGGCACATTCAGTTTTTCAGATGCCAAATTAAGCAAAATGCGGCGCGCCTCTGCAGCTGCATTGCGAAGCGGTTTGGCACCACCCTGAATACCCAAAGCGCTGGAGGCACCGCCCTGATTCAAAGAAGTGGCTGAATTGCCCATCACAATTTTGACTTTGCGATAAGACACGTCTAACTCTTCCGCCACGATTTGCGCAATGGCCACATCCAAACCCTGCCCCAAATCAACTTTGCCGTAATAGGCCACCACGTTGCCATCGGGTTGGATCGCCACCCAAGAATCTAGCTCTTCTGCTTTCAAAGCTGGCTTGACGTTGCTGATGGTGGCCAAGGTGGTACCGATGGCCCCAGCTGAACTGGCGGCCGCGTTGGCTGGTGCTTGCGCAAGGGCTTCAATAGGCAAGCTGCCACTTGCCACCGAAACGACCAATGCGCCAGCTGCACTTAAAAAATCGCGCCTTGAAGTACCGCTGACAAATTCAGGCTTGTCTTGTTTCAAATCCATTGGATGGGCGATGTCTTGATTGAGCTTGTGTGTCATGTGATCTCCTTAAGCCATCAAGGTTTGAGCGCGCTTGATGGCGCGCAAGATGGAGACATGCGTGCCGCAGCGGCACTTCAAACCATCGAGTGCTGTTTTGATTTCAGCATCGGTGGCTTTGGGATTTTTCTTCAAAAATGCGGCAGAGGTCATGACCCAGCCATTGATGCAATGGCCGCATTGCGGCACTTGCTCTTCTAAAAATGCCACTTGAATGGGATGCGGTTTTTCGGGGGTGCCTAGGCCTGCAAGGGTGGTCACTTTTTTGCCCTTCACTGCCGATACAGGCATGACACACGAACGCACCGCTTGGCCGTCGATGTGCACCGTGCATGCGCCACATTGGGCCAGGCCGCAGCCAAATTTTGGATTGTTCATTTTCAGATCATCGCGCAATGCGTAAAGCAATGGCATTTGCGGATCGCTGTCGATTTGGACGGGTTTGCCGTCTACTTGAAAGGGTGTTAAAGCCATGTTGTCTCCTGTTTAAATAGATCAGTCTTCTGAAAGCATTTCATCCAAAGCGGCCACCAGTGCGCGCTGCAATTCCGGGTCTTGGCTGGAGTGCCCTGCTGTGTGCACCACACGCAGCTTACCAAGTGGCCACACTTGCTTGAGTTGCCAGGCTGTTTCGGCAGGGGTCACCATGTCGAATTGGCCTTGCACAATGGTGCCGGGTATGTCTTTGAGATAGCCATTGGGCGTGTTGGGCAGTACATGTCCGCGACTTCCCAAATCGGGATCATGCGCAAAAATGTGCGCCGATATTTTGGCCATGGCCAAACATTGTCGTTCAGCTTCTGGCGAGACGTAGTCATTCAACGAGGGCTCACTAGGGTGCACGCTGCTAAGGGCATCTTCCCAAGCACACCAAGCTTTGGCCATGGCCAGCACTTGATCTTTTTTTTCACTTTTTAGCACACCGTCATAAGCGCGCAGCACCTCACACGATTGGCCTTGCGAACGCAGTTCTTTCAGTGGCGTGAGTGCTGAAATGGCTTCTACATAAGCTTGCCATTCCGCTCTGAAAACGCGAGACGCGCCGCCTTCTTTGTACAGCCAATCAAGCTCTTGATCTTGCGCCGCAAAGACGCCGCGCAAGACCATGCCTGTGACACGGCTTGTGTATTTTTTAGCGTAGGCCAGTGCCAATGTGCACCCCCACGAGCCACCGCACAACAGCCATTTGTCAATGCCTAGCAAAACTCGAAGTTGCTCAAGATCAGCAATCAGGTTGGTTAAAAAATTGTGTGCTGTTTCAGCGTGAGGCGTCGATCTGCCGCAACCTCTTTGGTCCATCAAAATAATTCGGTACCGATGCGGGTCGAACAAACGTCTGGCGGTGGGTGTACAGCCACCGCCTGGGCCGCCATGCAAATACACCACGGGGCGACCTTTGGGGTTGCCGCACTCTTCCCAGTACACCTGATGGCCATGCCCTACAGCCATGTGGCCTGAATGGTGAGGGGTAATGGCGGGGTACAAAGGGGTCAACAAAAGGCTCATGGTTGTAACGCCGTTCGGCCAAGTCCGCAAGTGCCAGGAAAAACCAAACTTTTGATCACCACGGGCACTGCGCCTGAAGTTTCAAGCATAGCGCCAATGTCAATGAAGTCCAACTCTTTAAGCGTGATGCCATCGATCGACAAGACCGGGCTGCTGATGTGCAACTCTTCGTGGCAATGAATGCCAACCAGGCCACCACAATCGGCCTCGCCCACCAACAGCAGGGGATGCCCTTGATTCAACACAGCCCTCATGCCTTGCACCACCGCACGGCAGAAGGCGTCTAGTCTTTGAAAGGTGGCCGAGCCTTGCCAGCGATAGCACAAGGTAACGGCCTGTTCACCTTCGTGCAAATCCAAACGCCTGAGTGCACGTTGAATGTTCTCTGCAATGTCTTGAACGTTCAATGTGTCAGCTGTCAAATCCAATTGCGGCGCAATGACCGGCACATTGCGCAGCGGCAAAATACTGGCGGGCTCCACATAAATGGTGCTACCGCTCACCTGAATGGTGTACTGCGATGCGCCAATGACTGTGGCGCGTATGCCTTGATCTGGCACTTCGAGTCTGGGTCCCCATGTTTCTGCTTTGGCCCGAACTGCCTTGGCCAGCATTGGGCCTAAGTCGCCATAGACTTGCGTTTCTCTGCCGTAAACGTATTCTGAAACGCCGCCCGAAAACGTGAGCACGTCTGGCATTTTTTTCGCCAACAATGGCTCGAGCCTGAGCAAGGACTGGCTGATGGCGTCTGGTGTGGAGGTGCCAGCCACTTCAAAGATTCTGTCGGCCATGCGCTCTACCATGCGTTCCAAATCTGCGGGTGCGACAATCTGACCTAATTGCAAATCGAGACCCACTTCTTGAGCAAATCTTCGGCCAGCCTCTTCCAAACGAACCACAGCACCCTTGGCATCCAAAGCCAAAATGCGTGCGCCGATGTCCACCGCCGTCAGGTCAACCAACTCGCCGTTTTCACACACGGCAATTTTGGTAGTGCCACCGCCAATGTCGATGTTCATGACGCGTGCTGTTTCGCGCACGGAGCGTGCTGCGGCACCAGAACCAAAGGCTGCGAGCGTGGTTTCTAGTGCATCGCCTGCACTGACCGATACAAACTTACCTGCTTGCGCTGCAAACAAATCTGCAATGGCGCGCGAATTACTTCTGCGCACGGCCACACCCGTGAGAATCAAAGCACCCGTGTCAATTTTGCCGGGCTCAATGCCAGCTTGTTCATATTGCGCGTGAATGAATTCGCCCAAAGCCTTCGCATCAATGCTTTGATCTGATGCATAAGGCGTGAGCAGCACATCAGATTCATGCAGCACGGTGCGCTCGCTCACGATGTAACGATTGTCTAAGCGCTCCAGCACCAGTCTGGAAAAAACCAAGTGGGACGTGGACGAGCCAATGTCAACGCCCACACTGACCAAAGTAATTTCATCTTCGCCCTCCAAACTGCGGCGAACATTGCTGAAAAAAACGCGCCCGCCAACAGGTGCATCCTGCTGTTTGGGTGCGTTCACGTTGTTACGCATTATTTTTTCGGTCCAAACTTTTCCATGAACTCAGCGGGAATGTTGTACCAATCGGGGTCCATGCGATCAGGCACGCTGTTGCGCTTCAAGAGTTCTTGGTACTCTTTGCGAATGTGCGGATCTTCCAACCAATACGGAATGGTGGTGCCGCCCTCGGTCACGTCTTGGGCGGTGTAGTCAGTGTGCTTAGAGCCGGGTGCGCCAGGATCGCGGCCAGGATTGTGCGGACCAAACCAAGCGGTCAAGCGCAAGGCCTCATCGCCCGAACTGAAATGTTGGTGATACCAACGTGCGCCGCCAGGTGCCGCAGACACCAAACCAACCGGCTCGTAATCAATGCGGCGCACCAAATGTTCTTTGCCATCTTTCCAAGGTGTTTCACCTTCGTCTTCTGGCCAGGTGTAGGTGTAGCCCTTGCCATTCAAGCAGATGAGCACTGCAGCTGAAGTGTGCGCGTGTGCCCTTGAATATCGGCCGTTCTCGTGTTGACCAATCCAAAAGTAAAAACAGTTGTTGGTCATGAAGGGCTCAATCCGGCGATAGCCAGGTGAGCGGCGATTGTCCAAAGGCAACTCGCACTTCATCACATCGGGAATGAAGTTGGTTTTGCGCATGGCCAAACCGCGCACAGGGTCGGCTTCCACCTCATCGCGCGCTTGGTAAAAATCATCGGCACCATTGAAGCGATCACGGAACACGAAGGGGTTGTTGAAAACAGCTTCTGTGCTTTGCAACATGTTCAAGACATTGGGCGCGGTGGTGCCGGCTAGCAATAAGGCGCCACTTGAAGTGGCATTCACAATGCGGTGCCAAGCATTGATGGGAATCGAAAACATCGAACCTGCTTGCCATTCAAACACGTGCTTCTTGGTGTCACCTTCTTGCCAGACTTCGGTGGTGCCGCGTCCTTCAACAACCAAGTAGATTTCTTCGTACATGTGCTTTTCAGGGTGTAAGGCACCGGCACCTGGCACTTCAACCACGTAGCAGCCCCACTTGGTTTCTGTACCGTACAACTGAATGAAATGGCCCTTACCGCCAGTTCGCTTCCAAGGCACCAAGGGCAGGTTTTGAACCTTGTTAATGCCCACATCGCGAAATACGGGCAAACCTTCTGATTCCATGAATGCGTCATAAGGCGTGGGTTGTTTTTTGAATACGCCATAGCCGGCTTTTTTGTGACCCGCTGGCTCGTGCCAATGGCTGGTGTCTTTGTCGTGTGGCATGTCTCAAGTCCAAAAATAATGGGTTGCAAAAGGACGCATCCAAGGCGTGTCGGAAACCGTTCTTTTATACAGAACGGCGTTCTACTATGCTAAACCACCCCTGTCGCACCGTCAACAGGGTTGGCGTTTGTAAGAGCCTTGAATGCTGTGGCTTTTTCTCACAAGGCACGACACCAAAAAGTGTTGTTCTGGCGCAAATCAAAGGGGGTCTAGGGTATTTACGAATGTGTAAAGCTCCCGTTTTTTCGCTTAATGTAAACACTGTCTTTTAAAAGAGAACAGTGTTCTACATGCCGGAACAGGCGGCGGAACCCCCAGGCCACTGGACTCAATGATTTCACTTTTTATTACTTGGAGATAAGCATGAATTTCAAATATCGCGCACTGACATTGGGTTGCTTTGCAGCCATGGCTTTGGCTGGTACAGCACAAGCGGTGCAAGTCGCTGGTGACCTGCTAGAAGTTTACGGCAACCTCTATCCACAATACCAAACCGTTACTTTTGGTGATTCATCTGCCACTGGCTCATCCGTCAGCACAATGACCAAAGGCAAAACTGGCACTCAAACCAACACCTTTGCAGCGGGCGCAGTCAGCGTCAACAAAATTATCCCAGTCAACTCTTACATCGGTTTCAAAGGTAAGAAGTCTGTGGGCGAACTTACCTTGGGTTATGACTTGCAAGGCGTGATTAACATCGACAGCACGGCCACAAACCCTGCGTTCATGTCCGAGCCACGCGATGCCTTTGTTTATGTCAGCCACAAAACGTTGGGCACTTTGCAAGCTGGTCAGCAAGACACCATTTACAAGCGTTACGGTGATCGCGTTCGCATGTTGAATGTTTCATCCAGCAATTTTGTTTCAACTTCCAACATCATTTCAAACACCACTTGGGGTAACAAAGGTGTTTCAACTTCGTTCAATACACGTATCAATGGCCAGTTAGCTTGGAACAGCCCACGCATGAATGGTTTTGAAGTTGGCTACTCTTTGCGTCAAGACCCAACAAAAACTGCAACTAAGAATGCCGGCCTGAATTCCATCGGTATTAACTGGACTAACAGCATCTACTACATTGGCTTGGCACAAGAAGTTCACAACGATTACTTCGCATTCAGCGGCACAGCCTCTACAGCAGCAGCGGGTTCTATTTACAATGCCGCAGCTGGCTTGCGTTCAAAAGACACGGGAAACCGCGTTTCCTTTGGATACCGTGACAAAGGTGTACGCATTGGTGCTGACGCTGCAAGCTTGAATTACACAGAAACATCTACCCAAGCCAATGGCTTCCGAAGCCACAAGTTCAACACTTGGCAAGTCACAGGCGAATACGACCTGAACAGCCAGGTTACTTTGGCAGCTCAGTACGCCAGCAACGGCGCTGGCAATTGCACATTAAATGGTGCAATTTCTTGCTCCACAGTCGGATTGGGTGGCGATTTGGTTGGCTTTGGCATGAAGTATGTTTTAGATAGAAACTTCTCGCTCTTCGCACTTGCTGCAAAAGGCACTGCAAACTCTGGCGCCGTCTTATCTTTGGGTAGCAATGCAGGCAAAACAGCCATCGGTGGCACGATCATGCCATTCGCGGTAGGTATCAACGCTCGCTTCTAATCAAAGCACTTAGGTGCAATGAGCAAGCAGGTGTTCTTCGCGGAGCACCTGCTTTTTTCTTGTTTGATCAGGGCCCTGATATGAAAATGACTTTTGTAAATTTAAGCGTGTTGGCCAGCGTCGCCTCCTGTGCGCTTGCCAGTGCGGCCGATTTGGAAGCAGCCAAAAGAGGCGAAACGCTCTATATGCAACACCAATGCTACAGCTGCCATGGCACCCAAGGACAAGGTGGTGAGCGCAATGCGGGGCCCAAAATTTTTCCGAACCCTACGCCCTTTGTGGCGTTTGAATTGCAAATGCGCACACCCCGCAACGTGATGCCCCGTTATTCCGTGCAAAACATCAACGCTATGCAGTTGAAAGATTTGTATGCGTTTATGGAAAACATGCGCACCAGCCCTGCTGTTGCACAAATTCCATTGCTCAGCAATGCAATGCGCTGAATCACATTAATTCAGAAGCTTATTTCCGCGTGAAATACAGTATCTTGCAAGCGACCAAACCGACTGACAAACGCATCTAAGCGTTCAGCCAGAAGAGGGTCAACTTCAATGCGCTTAGCATCCTCTATTGTGAAAAGGTCAGCAAATAAGCACTGGTCAGTGCCAAGCAAACGTTAGCACTCTTTTTCAGTCACTCTGCATAAAAATGCAAGTCAAGTTGACACTTGATCAGTGATCTTCAAAGCAATACCCCGTTCTCTTTGACCATGTCGTGAATTGGAAAGTGCTTCAAATTAGGCGCATCGATGAGCACGTCAACTTTTCTGCCGTACATGCACTTCGACACCTTTGTGGCTAGCTTGATCATCAAGCCAGCGGGGTCATTCACAGGCTCAGTGAGTTGAAGCATCAGATCAACATCACCGCCGCGAGATGTTTCATTGATACGAAATCCAAACAATCAAACAGGCGCAACATGCCCTACAACCTCTAAGGTTGCATCACGAATGGCTTGGACTTGATATTCTGTGAGGCGCATCTTGTCATTCTAGACCCCAAACATTGGATCTCAAAGCATCAGCGCGCCTGGCAAACTACATCCAACAATGCAGGACGTCCCTTTTTCACTTCAGCCAACGCGCGCTGAAGTGCACCTTTAAGTTGCGCTGGGTCTTTGATGGGGCCCTCGGCCCAAACACCATGGCCTTGTGCAATTTTGGCGTAATCAATATCCGGGTTGCGCAAGCTGTTGCCAATCCAAGCCTGATCTGTGCGGCGGTTGTGCAAGGCAGCCATGCGCTGCAAGTGCATCACTTCTTGGTAATAGCCACCGTTGTTGTGCATGACCATGAGTAATGGAATCTTGTGATGCGCAGCGGTCCACAGTGCGCCTGGTGCGTACAACAAGTCGCCGTCGGGCTGAAAAGTCACAGTCATTCGGCCGAGCGCTTTGTTGGCCAATGCGGCACCCACTGATGCCGGTAATCCATATCCCACACCTTGTCCGCCAGAGCCACCCAACATTTGGTGGTACTCGGTGGTGGGCCACAACTTGCGAGCCCAAGAAATACGGTCGCTCACGGCCAAACACCAAGGCTCGTTTTTGATCACTTCGTATGTTTCCATGGCCAAGCGCGCTGTGCTGATGGGTGAGGCATCCCAAGCCAATGCGGCACCTTCCTTGGCGTCTTGCAACTGCTTGTCCCAGCGTTTTTTCATGGGTTCACGGCGCGCTTCAAAGCTGGTTTTTTGCGCTGCTGTTGAATTTTTCAAAATGTAGTCGGTGAGAATGGGCATGGACGCTTGCGCCTCACCAGGTATGGCCATCTCTACTGACAAAAATCTTTGAAAGTCTTGGTAGTTGGAACGAATGGACACATCGTTCATGCCAATGGTGATAATTTTCACATCAGGCTTGGCTTCGGGGCGAACTGTTTTAAAGGGGTCACTCAAGCCATTGACTTGGCCCCAAGGGTCGTACACCTCGAGCATCAAAATCACATCGGCGTCGCGCACCAAGGCGCGCTTTTGATCACTCAAGCACAGATGGTGCGTGCTGGGAAAATTCATGCGCGCGCCTAAATCAACCACGGGGGCTTGCAAGCTTTCTGCCAATTTCACCAAAGCCTTGACACCCTCTTGATTGCGCGTTGCGCGGTCGGCCAGGATGACGGGGTTCTTGGCATTCAACAAAAGCTTGGCGGCTTCTTGCAGTGCGCCTGTATCGCCTTGCAGGGGTAGTGCGGGCCGCAGCTTGGGAATGCTGGGTGGCTTGCCATGAATGGCGTCTTCTTGCAGATCAATGTCGGCCATGATGACCACGGGCCCCATTTGTCCAGTGGTGGCCACACGGTAGGCACGCACGGTAGATTCTGCAAAGTGTTGCAAAGAGCCTGGTGCGTCATCCCACTTGAGGTAGTCGCGCAACATCAAGGCCGGATCTTGTACCGAGTGCGACCATTCCGTGCCAGGCCGGCGCTTGTCGGCATCGATGCCATTGCCACCAAACATGATGACAGGCACCCGATCGCACCAAGCGTTGTACACAGCCATGGCCGCATGCTGAAAACCCACACTGCCGTGCGCCATGACGGCCATGGGCTTGCCTGATGCTTTGGCATAACCGTGGGCAATGGCCACTGAAGACTCTTCGTGCAAACAGGTGATGAGCTCAGGGCTCTTGTTGCCACCGTAATTAACCAAGGACTCGTGCAAACTTCTAAAACTTGAGCCAGGGTTAGCGGCCACATATTCCAAGTTCAAACTCTTGATCACATCGACCATGAAATCGGATCCGGGGCGCGGAATCAGGCGGCCGCTTTCCACAGCCTTTGCATCCACATCACTGAGCTTGGCTGCAGCAGCATTGACAGCGGGGGCAGCCGCTTGAGCTTGCTGAACCATGGCCACACCCGCAGCGGAAGCCGTAGCCACACCTTTGAGAAAATCACGACGGCCGGAGCTTGCTTCTGATGTTTCAGATTCTGAGCCAGCGTTTGAAGGCTTATTGTGTTCAAGCATGTGAGTCTTCCTTTGAATGGGCGGGAATCCAAACCACCATGATGTTGGCAATGATGATGGTGGCGGCTAACAAATAAAACGCTGCCAGCAGACCATACTGGTCCGCCACGATGCCGCCCAAAATGGGAGCAATGGCTTGTGCGCCTGATTGCATGCCGAACATCAAACCGATGGCTGTGCCGCCCATGTTTTTAGGTGTGGCATCTAGCATCCAGGCCTGCATGATGGGCCGGGCTGCATAAAGGAAGAATCCCAACACGGCAATCAGAAACACAAACCAAGGCGAGCCGCCTGCAAAGGTCATGAGCAACAAGACCACGCCGCTCATGCCAAACGACACCATCAAAATGTTCTTGCGCCCCATGGTGTCAGACAGATGACCTGCAATGGGCGCGGCGATAAAGCCTGTGAGTTGCAACAAGGCCATGCCAGCGCCAACCCAAAACACGTTGTAATGCATTTCATTGGCCAAATACAAGGGCAAGAAGGTAAGCAAAGTGCCTTGCGTCATCGATCTGAAACCAGAGCTCAGGGTTAGCAAAAACAAGCCAGGTGTTTGCATCAAGGTGCGAAGTCCTGCAACATAGCTGCGCATGCTCTGGCCTTTTGAATCTGCGGCAGGTGAAGTATTTGCAGTATTTGCAATATTTGCATCGTTGACTTCAACTGAAGTTTTTGCTTTTGACTTGGGTGCAAATGTCATGGTGCCCAAGAAAAACAAAATAAGCATGGACATGGCAGCGCCCGGCACCACATTGAGCACCACAATTTCGCGCCATGACAAGGTGGTCAAAAGTGCACCCACCGCCAAGGGTGCCAGCGCATCACCCACATTGCCCCCCATGCCGTGCAATGACAGTGCCAAACCCTTGCGCTTGGGAAACATGCTGCCCAACAAAGGAATGGCAGTGGGGTGCCACAAATTGTTGCCAATGCCCACCAGCATCACGCAGATGAGCAGCATCCAATACTGAGAACTGAAGCCCATCATGAGGTACGGGAAACCCACCCAAAAAAGCGAAAGGGCCATTAGCTGGCCCTTCTTACCCCACACATCCACCAGCATGCCGCCGGGGACATTTGAAAGTGCACCCGCAGCATATTGGCACGTCATGATGAAGCCAATTTGGCTGTAGTTAAGCCCCATTTCATTGCCAATGAGAGGCAACAACATGAAAAATGTTGCGGGGTACCAGTGTGTTAACGAATGGCCCAGCGTAATGAGCCCCATGTTGCGGATGTCCAGCTTGGACATCGGCACTGCGCCATCCGCAGTGGCTTGCGAGGTACTCATGGTTTTGCTCCGCGGATAATGATTTCATCGTAAAGCTTGCGCCATTTGTCGCGGCCGTCCAAGCTTTCTTGTGGATCCACCACCAACATTTTGTAGTTGCGCAGCGATGACGCAATTTTGCTGTTAGCAGGCAAGTAGGCCAAATCGGCATAGGCTTGCTGTCCTTCACCCAACAAATAATCCATGAACAATGCCGCCGCGGCTGGGTTTTTCGCATTCTTCATCACGCCCACCGCATTGCCCCGAACCACCGCAGGCTGAAGCACCAACCAATCGATGGGTGCGCCTTTTTTCTTTAGCTGCTCGGGCATGTAGTTGTAAACCGTGAGAGCCACGGGCACTTCACCGGCTGCCACCATGTTGGTTAAATTGGTATGCCCCTTGCGCACAGAAATGCCGTTGCTTGTGGCCAAGTCGCGAAAGTATTGAAGCCCTTTGGCTTCGCCCATGGACTTGACCACGGTGACAAACCAATCGATGTTTTCAACTTCATAACCCAAACGGCCTTTCCATTTGGGATCGAGCAGGTCCTCATAGGTTTTAGGCAGTTCTGCTGTTTTCACCGACCCGGTGTTGTAGGCCTGCACCCACATGGAGTAGATGGTGGTGGCGTATTCCTTGTGAGCAGGCACGCTGCTCGGCATGAGCTCCGTGAAATGAGGGGACGCTACAGGCTGCAACATTTTTTCGCGGTGAAGCACTTCAAGCTCGACCGTGCCTGCGTGGACCAAATCGACGTTGTAGCGCTTAGCACGCGTTTCATTGATGGTACGGTTCATGACACTGTCGCCGCTGGCACGCCATGTGGTGACCTTCACACCGTATTTTTTTTCAAAAGGATCAATCAATGGCTTGAGATCTTTTTCTGCAATGGAGGTGTAGAGCGTGATGCCGCCTTCCAATTTGGCCGCAGCAGCCAACTTAGCTGATCGGTCTGGTGCCGTACTTTTGAGCAAGGTCAAATCGGTTGCGCTCTGTGCTTGAGCCAAGCTGGTCAAACTGCTACTCAAACACAGACACAAGGCAGCCAAATGAACGAGGTGGCGCACTCGGGTGACTGTTAAACGTTTGGAATTCAGCATGCTGTGATCCTTTGTTGTATGCACCTGCGGCGCTATGGATTGAATGCGTATCAACCTCTGCGGCTGAAAATATCGTCGTAAATTTTGTTCCACTTTTGACCATCGTCTAACGTAGTTTTGGGGTTGGCAAAAGTCAGCGGCATTTTGTTCAAGTTAGAAGGCACTTTGATGCTGGTCGGAATGAAATCCCGCTTGCCCAAAATAATTTGACCTTCTGTCAATTCAAAATCTTGGAACAACAGCGCGGCATGAGGATGCGGCGCATTTCGTGCAACACCATTGGCATTGGGCCTTGCAATGGTGGGGTCTAAAGCAAACCAATCGATTGGCGCGCCAGAATTTTTCATCTGCTCAATTTTGTAGTTGTAAACCGTGAGCGCCATGGGTACTTCACCGGACGCAACCAAGTTGGACAACAAGGTATGTCCCTTGCGAACCGAAACTGCGTTCTTGCGCGCAATTTCCTTAAACAAAGCAATTCCTTTTTCTTCACCCATTCTCATGACAGTTTCAGCCAACCAGTCACTGTCATCTGCCTCGACTGACAATTTGCCTTTCCATTTCGGATCGAGCAAGTCTTGATAGGTTTTAGGCAACTCTTCTTTTTTAACCAGCTTGGTGTTGTAAGCACACGTGAAAATATTCAAGCGTGTGGCAATCCACTCCTTGTGTGAGGGAATGGCTTGCGGAATGAGCTCGTTCAAAAAGGGCGAGTTGGCTGCAATCAATACTTTCTCGCGAGACAACACTTCCATTTCGGGGCTGTTGGTTTCGAACACATCGACCTCAAACCGATTGGCTTTGGCTTCTAGCAATCCGCGCTGTAAGATTTTTTCTGAACCGCTGCGCCATACTTTGGCTTTGACGCCGTACTTCGCTTCGAAGGCGGAAGTGAGCGCAGCCATATCGTCTAGCGGCATCGACGTATAGATGCTGACAACACCCTCTTTTTTCGCGCCTTCAGCCAAACGCTTTTGGCGCTCAGCCCCAGTCAAAGCGGCCAAAGCTGCGATGTTGGAGGCTGAGGCTTGCGCCATGACAGAACCCAAGCTGGCAGCCCCTACAGTGGCTGCGCCTGCTTGAATCATTTGTCGACGTGAAAAACGAGCATTGTTCATTCGAGATCTCCAACTAGGATTTAGGGGGAAGTGTCGGTAATTCCGCCTCGTAGGCTTCTTCCATGCGTGGCGTCATGCCGTGCTTGGCCAAAGACTCCTCGAAACGCGTGCGAACCGCCTGACTTTCGTCAGCATAATCAATTTGGTCGCCGCCCACACGGCGGCTGATCCAAGCCTTAGGCACGCCTTGGGCATTTCGAATCGACACCACCTCGTGCTTAAAAGCAAGGTATCGTGCGGGAGTTTGCCCCGTATTGAAATGCTGGTGGAGCCACATGTTGGGCGGTACGATCATGGCGCCCACTTCCCAATCGTACTGACGGGGCTCCTCGCCTTCAGGCCACATCAAGCTGTAGCCTTCACCGCTCAAAATAATCACGTGGGCGCCTGGGCCGTGGCAATGGGCCTTTTTGTAGGTACCTACCGGGAATTGAGAGATGTGACTGTTCATGGAGCCACGCGCCATGTTGAAACGAATGTGTCCGCCACCGGCACCGCGCTCTTTGGCGCTGATGAGTGGCAAGTTGACGGCATCGGCCACAAAATTGGTTTCCAGCAGCAAACCTTTTTGCTCGCCCTTGCCACTGAAGTAATCTGGCTCGCCATTGAAGCGATTGGCAAAGTCGTGTTTCGTGTTAAACACAAAGTTCAAATCTTCGTACAAGTTAATGACGGGTGGGCCATTGGTCACAGCCACAAAACGCGCAGCATCTTTGCCTGAACCGTTGAAGTGTTGGTGCATGCAGTTCAAAGGAATCGCAAACAAGGCACCTGCTTGCCACTCAAATGTGATGCGATGGCCTTCGTCATTCCAGACCGTGGTTGAACCGCGGCCAGACAACACATAAATCATCTCTTCAAAAATTTGACGCTGCGGCTCAAGCTGCTTGCCTGGCGCAATTTCGCACACGTAGCAATCGTTGGAAGTGCGTGAGGCTTCGTGATTGATGTAAACGCCTTTGCCGCCGCGGCGCGCCCAAGGCTTCAAATCAACCGTGTTCAGACTGCGAATGTAATGGGCACTGATGATGTCCAAACCTTCGTTTTTGACCCAACGGGTATAGGGTGTTTCTTTTTCAGTTGCAAATTTGGAAGCAAGGTCTTCCGATACGAGTGCGTCTTTAGCCATATGCTGCTCTGTTTTATTTGTAATGCGTCAATGTGGGCGCAGCAAGCGCCCACCGAGTTTTATTTGCGCAAATATTTCAAAATTGCTTCGCCATCCAAGGTGATGGAGGGATCAAACTCTGGCGCGTTCTCAATTTGCTCCAAGTCATTCAAGCCGCAATATTTGAAAATGCGGTTGATGGAAGAAATTAAGCGCACAGGGTGATCAGGATCTGCGTTGAAGTGTTGGTGAATGGTGTTTGGTGGAATGTAAATCACATCACCCGCTTCCCACTCATAACGTTTGATTTCGTCTTGAGGCTTCCAGTGGTACGTGTCTGTAATTTCCACGTCGCAATCTTGATGCAAGTCGTAGCCTCGGCCTTCGAGCACATACACGCACTCTTCAGCCAAGTGGCGGTGCTTGCCCGACTTGCTGCCGGGTGGAATGATTTGCATGTAAGCATCGACAGTTTCGATGCGCGTGTTCATGGACTCATTCAGCAAGTGCTTGAGCAAACCTTGGCGCGCCATTTCCCATGGCATGTCTTCGGGGCGTACCACTTTGTGGCGCTTGGAATTGCGCGCAGGCATTTGCTCTGCGTCGTCCAAGAGACCTTGGTAATACTTGCCTTGTTGGTTGCCTTGCAACCATGATTTTGATTCGTCCCAAGCCATCTCAGTAGCCTCCCTTTGGATGGTTAAAGTCTTCTTCGTCGTTGCGCGCCACAAAGCCTTCGCCGCCAGGTGCGGGCTCGCTTGGGCGTGGTTCGACTTGGTGCTGGAACAACATGTTCATGAACATGTACATGGGCTTGGTTTTGATGACCAAGGCACGGGCGGGGCGCTCGTTGCTGGCATTGAAGTGTTGGTGTACGCAGTTGTTGTGAACAACGGCAATGTCGCCAGCTTTCCAGTCGTAGCGAATGCCGTCATGAATTTCGTAGCCTGTGCCATCCAAAATATAGAACGCAGCTTCGTTCACGTGCCCGTGCTTTTGTGAGTTGCCGCCAGGGCCATACTCTTCCAAGTGCATGTGAAAGGTTTGTGTGATGCCATCTTTGGGCTCCACATAGTGACGGCTAAATGCTTGAGGGCCATCGTTGAATTTGATGTCCTTGCCTTTGCGCACGCGGGGCATGGCGCGCAAACGCTTCAATTCATCGCCTAAGTTGTAGGGGCCGGCAATGGCGCGTACAAAGGTGCGATCTTTTTTACTGTGGTAGTGCGACTCATTGGGAACGAATTCCGTAGAGGGCGCTTTTTTGTCATCAGCACTCATGGTTTTCCTTTAAAATTTATCAATTTTTGTGTTGCTTGAGAACGATGCAGTCGGAAGGGTCCAGCACAATGTGAATGGGTGCTCCAACGGGTGTTTTTTGACTTGGGTGAACACGGGCCAACATGACTTTGTCGTTCACTTGCACTTGAAAATCAAGCACATCGCCTAAGAAGATTTTGGCATACACGGTGCCCAAATAATGGTTGGTGTGACTGACGGGCGGCGTTGAATCACTGAGGTGCACGTCTTCTGGGCGCACACACACTTGCACTTCTTCTCCCACATGAAAATCATTGATCATGGGTACTTGAACCGTGCCAATTTCTGAATCAACCACCATGGCCTGAGCTGCAGCATCCACTGACCTGACGGTTGCCTTGATGAAATTGATGGTGCCCACAAAGTCAGCGACGAACTCTGTGTTGGGCGTTTCGTAAATTTGACGAGGTGTGCCAATTTGCATAATGCGCCCATTGCGCATGACCGCAATTTCATGCGACAAGGCCAGCGCTTCTGACTGATCGTGCGTCACATAGATGGTCGTGATGCCCAACTCGCGTTGAATTTTCTTCAACTCAAAGCGCATCTTTTCACGCAGTTTGGCGTCTAGGTTGGACAAGGGCTCGTCGAGTAACAACAACTTGGGCTCCATGACCAAGGCGCGCGCCAAAGCCAAACGCTGTTGCTGTCCACCTGAAAGTCGTGTGGCATCGCGGTCTGCATATTGCGCCAATTCGACTGAATCCAATACCCGCATGACTTTGGTTTCAATGTCTTTGCGAGAATATTTTTTTTGCCCCACTTCCAATGGAAAACTGGCATTTTGAAATACCGTCATGTGGGGCCAAATGGCGTAGGACTGAAACACCATGCCAAATCCACGTTTGTTAGGCGGGATAAATACTTTCTGCGCTGAGTTGTAGACGGCAGTGCCACTGACTGTGATAACCCCTTCAGTGGGTTTTTCTAAGCCTGCGATAGATCGCAAGGTGGTCGTTTTGCCACATCCGCTAGGGCCAAGCAAAGTAAAAAGCTGCCCCTCGGGCACTTCAAAGCTCACATCTTGCGCGGCCTTGACGACGACACCTTTGTCACTCACATATTCCGTATGCAATCCACTGACATTTAGCACTTTAATTCCTTGTTTTAAATGAAGTCAGGCAAGGCCGCGTTGGCCTTGCTCACCTGCAACTTTTTTAGCTGTCTTTGACACCAAAGCGTTTACCAGCCATCTGAGCTATGCCGACCAAGACCAGCAAAAGCAAAATAAAGAGCACGCTTAAAGCGGACAACTCCACATACTGTCCGTTCTCCCACAGCTCCCAAATCACAATGGAGATCACTTCATTGCCGGGGCTGTACAAAAGAATGGAAGTGGATAGCTCGCGAATCGAAACAATCATCACGTAAATCCACCCAGCTACCAAGCCCGGCTTGAGCAATGGCAAGATGATGCGGCGGAACACAGTCAGCCAACTGCCCCCACTCATGCCAGCAGATTCTTCCAAGTCTTTGTGAATTTGCAACATGGACGTGGTGCTGTAGCGCAAACCATAAGGCAGGAATCGCGTGACATAGGCCAACAAAATGATCCAAAAGGTGCCATAAATCCCAATGTCAAACGTGAGATAGAAAATCATAATGGACACGCCAAGCACCAAGCCAGGAAACACCATGGGCAATGAAGCCAAGTTGTCCAACAACCAGCGGCCGCGAATTTTTGTCTTCACCACAATCCAACACACAACGGCCGCTAACAACATCACTGCCGTCGCTGTTGCAAACGACATCCACAAACTGTTTAACACGGCGTTGCGAATGGATTCAGAGCCCAAAATATAGCGGTACCCGTCCAAGGTGATGCGTGACAAAGCTTCGACAGAAGGTGGCGCATAAAATTTTTGCAATGACGACCACAAAAGCACTAAAAAGGGCAGCACAACAATGAACAAAAAGTAAACAATGAAGATGGCCAATGTGAAGTACCGCCATACCCCTAAATCGATGGTGCGAGGACGGAAACCTTTGCCCGTCACGGTGGCGTATTTGCTGCCAGTGGAAGAGATACGAGACTGCACATAAATACCGCCCGTGGTGAGCAACAACAAAATAACCGAATAACTTGCCGCTAAACCAATTTGGCTTGGGTACTGGTGAATCGCTTGGTAAATGGCAGAGGTGAAGACTTGAATGCCTGCGGGCAAGCCCAACAAAGCAGGCACCTCGAATGAGGCGATGGTGTTGACAAACAAAGTCAGTACCGTGGCCATGATGGCGGGATAAGCCAGCTTCAAGGTGATGCGGCGCAATGTATTCAATATGCTTGAGCCGCTCATGACGGCCGACTCTTCAAGCGAGGGGTCCATTGCCTTGAATGCCGACGACATGAGCAAGAACGCCATCGGCGAGCAATGCAGTGCATCGACCCAAATCATGCCCCACATGGAGTAGATGTTGAAAGGCGGTGACTCAAGGCCAAAAATGGCCATCGCCCAAGTGTTCAACAAACCAATCTTTGGGCTGGCCAACATGATCCATGAGATGGTGAACAAAATGCCTGGAATGATGAGTGGCACGATGGACAAGGCAAAAAACAAACGTCGCAAGGGTGTATTGGTTCGCTCGTTCATCCAAGCCAAAGCCGTACCGATGACAAACGCCAACAAAGAAGTGCCCAGCGCGAATTGAACCGAGTTCCAGAAAATAGCCACTGTTTCGGGGTTGGTGTAGGCCTTGACGTAATTGCCCAAGGTGAATACGGAGGGCGTTGAGGCAGTCTCTGGCGTGTGGAAACTCTGCCAAATCATGAAACAGAATGGGACCAACGCAAGAATGGCCACCACCACCAGGCTGATACCGATGACCACCCACTTGGCGTCAAATGCTGTACCAAACTTAGGGCTTGCAGTTTCTGCGACTGAACTTTGCACGAATTAATTCTCCAGAATTACGCTGATCAAATCAGAACCACTTACTCGTTCTTTTATGCGGAACTACAGTCCATATAAAGGCACAACGGCTATTAGGCGGGAATCAACCAAAAGTGTCAAGGGACGGTCGGACGGGTTTACCCTAGCGGGAGTTTTCCTCTCATGAACCTCCAAAGCAACTTTTGCCGGCCTCTTTTTAAAGCGATTGATTTGGATGATCATTCTTTTATAAGGAACGATGTTCTTTTAAGTGGGAAATCGATATGATGTCACACAAATGCTAGCAGCACCCAAAAAACCCTTGTCCTCCAAAAGCTGATGGCCTCTCAATCATGGCTTTGACAGGGCGTTCATTACAAACTCAGAAACCTTCGAATGAAATTGTCAGAATCTCATGACCACTGAACCCTCTTCGTCCAAAAGCTCACGCCTGTCTTCTGTGGCAGCGGCTGTTCGCGTGCTGAAATGTTTCTCTGAAGTTGAGCCTGAAATTGGCATCAGCAGTTTGGCCAAACGTTTGTCTTTGGCCAAAAGCACGGTCCACCGCTTGGCCGTCACGCTCACCAGTGAAGGTCTTTTGGAACAAAGCCCCGAAACTGGCCGATACCGCTTGGGCATCAATTTGTTCGTGATGGGGGCTTTGGTTCGCCGTCGTTTGGATGTGTCCAACATGGCGCAACCCTTTCTGAATGTGCTTCGCGAACAAACCGGCGAAACCATTCACTTGGCCGTGATGAACGAAACCAATATTTTGTACCTCTACAACCTCGAAAGCCGCCAAGCCATTCGCATGAAGAGCTACATCGGAACCATCAAGCCTGCGTTCTGCACTTGCGAAGGGCGTGCCATTGTGGCTTTTGGTGGCCCCGAATTGATGAACAAAGTTCTTAACGCACCGCTCATAGCGCGCACCCCTGGCACCCAAACAGACCCCGCGCAACTCATGAAAATATTCGCCGAAATTCGGTCGCATGGTTACGCCATTGACGATGAAGAGTCTGAGCAAGGCATGCGCGGGATTAGCGCGCCGCTGCGAGACATCACGGGACAAGTGGTGGCTGCCATTGGCATTGGCGGCCCAAGTCAGCGGTTGACACTTAAAAAGTTACGCGGTTTGGCGCCTGTTTTGCTCAGTACCGCTGAGGCCATCTCGTCTCAATTGGGCTATCGCGCTTAAATTTATGCCTCAAGCAGTACACCTCATTCAACTGGCTGGATCCGATCAGTCCTTCCCTTGCGCAGACAACGACACCTTGCTTCGCGCAGCACTTCGACATGGCATCGCATTTCCCTACGAGTGCAATGTCGGCTCTTGCGGCAATTGCAAATTTGAATTGCTAGAAGGCGTGATGTCCTTCTGCTGGCCAGAAGCCCCTGGCCTTTCAGACAAAGATCGCGCCAAAAACAGAGGTCTCGGTTGCCAAAGCAAGCCCTCGGGCCCTTTGCAAATTAAGCTTCGCACCAGCGAAAAATATGCACCCCAGCATCGCCCTGTTCGCACCACAGCAACTTTCGTTTCAAAGCACGCCATCACGCATGATTTGTCGGAATTCAAGTTTGAAACCACCACGCCTGTTGCTTTTTTAAGTGGCCAATACGCCTTGGTTCAAATGCCCGGCATTGCGGGGCCGCGCGCCTACTCCATGAGCAACGTGGGCTTGATCAATGGCCACCCCCAAGCAAGTCAAGTGATGGAGTTTCAAGTTCGACGCGTTCCTGGCGGGCATGGCAGTGCGCACTTGTTTGATCAGTTGGCACCAGGCGCACAAGTTGAAATTGATGGCCCTTACGGCATGGCCTATCTGCGGGAAGATGTTGAACGCGACATTTTGTGTGTGGCGGGTGGTTCGGGTTTAGCACCCATGGTTTCGATTGCACGCGGCACATTCAACAGCCCCAAAATGCAAAGTAGAAAATTGCATTTCTACTATGGCGCACGTTCTTTGCAAGATGTCTGCGGCTTGGACATGCTGCAAGCGCTTTCCGACTGGGATGCTCGCGGCCATTACCAAGCGATCATTTCTGGTGAGCCAGACACTGCCAACTTAACCAACCCTTATCTGCGTGGTTTTGCCCACGACGCAGTGGCGCAAAGCTTTGGCGAACGTTTGCAACAAATGGAAATTTATTTTGCAGGTCCTGCCTTGATGGGACAGTCTCTTTTAAAAACTTTGATTGATCTGAAAGTGCCCATGGACCAAGTGCACTTTGATCAGTTTTATTGAACGGTCAGTATGAGCAGCGAAGACATTAAAAACAAACACAGCGTCCACGACCACCAATATGGCGCTGACACGTATCACACACACGATGGCGAAGCAGACCATGACCACGATCATGATTTTGCCGGCGACGATCCGTCACAAGAATCTTTGTGGCGCCAAGACAATGTGACCCTGCACAGCGTGGGCATTGATGTGGGCTCTTCAGGCACGCAGGTGGTCTTTTCGCGCATTCACTTAAGGCGCATTGCAGAAGACTTGTCGAGCCGCTACACCGTGGTCGAGCGCACCGCGCTGTATCAATCGCCCATTTCTTTAACGCCTTATTTGAGCGACAGTTTGATGGACGCCAAAGCACTGGGCGCCATCATTGACAAGGCTTACCAAGAGTCGGGTTTGCACCCCGATGAAATTGATGCCGGTGCCGTCATTTTGACGGGCGAGGCGCTGCGGCGCGAAAACAGCGAATCGATTGCGGCTGTGTTGGCAGAGCAAGGCGGCGAGTTTGTATGCGCCACAGCCGGCCACCACATGGAAGCCATGCTGGCTGTGTACGGCTCTGGTGCGGCCAAACGGTCTTACGATGACAAGCACCGTATCTTGAACATCGACATTGGTGGCGGCACCACCAAGCTCGGACTGGTTCAAAACGGCGAACTTGTTGCCACGGCCGCTGTGCATTTGGGCGGACGCCTGTTGGTGGTGGATGAAAAAAACATTCTGACTCGACTCGATCCGGCCGGTGCTTACTTGGCCAAACAAGCTGGCTTCAACTGGAAGTTGGGCGATCAAGTCACCCGTCAAGAATTGGCCACCGTGGCCCAGTGGATGGCCGACGCACTGGTGCGCGTGCTCACTCAAACGTTTTCACGCGAAGATTTGTCTAATTTGTATTTAACCGACCCCGTCGACGACTGGGGCCAACTCGACGGCATCATGTTCTCGGGCGGTGTGGGTGAGTATGTTTACCGCCGCGAGATGCGCGACTTTGGCGATCTGGGCAAATTGTTTGGTGAAGCGGTACGCCAACGTTTGGACCAAAATGCCGTGCCCGTGGCATTGTTGCCAGCGGGTGAGTGCATTCGTGCCACTGTTTTAGGCGCTTCTGAATACAGTGTGCAATTGAGTGGCAACACCACCTTCATTTCTGAACCTGCAGCGCTTCTGCCGCGCAAAAATTTGCAGGTCATTCCTTTGAACCTAGAGTTGAAAGACCACATTGATTCTGCAGAAATTGTCAGTGCATTGAGCAAGTCTTTCAAAAGACACGATCTGGTCGAGGGTGCGCAAGATGTGGCCATCTCATTGCGTTGGTTGGGCGCACCTTCTTTTGTTCGCATGAATGCTTTGGCGCAAGGCATTCTCAATGGCCTGCCCGAAACTTTGAAACAACAGCGTCATTTGTACATCGTGACCGATGGCGACATTGCGCACAATTTGGGGCATCTCTTTAAAGAAGACGAGCGCGTGAAGTGCGAAGTCTTGGTCATTGATGGCGTCACTTTGTGGGGCTTTGACTTTGTCGACCTAGGACGTATTCGCATGCCTTCATGGACTGTGCCTGTCACTGTCAAATCCTTGGTCTTCAATGAAGATCCCCGCGCGCATGGCAAGTCCGATCCTGGTGAATGGCACGCCCACGAAGACGGCAAGATGCACCGCCATGATCACAACAAGGCCCATTCTCATGGACATGGGCACTCTCATGACCATGACCACAGTCACGCCCACGATCATTCACATGGGCACGCTCACGGCCACTCACACGACACACAACACGCTCTGAATTTGGCCCACAAAAACAAGCCCTAAAAGGGATTGCCACTAAAAAGCGCAGGCCTTGTGCTTTTTTTTCGCACCCAAGTATGACGAATTAGAAGAAAATCACACCATGGATTTGAATACCACTTCACTGCTCGCCACGTCCGGTTTGCTGCTCGCTTTGGGCTTTCGGCATGGCCTCGACCCAGACCACATTGCGGTGGTCGATGGCATGACACGTCTGCGCCACAACGGCAGCGCTTATTGGATAGCACGCCTGACTGGCTTTCAATTCGCAGCCGGTCACAGCCTGACTATTTTGCTGGCCACCTTTGTGTTTTATCTTTATGGGGTTCAGTTGCCACAATGGTTGGATGCCGTGGGTCTTTGGATTTCAACGTTTTTCTTGTTGTGGCTGGCTCACCGAAATTTCAAGTTTTGCTTTTCAGGCAGCGAAGACCACAACCACGCTGGCAGCCCTGTTCAGCGCAAAATTTTGCAAGCCATGGGGCCATTTGCACACCCCATGGGCGTTGGTTTTGGATTTGCCATTTCATTGGATTCTTTGGCACAAGCAGGACTGATGGCAGCCAAGGGCCACGAGCTGGGTGGGTTCTTTGCCATCGTGGCCTTGGCTGTGAGTTTTGGCGCAGGCATGATCCTGGCCGATACCAGCAATGGCTTGCTCATGCATTGGCTGGTCAATCGGAGCCACCATTTGGCACACCAGACAGGTCGCATCATGAGTGGCGTTGTGGCCACGCTGTCACTGGTGGTGGTTGCCGTTGGCCACTGCAGCCAGCACTTTAGCAACTTGGAAGAGATTTGGGATGCTTGGGGTGGCTACATTGGCATTGGCGTCACAGGCATCGCCTTGTTGGTCTACTTGGTCAGCGCTCGCATTTACAAATCAAAAAATCTCAACTGGCAGGTTGTAAGTGAAAATGGTGAACCCCATCGCCGTGGTCGTGCCCCTTCGCTGCTTTTTCCAAAGTAAGCGGCACAATTTGCACCGAGCCGTGGCGCACGCCCGTTTGCGCCACGATGCGATGCGCAAATTGCCTCACCTCTTTGGTTTTACCTTTTAAAAACGCAACTTCCAAACAGTTATCATGGTCTAGATGCAAGTGCATGCTCGAGACCGTGAGGTCATGGTGGTCATGCTGCAAGTTGGCAATGCGTTCCGCCATGGTGCGGTCGTGGTGGTTGTACACATAGCCCAAATGCGCAATGCAATGCTCACTTTCGTTTTGGCGCAAGGTTTCTTGCGAATGCCAGCCGCGAATCAAATCTCGAATGGCCTCTGACCTTGAGGTATAGCCATTTTTCTCTGTCAGTTGGTCCAAAATAGTGGCCAACTCTGTTTCAATCGAAATTGTGATGCGTTCCATGGTCTTGCCTTGCAGAAATGTGAAGCGAATGGCACGATGATACGCACAACCCACTGACCCGTCACATGACCCTTTCTATTTCCACGCCTGATCTTGTTCGCACAGACGACAAACGCATTCCCGTGTATTTGCTCACGGGCTATTTGGGCAGCGGCAAAACCAGCCTGCTCAAGTCGTGGCTTGCGCAAGCTGAGTTCAAAGAGGCCGCTCTCGTTATCAATGAAATGGGCGAGGTGGGTTTGGACAATCAACTGCTCAGTGGTGCCACCGAAAGCAGCGCACTGGTGGCCAATGCCTGCGTTTGTTGCACCGGTTTGCCAGGCTTGGCCGAGGCGCTTGAAGATTTGTTTTGGGCGCGTTTAGAAAGGCGCATGCCACGTTTTCCCAACTTGGTCATTGAAACCACTGGCCTCGCAGAGCCAGGCCCCGTGGCCGAAGCACTGCGAAGCAGCGACTTGCTCAGCGAGCGTTATCGCTTGGCGGGCGTCATCACATGCCTCAGCGCCAGCACGGCCGATGCGGTTCTCAAACAACACGCCGAAGCACGCGCGCAACTGGCAGGCGCAGACGTCTTGATCATCACCAAAACAGATTTGGTCAGTTCAGAGAATTTGGACGCACTCAATTTGCGCGTGCAACATCATTTGGCGCATTTAGAACTTGAAAAGCCACCCTACCTGCTTACCTCAGCGCGGGCTGACTTGTCGGTAAAAGATTTACTGAGCAGTTTGGCACTGCGACTCACTTCAACAAATGAAGCGTCGCCACCATCAGCTCAAGCTATTGCGCTGCAAGTTGTGACAACGCCTTTGCACGCTTTGCACTTGCACAAGCCAGGTGTGTCCTGTGCAATTTGCGAGCAAGGACACGAGCATGTTCATTCTGCACAGGCCTTGTGGTGGCCGATCACTTCCAGCCTTTCAATCAATGCGCTGCAAGCGCAAGTGAGTGAATTGCAAAAAACATTGGGGGCAGCGCTGCTTCGCTTAAAGGGCCGAGTCCAAACAGCAGAGGGTCAGTATGTGGTTCAGTTGGCGCCCTTTGAAACACAAGCTGAAGTGTGCGCCGATGAATTGGCTTGGACAGACAGCACACTCAGTGGTCTGACTGTGATCGTGAGCAGCCACTTGTCTGAGGCTTCAGCGCACTACCTTGTGCAACAAGGCATTTCAAGTCTCGGCGTAGACGCCAAGACTTGAAGATTTTCATCTTTTATTTCCAAGGATCGATGGTCATGTGAATGGCGTCTTCTGCGCCTTCACCTACCAAAGATCGGATGGCGAATTCGGTTTGGTCCAAACCAAACATGTGCGTGCTCATGGACTTCACGTCGTGGCGATTGCCGGCAATGAGTTGCAGCGCTAATTCCACAGATTCGTAACTGTGGCCGCGCATACCCTTCACTGTCAGGAATTTTGCAATGATCATGTCGCTGTCAAACTGCGGCACTTTTTGGCGCTTGATACCGCCCAAAATCACGCGGCCTTTTTTGCGCGCCAACTGTATGGCGCTGATCACAGAGGCAGGGCCACCAGAGGCACAGTCAATGACCAGGTCGGCCATTTGACCACCTGTTATTTCGGCCACCGATTCGAGCAAATCTTCATCGCCAATGGCCACGGTGTGACTGGCCCCCAAGTGCTTGGCCATGGCCAAACGCTTTTGATCTGAGGGTGTGTTCAAGCCCGTCACAATGATTTTGTCGACACCCGCTTCACGCGCGGCCACCACACACGACAAACCTTGTTGGCCAGGGCCTTGAATCAAAACAGTTTGGCCAGGGCCTGCGCCGCCATGCAGGTAGACCCACTCAACGCCATTGGACACGGGCAAAGCCAGTGCCGCATATTTAGGCTCAAGTCCTGCGGGCACTTTGTGGAACACGGTGTTCATGTGCAGTTCTTGGTACTGGGCAAAACCACCCCACAAGCCAGAGCCCCGGTTCAAGCCGGTGGCACCATACCGCGGACCGCCCAGTCGCCAATCGGTGGCATTGCACAAACGGAAATCGCCGCTTCTGCAAAAGTCGCAATGGCCACAAGGCAAGTACTCTTCTAAGGCCACCAAGTCGCCTTCTTTCACACCCCACTTAGGTCCGGCTATGGCACCCACCTCTTGCACATGGCCGACTGTTTCGTGACCCAAAATGGCGGGCCCTTGAATTTTGGGGAGGTCTTGGAAAAACATCCAATCGCTGCCGCAGACACCAGTGACCGCCACCTTCAACAAACCCGCATCCGGCTTGGGATCGGGTGTTTGAAAGTTTTGAATCTCAATGGTGCCGTTGGGCATGGCCACGGCGGCCTTGAATGTTTGTCCCATGTATGACCTTTTTATTTTGAAGTAACGATGGCGCGTTGCAAATTAAACACTCGAATGGGGCTTGCCCGGTGCCGACTTGAAGTGCTCTTTGGCGCCTTCTTTGTAATGCACACCGCGTTTGATCAGCATGGCCACCGACCGCACTTTTTGATGCTCAGGGTCTAAACCTGGCAATGCAAAATCAGGGTTCTCAGCCAAGGCGCGTGCAGTTTTAATCAAGCGCTGACGCGCCATGATGATGCCGTTGTCGGTGGAGACCAAATTTTCTTTGGTGCGGTCTTGAATTGCGCCCATGCTTTCTTGCAGCGATGCGTCTTGCATGCCAATCCCTTCAATGCCGCTGTACAAGGAGCCTTCGCGCTGGGCCTTGCGGTCCATGAGGTAGTCGTTGTCCATGCGTTGCAATGGCACGTAGTCTTCGTCGACCTTCACGTGAATGCTGGCACCGCCTTTCATTGCGTCCACTTCAGCGGTGGTCAGTGCACGAGTTGGATGGTAGTCAAAACTCCATGTCCAGCACGCATGATCGTTGATCGGTACCCAGAAGTGACCGTGCACAGGATGATCACCCCGCGGCGGCACCATGGTAAAGCTGGGCATGACCCAAGGTGTAATGCGCCAGTAGTACTGATCGTCTTCGGCATTGCGGCGTGCACCCACCAACAAACCCCCATCGGCCTCGACCACTTCAAACACCGGGCTTAAGTCGTTGAGGTTGTACTCATTGCCTTTGGCGCCCTTGAACAAAGGATCGCGGCTAAGTGATGCGCTGTGTAAGAAAGAAACGTGGCTTGAATCAATGCCGCCTTCCAAAGCCTGCAACCAATTGCTGGCTTGCACGCGCTTAGACATGTAAGAGTGCTCCAGTGGCAGTGTGGCAAATTCCCACTCAGGCAAGGGTGGCTGTTTGTCGGCAGGCCCCATGTAAACCCAAATCACACCACCACGTTCCACCATCGGATAAGACTTCAACTTGATGCGCTCGCAATAACCTGAGGTGGGCTCTGAAGGCACTTCGGTGCAATTGCCGTTCACATCGTATTTCCAGCCGTGATAGGGGCAGCGAATGCCATTTTGTTCATTGCGGCCAAACCACAAAGACACGCCGCGGTGAGCGCAAAACTCATCGATCAAGCCCAACTTACCTTCGGTGTCCCGAAAGGCCAGCATTTTTTCTGACAGCAACTCTAAGCGCACGGGATCGCAATCGGGGCCAAGCAACTGTTCGGACATCAAAGCCGGCAACCAATAACGACGAAACAGGTTGCCCATGGGCGTGCCAGGTCCTGTTTGGGTTGCCAAGTCGTTGAGTTCTTTTTTCAACATGCAGGTCTCTCCTCGTGTGCAATTGCACGGGGTCATAAAGTGGTCGATATTTCGGTATGAAATTTTCGCAGATGAAATTGTTCTGCATAGCAGAACAATGTTCTTTCATTAGAAACGAGGTTATCATCTGCGACTTGTCATTGTCAACTGGAGATTCTCTATGTCGGGTGCGTGCCGTTTTCTCTCTTTGTGCAAAGCGTCTGAGGTCGCGGAGGGCAAAGCCATCAAAGTCGAAAAAGAAGGTTTGATTTTGGCGGTGTTCAAGATTGATGGAGAGTATTTTGTCACTGATGACGCCTGTACACACGGCCCGGGCTCTCTGTCAGAGGGCGAAATTGAGGGTGATGTGGTC
Organism: Limnohabitans sp.; assembly: GCA_009693505.1. Lineage (GTDB taxonomy): Bacteria > Pseudomonadota > Gammaproteobacteria > Burkholderiales > Burkholderiaceae_C > Limnohabitans_A. The sequence continues at coordinate 32,162 of SHXD01000001.1, forward strand.
GAGTGCGACTTTCACAATGGCTCTTTCAATATCCGTACAGGGGACGTGGTGGCGGCCCCCTGCATGATCCCTTTGAAAACCTACAAAGCACGTTTGCAAAACGACAGCATTGAAATTGAGACTTGAAGCCAAGCGCTGAAGCCAATCCTTTTTCTCACATCAGCTTGAAAAAAAGCCCGTTTCCGGGCCTTTTTTGTGGACGCTTGAAGACACGCCTTGGCGTCAATTGTCTGACTTCACCGTTTTGATCATCGGGGCCCATTGCTTCAGTTCTTCTCCCACATATTGGGTGAACCGCGCTGAATCCCAATCGAACGTTTCCATAGATTGCTTTGCCAACGTATCTTTGGCGACTTGGCTCTGCATGATCTTGCGTGTTTCCTTGTTCAATTTCTCAACCACAGCTGGCGACATGCCGGGCGGTCCGGACAAAGAGAACCAAGTCAAGGCAATCAGTTTGGGGTAGCCCTGTTCTGCAAAAGTGGGCACATTGGGGAACTCTGGCAAGCGCTTTGAAGACGTGATGGCCAGGGCGCGCAACTTGCCGCCTTGGATTTGAGCGCTGGCTGTGGAAAGCGTGGTGAACAGTGCCGGAATGTGGCCAGCGATGGTGTCGGCTACCGCGGGGCTTCCACCTTTGTAGGCAACGTGTTGCATGGGCGTTTGTGACATCACTTCGAAGGCTTCGCCAATCAAGTAGCCATGCGTGCCCTTGCCTGGAGAGCCCCAGCTTACAGGGTTTGCTTTTGCATAGGCAATGAAGCTTTTCAAATCAGTGATGGGCAATTGCGCATTCACGGCCAACACGATGGGCGGGCCACCCAACATGGCAATGTGCGTGAAGTCTTTAAGAGGGTCATAAACCTTTGGATTTTCTGAAGGGCCAATGACATGCGAGGCCACGCCCGAGATGACCAAGTTATAGCCATCGGGTGCAGATTTGGAAACCTGTTGCGAGCCGATCATGCCGCCCGCACCGCCTTTGTTTTCTATCACGAAGGGCTGTTTCAAAGATTCCGTCAAGCCTACAGAAATGAGTCGGCCCAGCGTATCTGAGCTGCCGCCAGCAGCGTAGGGCACAACGATCTTCACTGCGCGCTGTGGCCAGACAGCATCTTGGGCCATGGCTGTACCCGTTCCCAAACAAGTGATCATCCCTGCGGCTACACCCAGCAAGCTTGCAGCACTGGCGCGGAAATTTCTAGGCATGATTCCGAGAATCAAAGAAAAGCGTTTCAAGTTCAAATCCTTCAAACAAAAGAGTCTATGGTTATGCGTTAACTTTCGGTGAAACTGGCCGCACTGTCAAGCATGGAGAACCGCCGTTCATCATGAGGTAACGAACAATTCTCACAGACGATGGCCGCTTTGGGCAACAGATTCATTCAAGGCTTGACCCAGCCGGTCGACATCATCTTTTCAGAAACCGGTTTGGTCAAAAAGATGGTGGTCAAAATGCGCGTTAAGTGAAACGCCGTGACGATGGGCGCGCCCAAGCCAAAGGCCTTAGACAAGATGCCCATTTCGGTCATGCCGCCCGGCGCCATCGACAAGAAGGCGGTCATCACGGCCACATCAGCGCCTTTGGAAATAAACCATGCCGCCACCATGCACACCGCCAAAATGCCCAAGGTGACAACAGCCACCGAGGCCAAGGTGCGCGGTGCACGGGTAAAAAACGCGCGGTTGATGTGTTGGCCCAAGCCCCAACCAATGACAATTTGCGCCACAATCAATCCCAAGTCGGGCAAGCGGCCAGTGATGTCGTGGTTGGCGCAAATGGCAGCAATCAGCAATGCGCCCAAGACCCATGGATTGGGTGTCTTGAGTTTTTGTAAACACCAACCGGTGAAGCTTGCGGTTAGCAACAAGCCCAGCGTCACAGGCCAACTCAGTACGCCAATGCCTGGCGTGGGCATGATGGGTGTGGCGCCACTGGCCCAAGCAATGTAGGAAGCGGTAGAGGTGACCATCATGATGCGAACCGCGTGAGCGGAGGCTACCACCGCGCCATCAGCACCTGCACGTTGAGCCTGCACCGACATCTCAGAGGATGCGCCCAATGCCACCGAATAAATGGCTGTGGGGCCATCGACATTGGCCAGTTTTTGCAAAACACGGGCCGACATCACCGACATGAAAATGCCCACAAACGCACCCAACACCATCCAAGGTGCCAAGCCGCCAATGAGTTGTAAAACTGCAGGCGTGAAATACAAACCAATGGAAGCACCGATGTAAATCTGCGCCGACTTGCGCGCCAGCACAGGTTGCTTGTGAACCTGATTGGCCATGCCCACACACGCCACGGCCACCATGGGGCCTAAGACCCACGGCAAAGGCACATGCACATAAAGTGCACACCACCCACCTAGGACAGCAAAGCCAACAGTAAGCGCAAGTCGGCCCCATCGGTTCCAATCGAACAGCATCAAGAACCCAAGTAAGTGCCGCCGTTCACATGCATGACCTGCCCTGTGACGAACCTTGCTTGATCACTGGCCAAAAAAGTGACCATGGCAGCCACTTCTTCGGCCGTGCCGCGGCGGTCCATCAAGGGGTGGTGCGTGGCATGGTGGTTAGGCTGAGCAGACACAGTACCACTGTTGCGCTGGGTTGAAATCATGCCGGGCGACACACAGTTAACCGTGATGCCAGGCGCTAAGTCATGGGCCAATGCGCGCGTCAAACCCACCAAGCCCGATTTGGCGGTGACCACGTGCGGGCGGTTCTTGGCGCCCGTGTGCGCCGTCAGGCCGCCAATGTTGATGACGGCACCCATGGGCGACAGGCGCAGCATGGGCAGCGCGGCTTGACTGCAATAAAAGGCGCCATCGAGCACCACCGCCAAGGTGTTGCGCCAATCTTCCACCGACACTTTCTCAAGGGGTGCTTCGCGGCGAATGGCAGCATTGTTCACCACCACATCTAAGCGACCCCAATTTGATTCAATCAAGTCCATCATGCCTTGCACGCTTTGCCTGTCGGTGACGTCTGCCACGCACAGTAATGCGGGGGTCCCCAGTGCCAGCAATTCATCAACCACCGCTTGACCTTCATTGACGGATGCACGCACATTGATGGCCAAAGCAAAGCCTTGCTTGGACAGCGCATGCGCAATGGCACGGCCAATGTTGCGGCCTGCGCCCGTGACCAGTGCCACTTTTTGATCCGGCTTGAGAGTGGTCATGCTTTACTTTTCCTGCTTCTAAATTGAATTTACTGCACTTGGCTTATTTCAATGCCAAGCAGCTGAGAGACACGGCGCTGGCTTTGAACAAGCCATTGACCTGCGACAAAATGGCCTCCGTTTGCGCAATATCCAAACCGCCAAATTTGCAATTGGCTTTGAATTTTTGCAGCAAATCAGAATCTGACATGGGGTGATCGACACCGCCTTTGAAAAATCCTTGGCGCTGCTCCAGCACTTGGCCGTTTTTCAAATGCAAGCGCACATGACCCGTGAATTGTTGGGGGTAGGGATTGTTGGGGTCGACGATGTAACTCACCTTGGCTGCCAATGCGCGAATGTCCGCGCCTTGCACCACGGCTTCTGTGTAAGCCTCTAAGCCCGCATCGTCGAGCATCAAGCCCGCTGCAATGGCATAAGGAATGCTGAACTTGGCGGCATACGCGTTGGGGGGTGAATGCTTCAGAGACAAGGGTTCCCACAAGCGGTGAACAATGCCTTCAGCAGTGTCACACTCAATGCGGTCAATTTCTGTTAACGCTGCGTTTTGCTTTGCCAAATCTTGGCGAATCAAACGCGCACAATCAATGAAGGGGTGCGCCATGGTGCCGCATGCGTAGGGCTTGAACGCAATGGTGGTCCAAATCCACGCATGGCCAAAGTCTTTCATCATGGCGTCGAAGTTGCCGTCGCTGGTGTTGGCAAAACCATGGAACAAACCGTGATGTCCTTCAAACACGGTAGCGGGTCCTTTGAAGCCCGCTTGTGCCATGCGCACCGCGCGGTACGCTGACTGCGCTGCCCAGCCCGGGTGCATGCGCTTGGTCCATGAACCATCTGCCAAATACTCGATGATGCCGCCGGCCATGCTGCCAGCAATGCCAAAGGCATTGACCAGTTGTTCTTCGGTCAAATTGAGTGCGGCACCCAAACCAGCCACACCGCCCATCACACCAAAAATGGCTGTGGGGTGAAAACCTGCTTTGTGCACGCGTGTGGGCGCCACTGCGCACAAGCGGCACATCACTTCCACGCCCATGGCCACACCACGCAGCAAAGCTTCGCCCGACAAGGCATGGCGCTCGGCAGCGGCCAACAAGGCGGGCACAATGACCACGCCGGCATGCACCGGGCCGCCTTCGTAGGTGTCGTCAAAGTCTTCACCGTGTGCGGCAATGCCGTTGACAAACGCAGCGCCTTCAACACCGCACTTTTGCTCAAAGCCAAACACGGTGCAGTGACCGTCTTGCTCAAATGAGCTGAGGGCTGCCTTGACATAAAACTCATGACGCGCCGCAATGCAGATGCCCGCCACGTCCATGATCAAACGCTTGCCCACATGCAGGCCCAATGCTTCCTTTTCTGGATGGGCTTTGAGAATGCCTTGCGCCAATTGCTGCGCAATGGTCAGTTTCGTTTTGGCCTCTTTGTGTTCACTCATTTAGCTGACTTTCGACGTTCAGAGATTTCTTTCCAGAGCGAGTAAGCAGAAAGCACTGCCGACAAGCCCAACAAAATAGCTGAGACCGTGTCGGTCACAAAAATGCTGTGCTCACCCCCAGAGATGAGCAGGCTGCGTCTGTAATTTGACTCCACCATGAAGCCCAACACCATGCCCAGCACCATGGGTAGAACGGGTATTTTGAGCAGGCGCATGGCATAACCCAAAACGCCAATGAGCAAGACCAAACCACAATCAAACAAGCTCTGCTGAATGGCAAAGACGCCGGCCATGACAAGTGCCAAAATGAAGGCAATCAAATACGGTTTGGGCCGGTTCACCAGCCACATACAAGGCGACAGGATGACCAAGCCAATGAGCAGCATGGCAATGTTGGCAATGAACAAGCCACCATACAGGCCATACACCACTTCTGGTGCTTTTTGAAACAACATGGGGCCAGGCTGCAAACCATGAATCAAAAAACCACCCAGCAAAATGGCGGCTGAATTAGAGCCGGGAATGCCCAAGCTGAGGAGTGGCACCAAGGCCGTGGCTGTGACCACGTTGTTGGCCGATTCGGGTGCCGCCACCCCTTCCGGCGAGCCCTTGCCAAACTCCTCTGGATGATTGGACCAGCGCTTCGCTTCTGTGTAAGCCATGAAGGCGGCAACGGTACCGCCAGCACCGGGCGTGACGCCTTCAAAGGTGCCAATGACCGCACCAATGGCTTGGGGCTTGAACAGCCGCTTGCTCATGGCCCAGTTGGGCAATTTCAAGCGCGTCGAGCCCGTGTTGCCGCGGGCCCACGGCGGCTCGCCAATTTGAACCAGCATTTCAGTGACTGCAAACAAGCCCACCATGACCAGAATGGGTTTGACGCCGTCCAATAAATCCACGGAGCCAAAGGTAAAGCGTTGCACGCCGGACACAGGGTCGCTGCCAATGAAGGCAACCATCAAACCCATGCACGCAGCGATCAAGCCGCGGAGCAGCGAACCGCCCGACAAGCCTGCAATCACCGACAAGCCCAAGATGCCCAACGAAAAATAAGCTGCCGGTGTGAAGGCCAAGGCCACTTGCGCCAAGCTTTCGGTGCAAAGCACCAGCACCAGCAAACCAAACAAACCACCATAAAGCCCCGACATCAAGGAGATGCCCAGGGCCTCACCTGCTTGGCCTCGCTTGGCCATTTCATTGCCATCAATGACGGTGGCAGAAGCTGAATTGGTGCCGGGCGTGCGAATCAGAATGGCAGGAATAGAGCCGCCATACTCAGCACCTACATACACGCTGGCCAACAAAACCAGTGCATTGGTGGCTTCCATCCCGACCGTAAAAGGCAACAGCAATGCCATGGCAATGGAGGGTGAAATGCCAGGCAAGGCGCCGCCAAAAATGCCCCATAACACACCCGCAAACGCTGACAAGATGACCCAACCCGATGACAGGTTAGAAAGGGCTAACAAAAAACTGTCCATGATTTATTTTCCAATCCACTGCGACCACATTCCTGTAGGCAAGCGAATTTCTAATGCGTAGTCAAACGACAACCACAGCAAGGGGCCGGTGAGCAAGGCACACCACATCAAAGTTTTGAACTGGCGCGCGCCGCCAAAATAAGCCACGGCCGCCACCATCACACCGATGGAGAGAATGAAGCCGAAAACTGAAACCAGTGCCACAAAACCAAGCAAGATGGCCAGCAGGCCCATGGCTTTAAGGTGCGGGTGGTCACTGCCGCCAGGCTCGGGGGCTGCGTCGGGCTCAGAAGTCGCAGGTGCTTTGGATGGCAACCAAGACTTCAAAAACAAAAATACAGCGGCGGTGCCCAACAAGACGCCAATGGCCGTTGGCACGCCCGTCACGCCCACGGCATCGGCCAGCAAACTGTCTTCAATTAAACTGGCTTGGTAGACATAAATGGACGAGCCAATCATGCCCAACAAACCCGTTAGGCGATCTTTTTGCTGTGCATTCATTTCAGCAAGCCCATCTCTTTAAAGTCTTGCGCTGTTTCTTGCGCCACGTCTTGAATGAATTTGCGCGAAGCTTCTCTGCCGAGCAACATGGGCGTCAAGTGATCTTTCGTGTACTCCGTTTTGTAAGCGGGCAACTCCAGCACTTTGCGAGCGCCATCTTCCCAAGCCTTGGCAATGTTGTCTGACAAGCCCTTGGGACTTGCCAAACCTCTGAACTTGCGGATGACCACGTCGTAACCTTGCTCTTTTGCGGTTGGCAGTTGCGGCAATCCAGACAAGCGTTTTTCTGACAAGGTGGCCAGCAAGCGAACCTTGCCTGCTTCCAACTGACCTTGCAATTCTTGAATTTCACCGATGCCAATGTCGTAGGTGCCATTCAGCACACCAATCATTTGATCGCCGCCGCCCTCATGGCTCACGATGGGCACTTTGACGCCGGCAGCACGCGATAGCTTCTCCATGCCAATCCGCTCCAAGGACGCTGGGTTGGAGGCGCCCCAACGTGATTTGCCAGGATTGGCCTTGGCATGCACCATCACATCTTGCAGCGTTTTAAAAGGCGAATCTGCGCGCGTGAAAATTACCTCGGGGTCAATGAACACAATCAGCATGGGGTCTAAGCCGTCATAGCCTACAGAGGGTTTGGACAACAAGGTGGTTTGAATGTACGTGGGCGTGGTGCCATAAAACATAGAGCCATCGGTGGGCCCTTTGGCCACGTGCGCCACAGCCTTGGCACCACTGCCGCCGCGAATATTTTCTACAGCAAAGTTGGTTTTCATGATCGGCGCCATGTATTTGGCCAACTCGCGCAAAAACACATCGGTACCACCGCCCGGACTTGAATGTGTCACCAAGGTCACGCGGGATACAGGATAAGGGGCCACTGTTTGAGCCTTCACGGAAGTCAAGCCTGCACAGGCCAAGCAAATGGCCAATGCCGTTTTCAAACTCAAAATGTGTTTCATATGGGTCTCCATGGGTTTAAAAAAGTCTCGAGGTTTGCGCCTTCAGGACTGAATTTTTTAAAACTTATTGAGTCAAGCTTTTCAGCAAGGCTTTCAAATCTTGTTGCGCCGCCAAACTCATGCACAAGTTCCAAGCTTCTTCTGTTTTTTGTGCACCCAAAATAGGCGTGCTTTGATCGACAAACTTGGCCTTGAGTTGCTCATTGCTCATGGGCTTTTCCAAGCTGCCTATGGCACGCTCAATGTAGATGTGGTGTTTTTGGCCGTCTGTGGTTTCAACGGTCACGTCAACAGACGCTTCGTGAATGCTGCGGTCCACAATCAAGTCCACTTTGTCGCGAACGCCGATCACCAGGGGCGAGCGCACCACATCGTCGGCGTACTCATGCTCACCCGCACGACCATAAATGAGGGCCACAGCGCATGAATGGAACACGCTGAATTTGGCCAGCAATCCATCGGTGGGTGTTTTCTTGCCTGTGAGTTCTTGCACCAAGGGGTGGGCTTTCAATGTGACTTTGGCCACTTGCTCGGGCTTTAAGTTGTGCTTCTCGCGCAATTGCACGCAGGCATCGATGGCGGGGTGGATCACAATGCCGCAAGCAAAAGGCTTGTAGGTATTGAGTTCAATTTCCCAAGTCTTGCCTAAGTTTTCTGTGATTTCTTTCCAATCGGTTTTATCGGAAAACACTTGCATCAAACCGCGTGGTGCTTCTAAAGCGCGAGAAGACGCGGTGTAACCGTGTTTGGCCATCAAGGCCGACATCAAACCTACTTTGGCAGCGCCACCAGGGTGGAAAGGCTTGGTCATGGTGCCAAACTGTTCGCGCAAACCAACGGGTTGTGAAGCGGCAATGCCCAGTGCCATTTGCGTTTGCTTGGCGTTCAAACCCAACAACCGTGAGCAGGCTGCAGCACTGCCCAACATGCCTGTTGAGCCCGTAATGTGCCAGCCGCGGTCATAGTGGTTGGGATACACGGCATTGCCTACGCGGCATGACACTTCCACGCCCAGCACCAAGGCGTCGATCAGTTGACGACCGGTGGAACCTAGATGCTCTCCCAGTGCCAAGATGGCGGAGGCCACCGGGCCAGCAGGGTGAATGATGGTTTTCAAATGCGTGTCGTCAAAGTCAAAGGTGTGCGAGCTGATGCCATTGAGCAAGGCCGCATTGGCCATGTCAACACGGTCGCTGCGGCCCAACACAGCAGCTTGGGCAGAAGGCGCCAACTCTTTCACTGCGCCCAATGCGGCTTCCATGGTTTCATGGGTGCTGGGGCCCACAGCGCAACCGGCCCAGTTGGCAAAGGTGCGGTGGGCCTGGGCTTCAACGGCATCGGACCAGCCCTTGGAAGGATGAGAGGCAACAAATTCAGCCAACATCTGGGTGATTGCGGGGGCATTGGCGTCGGCAACGACAGTGGTATTTCGTGCGGTCATAGGAAATAAGGGATAAAAGCCCCTTCAATTGGTCAAAAGAAGCGATGATCATAGGGTAATCGCGGGGTTTTCACACGAGAGCTCACAGGCAGACACCCCCAAAACAGAACAAAGCGGTCGGAATGGCTAGAGATTTCCTCACAATCTGCGAAGGTCTTTCTTGCCTAGTCCCCGATGCACGGCCATTGACCCATGTCACTCACGGGAAAAGCCACTCGGTTTAGACTCGGGGCATCTATTTTGATGGCACCCAAGCACGGCTTGCGCACCTTGAGTTTTTCCCCTTACTTATGACTACAAACGCCACCCCCGACAATTTGCACCCAATTCCGCCAGATCAGGACATGCCGCACCGCAAAATCATTCGCGAGTGGCTCAAGCCCTTGTCTGATCGCTCCACCCTGCGCGCCTTTGTTCTCTTGCTTGTTGACACGGCCTTGTTCATGGGGCTTGTGGCAGGCACCGTGCTGCTCGAATCTGTGTGGCTCAAGCTTTTGTGCGGTTCGGCGGCTGGTTTTGTCATTGGCCGTTTGTTCATCATTGGCCATGACGCTTGTCACCAAAGCCTCACGCCGCACCGCGAACTGAACAAATGGATTGGCCGTTACGCCTTCTTGTACTCGCTCACGCCATTCAGCCTGTGGGACACCGGCCACAATGTGGTCCACCACGGCTATACCAACTTAAAAGGTGTCGACTTTGTGTGGACACCACTCACGGCTGAAGAATTTGCTGAGCTCGGCCCCGTTGGCCGCTTGATGCAATACCTCTACCGCAGTGGCTGGGCCCCAGGTTTGTATTACCTTGTTGAAATTTGGTGGAAGCGCGAGTTCTTCCCGAACAAAACGCACATGCCTACACGCCGTCCGATTTTCTTTAAAGACAGCTTGTTGGTCACAGTGTTTGGCATTTTGTGGATGGGTGTAGTGGGCTATGCAGCTGTCGCCACAGGTCAATCTGTATGGCTCACCTTGCTAATGGGCGTCTTTGTGCCCTTCTTGTTTTGGAACACCATGATTGGTTTCGTTGTGTATGTTCACCACACCCATGTGCGGGTGTCTTGGCACAACGACAAATCGGCATGGACCAAAGCTCAGCCCTTCGTATCCACCACCGTACACCTCACTTTTCCCATGAAGATTGGCAACATGGTGCACCACATCATGGAGCACACCGCGCACCATGTGGACATGAGCATTCCGCTTTATCGCTTGAAAAAAGCACAGGCCAAGTTAGAAGAAATGCTGCCAGGTCGCATCATTGTTCAACCCTTCTCTTGGGGCTGGTATTTCAAAACAGCCAAGGCTTGCAAACTGTACGACTTCACCCGCGAATGCTGGACCGATTTTCAGGGCCACATGACAAGCCCTGTGCGCGGCAATTTGCCTGCCAAGCCCTAAGCCTTTTCAACTCGGCCTGAAGGTCGATTCAGATGCAAAAAAGCGCTTCTCACGAAGCGTTTTTTCATTGTGCTCGGCGCAACAAAATCTCAAAGGCTGGCAATGTTTTGCCTTCCAAGATTTCTAAGAACGCACCGCCACCGGTGGAGATGTAACCCACTTTTTTTTCAATGCCGTACTTGGCAATGGCCGCCAAGGTGTCGCCACCACCGGCAATGCTGAAGGCTTTAGATGCGGCAATGGCGTGTGCAATCACGCGCGTGCCATTTTCAAATGCAGCAAATTCAAAAACCCCCACAGGACCGTTCCACACAATGGTGCCGGCCGCTTTAAGTTGCGCTGCCAATTTAGCGGCTGTCTCGGGGCCAATGTCCAAAATCAAATCGTCATCGGCCACTTCTGTGGCCTTCTTCACAGTGGCCACGGCATCTGCTGAAAAAGTTTTGGCTGTGACCACATCAGTGGGAATGGGCACTTCGGCACCGCGTGCTTTCATGATGTCTATCACCGCTTTGGCCTCTGCCAGCAAGTCAGGCTCTGCCAAGCTTTTGCCAATGTTCAAGCCAGCCGCCAACATGAAGGTGTTGGCAATGCCACCGCCCACAATGAGTTGGTCCACTTTGTCGGCCAAGCTCTTCAAAATGGTCAGTTTGGTAGACACTTTGCTGCCGCCCACAATGGCGGCCAAGGGACGCGCAGGGTGCGCCAGTGCTTTGGTGATGGCGTCAATTTCAGCAGCCAACAAAGGGCCTGCGCACGCCACTTTGGCGTACTCAGCAATGCCATAGGTGGTGCCTTCTGCGCGGTGCGCTGTACCAAAGGCATCGTTCACAAAAATGTCGCACAACGCCGCCATTTTTTGAGCCAGTTCTGGGTTGTTCTTTTTCTCACCCTTGTTCACGCGGCAGTTTTCAAGCAAGACAACTTGGCCTGCGGCCACTTCAACACCTTCAACCCAATTGGCTTTCAAAGACACATCACGGCCTAGCAGTTCTGCAAGTCGTTTGGCCACTGGTGCCAAGGAATCTTCCGGCTTGAATTCGCCTTCTGTAGGGCGGCCTAAGTGACTCGTCACCATGACGGCCGCGCCAGCATCGAGGGCCATTTGAATGCAGGGTAGAGAGGCGCGAATGCGCGTGTCTTCTGTGATGTCGCCGGCATCGTTTTGCGGCACATTCAAATCGGCGCGAATGAAAACTCGCTGGCCTTTGACTTTGCCTTGTTGGCACAAATCTGAAAAACGAATGACGTTCATGAAAGCTCTCTTGAATGACGAGGAAGGTCCAGAAGCACTTAGAAACTTTTGGAAACAAGCAGAATTTTAGACCTGCAAACTGGCGGAAACTTACCCGCCGCTTTCGCAACAGTTATGCCGTGCGCTAAATTACCAACCCAGCAGCAAATGCAATGGCAAGTAGGCCAACATTCCCGCCACAATGGTCAGTAGCACATTGTGGCGCCAGAAATAAACGGCAGCACCCACAGCGGCACCCATCCACCTGGCATCCATCCAGTTGTGCAAAACCTCTCCCTGCTGCATTAGGATCTCGGGCAAGACCACCGCTGCCATGGCCGCGATGGGTGCATATTGCAAACCGCGCTGTGCCCAGTCGGGCAAGGCCCATTCCTCGCTTGAAAAGAAAAAGAAACTGCGCGTGACAATGGTGACGCCCGTCAAACCCGCGATTACGGCCAAAGTCCAAAAATCGGTCCCCTCAAAAAAGCTCATGCAGCTTGTCCTTCACGCTTTTTTTGAAAACGCTCCAGACTCATGCTCAAGACAACAGCAACGCCAATGGCCATGACGATGTTCAATTTCAAAGGCAAGTGGTACGCAGCAATGGCGGTGGCAGCGGCCACGCTTGCCGCAAAAATTCGCATGCGCGTGCTGGCCAATGAGCACAAGATACCCACCAAACACAAGGTGCCCGCAAAGCCCAAGCCCCAAGAAGGAGGAATCATGTTGGCCAAAAAAATACCGGCGAAACTGGCCACGACCCAACTCATCCACATCATGAAAGTGTTACCAGCAAGAGAGGCCGCTTGCGTCAATTGATCTGCAGGGTCTTCGCTTGGAATAGCAAATCGCCGCGTGAACAACACATAACTGATGTCGGCGGTGAGATAACCGTGCACCATTCTTTCAAGGCGTGGCAAATGCATGAGGTATTTGCGCAGATGCAAACTGAACACCATGAAGCGCAAGTTCACACAAAAGCCTGTGGCCAAAATGACCCAGGCAGGCGCTCCGGCCACGATCAAAGGCAAGGCCGCCAACTGAGAGCTGCCCGCATACACAAACAGCGTCATGGCAATGGCCTCAACCACACTCAAACCAGAATTCACCATGGCCACGCCCGTCATCAAGCCCCATGCAGCAAGGCCTGGCGCTTGCGGTGCCAAGTCACGCACAGCTTCCATGAAGGCGGGGTGACGGTAATTTTCAGCTTTGAAAAACATCGCCCACCTGAGCTTTGAAGCTGCGAACAAAGTCTGTTGTTGATTGGCGTTTGCCGCCCGCCTTTTGCAATTGCGTGAGGCATAGAACGCCTTCACCGCAAGCCACTCTCAGGCCTTCTTCTTGCACACTGAGCAAAGTACCAGGCGCTTTGTGATGAGAAGTTTCGAGCGGGATTGGCTCAGCATGCGCTTGCCAAACCTTGATCACTTCGTCGCCCCATTGCACTGTCATGCCTGGAAATGGGTCAAACGCCAGCACGCGTTGGGCCAACACTTGCGCCGATTGTGTCCAATCGATGGCGGCTTCTGTTTTTTCAATTTTGTGCGCGTAAGTCACACCCTCAATAGGCTGCTTCACAGGTTTGAAGTGGCCAACTAGCGAGAGTGCCGTCACAATCATTCGCGCGCCCATCTCGGCCAAAGTGTCATGCAAACTGGCCGTGGTGTCTTGCGCACTGATTGGGCACCTTTCTTCAAGCAACATGTCACCCGTATCTAGTCCTGCATCCATTTGCATGATGGTCACACCGGTTTGAGCATCGCCGGCTTCAATGGCGCGGTGGATGGGCGCAGCACCTCGCCATCTGGGCAGCAGTGAGGCGTGAATATTCAGACAGCCATAGCGGGGCGCATCAAGGACCCACTGCGGCAAGATCAAGCCATAGGCCGCAACCACCACGACGTCGGCTTGCAGATTTGAAATGAAGGCTTGGGCCGCGAGCGCTTCATCGGGATACTTGCCATCCAATTTCAGACTGTGCGGCTGAACAACTGTCAGTCCTTTTGACAATGCAAATTGCTTTACAGCAGAAGCTTGAAGCTTCATGCCCCTTCCCGCAGGCCTGTCAGGTTGTGTCAAAACCCCCACGATGTCATGTCCTGCCGCATGCAGTGCTGTCAATGCGCTGCGAGCAAATTCGGGCGTGCCCGCAAAAATCACGCGCATAGAAATTCTTTCAATGTAGGTTTAAGCGTCTTCTTTTTGGGCTTTAAGCATTTTGGTCTTGATGCGATTGCGTTTGAGCGGCGACAAGTACTCCACAAAAACCTTGCCCATCAAATGATCCAACTCGTGTTGCACGCACACAGCCATCAGGCCTTCAGCTTCAAGCTCGCGAACTTGGCCGTGTTCATCGGCCGCTTTGACCTTGACAGCCACAGCGCGCTCAACCCCATCGTAAATGCCAGGCACAGACAAGCAACCCTCTTCGCTCTTGACGCGCTCTTCACTGAACCAAGTGATTTCTGGATTGATCAACACCGTGGCCTGGTTACGCTCTTCAGACGTGTCCAACACCACCAAGCGCTGGTGCACATCGACTTGCGTTGCCGCCAAGCCTACGCCTTGTGCCTCGTACATGGTCTCGAGCATGTCCGCCACAAGCTTGCGCAACTTGTCGTCGAACGCCGTGACGGGCGTTGCCACCTTGTGCAGGCGGGGGTCTGGGTAGCAAAGAATGTTTAAAAGTGCCATGGTGATTTATTTAGCAATACCTCTATTTTCGCCAATTTGAAGAAGCCTTGCCCAATTGACGAATCGTACCCAAAATCGGCCTCCCCCAATCTGCGGGGCACTGTTTAGGAAAAAAATGATTTCGTCTAGAGAAAGTCTAAAGGCTTGGCTGCGTTTGAGCCTGACGCCTGGTGTTGGCAATGTCACAGCGCGCGCCTTGCTTTTGAGGTTTGGCTTGCCAGAGGCCGTCTTTGAACAAAGCACTTCCGAGCTGCAAACAATTGTAAGCAGCGCCATTGGCCAGCAGCTTCGCCTCATTCCCCTCGGCTTAGAAGACGCATTAGAGACCACTTGGGAATGGCTCCAGACGCAGGCTGATCTCGGCACGTCCAAGGTCGCGCACAAGCGCCTTCTCACCTTGGCCGATAGCGACTATCCAAGTAGCCTCATGCTCACTCCCGACCCACCTGTTCTGCTGTATGTATTAGGTCAAACTCAGCACCTGCACTTGCTCAGCCCACCCGCCCACCAAGCGCCACGTGCAATGGCCGTGGTGGGCAGCAGAAATCCCACGCCACAAGGCCGTTTGAATGCACACGACTTTGCCGTCCATCTGGCACAAGCGGGTCTCACGGTGGTTTCTGGCTTGGCCCTGGGCGTAGACACAGCCGCGCACCAAGGCGCTTTAAAAGGTGGCAGCCCGCATCATCCCTTGCACACGGTGGCGGTGGTAGGAACCGGCTTAGACCGCGTCTATCCGCATCAAAATCATGCCTTGGCCTTAAAGATTGCGGCGCATGGCTTGTTGATCAGCGAATACCCATTGAACACGCCGCCCATCACATCCAATTTCCCACAACGCAATCGGTTGATCGCTGGCTTGTCTCAGGGCTGCTTGGTGGTCGAAGCCGCAGCGCGTTCTGGTTCTTTGATTACCGCCAAGCAAGCCCTGGACTTGGGCAAAGAGGTGTTTGCCATACCCGGCTCCATTCACACCACCGTCTCTAAAGGGTGTCATGACCTCATCAAGCAAGGCGCCAAGTTGGTCGACTGTGCACAAGATATTTTGGAAGAGTTGAGAGACCTGCCCGCTGTTGATTGGCACACCGCGCCTGCACCTGACTTCTTAAACCCACCTAGGGCGCACGAACCTTTGTTAGAAAATGAACAGATTGGCACGTCAACTTTGAGGGTGCTTGACTATTTGGGACAAGACCCTGTTGGCCTAGATGAGTTGCAACTGCGAAGTGGCTTAAGCACCTCTCAGTTGCAAGCTGAATTGTTTCAATTGGAATTGAACGGGGCACTAGGCCGTTTGCAAGGCGGCCTTTACCAAAAGCTTAGCCCACGTCGTTAACTCTTCTCCTTAACCCTCTTCCTAAACCTTCTTGTTTAAACTACGGCACCAGAGTTGGGGTCGTCTGGGTCTTCGTCTTTTTTCGGTGGCGCTTTGATCAAGTCTTCGCGCTGAATGCCCAACCACATGGCAATGGCCGCCGCCACAAACACGGAAGAATAAATGCCAAACAAAATACCGATGGTCAGCGCCATGGCAAAGTAGTGCAAAGTTTCACCGCCAAACAACAACATGGAGAGCACCATGATTTGCGTTGAGCCATGCGTGATGATGGTTCGACTGATGGTGGAGGTGATGGCATTGTCAATGATTTCCACTGTACTCATCTTGCGATAACGCCGGAAGTTCTCGCGAATTCGGTCAAAGATCACCACCGACTCGTTCACCGAATAACCTAGCACCGCCAGTACCGCGGCCAACACCGCCAAGGAGAATTCCCACTGAAAGTAGGCAAAAAAGCCCAAGATGATAATGACGTCGTGCAAATTGGCAATGATGGCCGCCACCGAGAATTTCCATTCGAAGCGCACTGCCAAATACAGCATGATGCCAATCACCACAAAAGCCAAAGCTTTCAGACCGTCAGTCGCCAACTCTTCACCCACTTGAGGGCCCACATATTCTGTGCGGCGCATGGTGGCTTCTGCGTTTTGCGCTTTCAATGCTTCCATGAGTTTGTCACTTTGCTGAGCAGAACTAACGCCCTTTTGCGCAGGCAAACGAATCATCACATCCCGCGCTGTGCCAAAGTTTTGCACTTGTACATCGGTGTAGCCTAAGCTAGAGACCACGCCGCGCACCTGTGTAAGGTCGGCAGGTTGGCTGTAGCTCACTTCCATGACGGTGCCGCCCGTAAATTCCACCGACAAATGCAAACCACGGCTGAACAAAAAGAACACCGCTAGCAAAAAAGTGGCCAAGGAGATCACGTTGAAGATCAACGCATTCTTCATAAATGGGATGTCTTTGCGGATTTTGAAAAATTCCATGATGCTGCTCCGCTTTATGCTTTGTCGTCGGTTGTTGCAGGCAGTGCAGACCCGTCAGGTCGCCAGACTGTACCGATAGACACCGACTTGAGTTTCTTCTGACGGCCATACCAAAGATTGACCAAGCCGCGTGAGAAAAACACCGCAGAGAACATGCTGGTCAAAATGCCCAAACAGTGCACCACCGCAAAGCCGCGCACGGGGCCAGAACCAAATGCCAACAAAGCCACACCTGCAATCAGGGTGGTGATGTTGGAGTCAAAAATGGTGGCCCAAGCACGGTCGTACCCGTTGTGAATGGCCGCTTGAGGCGAAGCACCCAAACGCAACTCTTCACGCACACGTTCATTGATCAACACGTTGGAGTCAATGGCCATGCCCAGCGCCAAGGCCATGGCGGCCATGCCAGGCAAGGTGAGGGTGGCTTGCAACATCGACAGAACCGCCACCAACAACAACAAGTTGAAGCCCAGTGCAATGCTAGAGAAAAGACCAAACACCATGTAATAAATGCTCATGAAAGCAACAATCACCAAGAAGCCCCAAATGACGCTGTTGAAACCTTTGGCAATGTTTTCAGCACCTAAACTTGGGCCAATGGTGCGCTCTTCAATGATTTCCATCGGCGCGGCCAAGGAACCTGCGCGCAACAGCAGCGCCGTGTCGTTGGCTTCGCTGGTGGTCATGCGGCCAGAAATTTGAACGCGGCCGCCACCAATTTCTGAGCGGATGACAGGGGCTGTCACCACTTCGCCTTTGCCTTTTTCAAACAGCAAGATGGCCATGCGCTTGCCCACGTTTTCGCGGGTGACATCTTTAAAGATACGTGCGCCTTTGCCATCCAATGACAAGTTCACAACCGGCTCTTGTGTTTGACCATCAAAGCCTGGTTGTGCATCGGTCAGGTTGTCGCCCGTCAGAATGACCTGCTTTTTCACAATCACCGGCTGGCCGTTACGCTCTAAGTAACGCTCAGAGCCAAAGGGCACCAAACCATTGGTTTGCTCTGCAGAACGCGCCTCGCTGCTCTCGTCGACCAAGCGGACTTCCAAAGTGGCTGTACGACCCAAAATATCTTTGGCCTTGGCCGTGTCTTGCACGCCAGGCAGTTGCACCACAATGCGATCAAGGCCTTGCTGTTGAATGACAGGTTCGGCCACACCCAGTTCGTTGATTCGGTTGTGCAAGGTGGTGATGTTTTGCTTCAAGGCCTGTTCTTGAACGCGGCGCGCAGCGTCAGGTTTGACATTGGCCGTGATTTTGAACTCGCTGCCTTCGGCCGCATCACCGACTTGCAAGTCGGCAAACTGATCAGCCAAGACACGGCGTGCGGCATCCAATTGCGCTTGATCGCGCACTTTGATTTCAATGCTTTGGCCGTTGCGTGTGATGCCACCATGGCGGACATCTTTTTCACGCAATGTGGTGCGAATGTCACCTGCCAATGAATCGGTTTTTTGCGACAACGCGGCTTTCATGTCAACTTGCAACATGAAGTGAACACCACCACGCAAGTCCAATCCCAAGTACATGGGTGAAGCGTGCAAAGCGGTCAACCACGAGGGTGACCGCGACAACAAATTCAAAGCCACCACATAGCCGTTGTCTGCGCCTTCTGGAATCAAGGCTTTTTGAATAGCGTCTTTGGCTTTGAGTTGTTGCTCAGTGGTTTCAAAGCGAGCTTTGATGGAAGTCCCTTCCAGCGTAACGGCTGCATAAGGCACATTGGCTGCCTTGAGAGCCTCTTCCACACGCGCCAAAGTGGCCGCGTCCACCTTCGAGCTCATCTTGGAAGACGAAACCTGAACCGCAGGTGCTTCACCAAAAAAGTTAGGCAAGGTGTAGACCACGCCCAACAACAAAGCGATCACAATGATCGCAAATTTCCACACCGGATAACGGTTCATGATGGCGGCCGCTTCAAAGAAGAGAAAAGAGCAACAAGCAAATTCCCCTGCACATTCAATGCTCAGGGTTGTTTTGCAATTACTTCATTGAGCCCTTGGGCAAAACTTGAACCACAGCAGAACGTTGCATTTGAACTTCAACGCCATTGGCAATCTCAATGTTCAAATAGCCGTCGCCTAATTTGCTGACTTTGCCCAAGAAGCCACCGGCTGTCACGATTTCGTCGCCTTTGGCGAGCGCATCAATCATGGTTTTGTGTTCTTTTTGTTTTTTCATTTGGGGGCGAATCATGACGAAATACAACACCACAAACATCAAGAGCAAGGGCAACATGCTCATTAAAGAAGATTGCAGGTCGCCACCCGATGCAGCTGCTGGGGCGGTTTGGGCAAAAGCGGATGAAATGAACATCGACGAACTCCACGAATAAATTTAAGGTAATTCCCAAAAATCGGCTTGTAACCGGCTTTTCAGGCCAACCTCCGATTGTATGCGGGGCTATGATGGCATTCAAAGACCTTGTCCAACTCGGGAGACGACCATGACCAGCCATTCTCATGACCACGATCACGACCATTCCACCTTAAGTGAAATGGACGTCAGAGTTCGCGCCTTGGAAGCCCTGCTCACCCAAAAAGGGTACATCGACCCTGCCGGCATCGACCGCATCATTGAGACTTACGAAAACGAAGTTGGCCCTCACAATGGCGCCCAAGTGGTGGCCAAAGCTTGGGCCGAGCCCGACTTCAAAGCTTGGCTGCTTCAGGACGCTACCGCCGCCATCGCCTCTTTAGGCTTCACAGGCCGTCAAGGGGAGCACATGGTTGCGGTAGAAAACACCACCGACCAACACAACATGGTGGTTTGCACCCTTTGCAGTTGTTACCCCTGGCCCGTTTTAGGCTTACCGCCCGTTTGGTACAAAAGCGCCGCCTACCGTTCTCGCGCAGTCCTTGAGCCGCGCAAGGTATTGGCCGACTTTGGGGTTGTCTTACCCGAAAGCACCCACATTCGCGTTTGGGACTCCACTGCCGAAGTTCGGTATTTGGTCTTGCCCAAACGCCCCGCTGGAACAGACAATTTGTCGCAAACAGCCCTGGCTGCTTTGGTCACGCGCGACGCCATGATCGGGACGGCACTGATATGAACGGCGTTCACGACATGGGTGGCCAGCAAGGTTTTGGCCCCGTTCTTTTAGAAGAAGCTGAGTCTTTGTTCCACGCCAACTGGGAAAGTCGGGCCATGGCCATGATTGTGGCCATGGGCGCCAGTGGCCAATGGAACATTGACCTGAGCCGCTCTGCCCGAGAGTCATTGCCACCCGCTGCCTATTTGTCCAGCACCTACTACGAAATTTGGATTCGGGGGCTGGAAAAACTCTTGTTAGAACGCGGCATGGTGACGCAGGCAGAGCTTGAAGCAGGTCAGCTCATCACGCCGCCCGTCAAGGTCAACAAAGTGCTCACGCGTGACACCGTCGACGCAGCCTTGAAAGCGGGCACCCCCACCGAGCGCCCCATCGCTCAGCCCGCCTTGTTCAAATTGGGCCAAAAAGTACGCGCGCTCAATATGCATCCACAAGGGCACACCCGTTTACCGCGTTATGTGCGCGGCCATGTGGGCACCATCGTCAGCTTGCACGGCGGTCATGTGATGCCTGACCAGCACACCCTTCGCGCATTGCCGCCCTTCAACGTAGCCGTTGAGTGGCTCTACACCGTGGTATTTGATGGGCCGACTTTGTGGGGTACGGGCAGTGACCCCAACGTGGAGGTGACTGTGGACGCATGGGAATCTTATTTAGAAGCCGCACACTGATTTGTTCTCAAGCACAGCCATGCAAAACACCCAACTGACCCTTGAAGACATCGCCCAACAGTGCGGCGGCGAAATGCCATTGCCCGTGCAAGAAGCCAACGGAGTCGTCTTTGCAGAACCTTGGCAAGCGCATGCTTTTGCCATGACGCTTCAGTTACACGAAAAGGGCTTGTTCACGTGGCCCGAGTGGGCAGTTGCGTTGACGGGTGAAATTCTAAAAGCGCAGACTGCTGGCGATGCTGACACCGGCACCACGTATTACACGCACTGGCTCAATGCCCTGGAGTCAATGGTGTTGGCCAAGCAATTGGGCACCGCCGACCAAATTCATGATTTGGAACATGCTTGGGAAGCTGCCGCTGCACGGACACCCCACGGACAGCCCATCGCCTTAGACATTTAAGTCTCTGGGGTGTCGGTGCCGACAACACTATGATGCGCACATCTTCCGGATAATTAAACTTGCGATTTCCTTTTTTACCTGTTGCCGCCCTGATGGTCAGTTTGATCACTCTGTGTGCTGGCACATCCTTGGCCAAAGGTTTGTTTCCGTTTGTAGGTGCCGAGGGAACCACCACCTACCGATTGGTATTTTCCACGCTATTGCTCATGGCTTTTTGGCGCCCTTGGCGCCGCGCCTGGACTTGGGCCGATGTGCCCATCCTGGTGGTGTTTGGCGCCACATTGGGCGTGATGAACTTGCTGTTTTACAGCGCTATCAAAACCGTGCCCTTTGGTTTGGCCATCGCCGTTGAATTCACGGGGCCGTTGGCCGTCGCTTTGTGGTCTTCCAAAAAACCGCTCGACTTTGTATGGATTGTTTTAGCCGTTGCTGGCATGGGCCTGATCTTGCCACTTGGAAACACGATGGGTGCAGACATGCAGACAGCTGCGATCGATCCGCTGGGAATTGCTTATGCGTTAGGCGCTGGTGCTTGCTGGGCTGTCTACATTGTTGTCGGCCAACGCGTGGCCGATCGCATTGGGGCATTTGCCACACCCATGGGCATGTTGGTGGCAGCCTTACTGGTCACCCCTGTGGGCATCAGTGTGGCGGGCAGTTCATTGTTAAACCCAGAGTGGATGTTGGCTGGCTTAGGCATTGCCTTGCTGTCGAGTGCTATTCCCTATAGCTTGGAAATGTATTCACTCAAACACTTGCCCAAACAAACATTCAGCATCTTGCTCAGTCTAGAGCCCGCCGTAGGTGCATTGGCGGGTTGGCTGGTTCTTTCAGAACAACTCAGCACACAACAATTGGGTGCCATCGGCTTGATCATGGCCGCTTCGATGGGAAGCGCCATGACCGCGGGTCAGCGCAAGATCGCTGATTGATTCCAGGAATCAAATGTCGATGTTGCCCGCGCGCAATGCGTTGCTTTCAATGAAGTGACGACGTGGCTCGACCTCGTCACCCATGAGCATGGTGAAGACCCGATCGGCTTCAATGGCATCGTCAATTTGCACGCGAAGCAAACGACGCACAGTGGGGTCCATGGTGGTTTCCCACAACTGCGCGGGGTTCATCTCGCCCAAGCCTTTGTAACGCTGACGGCTGGTGGTGCGCTCGGCTTCGCCGATGAGCCAATGCATGGCTTGGCGGAAGTCGTTGGTCTTTTCTTCTTTTTGTCTCTCGCCCTCACCACGCATAACTTTGGCGCCTTCACCCAGCAAACCGCGGAAGGTGTTGGCGGCTTCGGCCAACGCACCGTAGTCGGCACCGTGCACGAAGTCTTGCGTAATGACGCTGCTCTTAATGTTGCCGTGATGCCGGCGGCTGATGCGAAGCAAGGGCTTGTCGGTGCGCACGTCAAACTCAGCGCTCACTTCGGCAGGAATGCCGGTGGTATTGAGTTCGCGCAATTTGGCTTGCAACGCGGGGGCGCATTCAGCAGCCAGATCTAAGTTGTCCAGATTGAGGGACACGCCGTCGGCAATGGCGCGCAATGCTTCAGCGTCCATAAAGTTGGACAAACGCTGAATGACCGCTTCTGCCACTTGGTGTTTGCGCGCCAAGGACTCGAGTGTGTCGCCGCTGAGCACTTGCGGAGAAGCACCGCCAGTAGCAATGCTGGCGTCTTTCAAGGCAATGCGCAGCAAGAAACTGTCGAGTGCGGGCGCATCTTTCAAATACAACTCTTCTTTGCCGGCCTTCACTTTGTAAAGTGGCGGCTGTGCAATGTAGATGTGACCACGCTCTACAAGGTCGGGCATCTGACGGTAGAAGAAGGTGAGTAACAAGGTGCGAATGTGGGCGCCGTCAACGTCAGCGTCGGTCATGATGATGATGCGGTGGTAGCGCAATTTGTCAACGTTGAAATCGTCGGTGCCGCTCTTGCCAGATTCTGCGGTGACTTTGCCAATGCCGGTGCCAAGCGCCGTGATGAGCGTGACAATTTCAGTGCTGGTGAGCAACTTTTCGTAGCGCGCTTTTTCAACGTTCAAGATTTTGCCGCGCAGCGGCAGAATGGCTTGGAATTTACGGTCGCGGCCTTGCTTGGCAGAGCCACCGGCGGAGTCTCCCTCGACGATGTAAATTTCGCAAAGTGCGGGATCTTTTTCTTGGCAGTCGGCCAATTTGCCGGGCAAGCCCATGCCATCGAGCACACCTTTGCGCCGTGTCATTTCGCGCGCTTTGCGGGCCGCTTCACGGGCGCGTGCTGCCTCCACAATTTTGCCGCACAAAATTTTGGCGTCGTTGGGACGCTCTTCCAAAAAGTCGCCCAGTGCTTTGGCCACGATGTCTTCCACGGGTGCGCGCACTTCGCTGGACACCAACTTGTCTTTGGTCTGGCTTGAGAATTTAGGCTCAGGCACTTTGACGCTTAAGACGCAGCACAAACCTTCGCGCATGTCGTCGCCGCTGACTTCAACTTTTTGCTTTTTGGCAATTTCGTTTTTCTCAATGTACTTGCCAATGACGCGCGTCATGGCGGCGCGCAATCCTGTGAGGTGAGTGCCGCCATCGCGCTGGGGAATGTTGTTGGTGAAGCACAAAACGTTTTCGTTGTAGCCATCGTTCCATTGCATGGCCACTTCCACGCCAATGCTGGTGCCAGGAATGCCGCCATAGGAATCGGCAGGGCGCTCGCCTAAAGCAATGAACGCATTGGGGTGCAACACTTTTTTATTGGCGTTGATAAAGTCAACGAAGCCCTTCACACCACCGGCGCCAGAGAAATCGTCTTCTTTGCCAGTGCGTTCGTCTTTCAATCGAATGCGAACGCCGTTGTTCAAGAAGCTCAGCTCGCGCAATCGCTTGGCCAAAATTTCGTAATGAAAATCATGGTTTTGCGTGAAGACGTCGGTGTCGGGCAAGAAATGCACTTCGGTGCCGCGCTTTTCAGTGGCTCCCGAGACCCGCATCGGGGACACCTCTACGCCGTCCACCATTTCAAGCAAACGGTTTTGGACAAAGCCCTTGGCAAATTCAATTTGATGGACTTTGCCTTCGCGGCGAACCGTGAGGCGCAACCACTTGCTGAGCGCATTGACGCAGCTCACGCCAACGCCGTGCAAACCGCCAGACACTTTGTAACTGTTTTGATTGAACTTGCCGCCAGCATGCAATTCAGTGAGGGCAATTTCAGAGGCAGAGCGCTTGGGCTCGTGCTTATCGTCCATCTTCACGCCTGTGGGAATACCACGGCCGTTGTCTGTCACGCTGATGGAATTGTCGGAGTGGATGGTGACCACGATGTCATCGCAGTGGCCCGCCAAAGCTTCGTCAATGGAATTGTCGACCACCTCAAACACCAAATGGTGCAAGCCTGTGCCGTCCGACGTGTCGCCGATGTACATGCCAGGGCGCTTGCGAACAGCTTCTAAGCCTTCCAAAATTTGAATGGCGCCTTCTCCATACCCCTCGGATGCACCCGCTTGGTTGGTATCAATGATGGGTTGCAGCGTGGTGAATTCTTCTGCGGTGGGCTTGTTTTCTTCGGTCATTTTTTCTTTTCTCAATCTCTCGAATGGCCGAAACCCGCGAATCAAAGCGGGTTTCGAAAGGCTCTGCTAAGGGTGTTTTGATTCACCTTCAATCGGCTCTGGCCTTAAATGCGCATGGGCATCACCACGTATTTGAACTGGTCGTTTTCTGGGATGGTGATGAGTGCAGAGCTGTTGGCATCGGCCAAATCAATGCGCACCATGTCTTGGCCCATGTTGGTCAGTACATCGATGATGTAAGTGACGTTGAAGCCAATTTCAATGCTGTCGCCAGCGTAGTCAATGTCAAGTTCGTCCACGGCTTCTTCTTGCTCGGCGTTGGTCGACGCCACGCGCAAAGTGCCGGGGTCTAAATTCAAACGAACGCCTTTGAATTTGTCGCTGGTCAAAATGGCAGTGCGTTGCAAGCAAGACAACAAGGCTTGACGGCCCAGCGTGAGGTTGTTGCGGTGGCCTTTGGGAATGACGCGGTTGTAATCGGGGAACTTGCCTTCTACGAGTTTGGTCACAAACTCCATGCCACCAAAACTGAACTTGGCTTGGTTGTTGGCAAACTGCATGTCGATTGCGCCTTCGGCATCACTTAACAAGCGCTGCATTTCTAACACTGTTTTGCGGGGCAAAATAACTTCTTGTTTGTTGGGCACATCGGTGTCCAAAGTGGCCGAAGCAAAAGCCAAACGGTGACCATCGGTAGACACCAAAGACAACTGCTTGCCTTCGGCCACAAACAAAATACCGTTGAGGTAATAACGGATGTCGTGCACGGCCATGGCAAAAGACACTTGGCTGAGCAACTGCTTCAAAGTTTTTTGCGGCACGCTGAAAGCGGGGCCAAAGCTGGCCGCTTCTTGCACCAGTGGAAAATCTTCTGCAGGCAATGTCTGCAATGTGAATTTGGATTTGCCACCCTTCAAAATCAATTTGCTTTGACTGGATTCCAAACTGACGGTTTGATCGGAAGGCATGGTGCGCAAAATGTCGATCAGTTTGCGCGCGCCCACCGTGGTCGTGAAGTCGCCGGCATCGCCGTCCATTTCGGCGGTGGTGCGAATTTGGATTTCAAGATCGCTGGTAGTCAACTGCAGAGCTTTACCAGTTTTGCGAATCAACACATTGGCCAAAACAGGCAATGTGTGACGACGCTCAACGATGCCAGAAACGGATTGCAAAACAGACAGCAATTTGTCTTGGGTGGCCTTCAGTACGATCATGTCTTCCTCTGTTTTAGGGGGCCCCAATTTGGAATTCGGGGGCCCCCAGATTTTCGCTGATTTTTAGCCTCAAATTGAGCTTTTGACGGCTTAATTCAGCATTCTTTAGGGGGGCTCGGCCACCCACCCCAAACTTAGCCTTTGAGGGTTTGTTCCAAAACGTGCAATTGTTGGTTCAACTCAGTCAGTTGCTGGCGTTCTGCGCTGATTTTTCGCACGGCATGCAACACCGTGGTGTGATCGCGTCCACCAAACAACTCGCCAATTTCAGGGAGGCTTTTTTGGGTCAATTCTTTGGCCAAGTACATGGCAATCTGACGCGGCCGAGCAATGCTGGCCGGGCGCTTTTTGGAATACATGTCGGCGACCTTGATCTTGTAATAATCGGCCACCGTTTTTTGAATGTTCTCGACGCTGATTTGGCGGTTTTGAATGGACAGCAAGTCGCGCAGGGCTTCCCGTGCCAGTTGGATGGAAATTTCCTTCTGGTTAAAACGCGAATACGCCAAGATTTTGCGCAATGCGCCTTCCAGCTCACGCACGTTAGAACGCACGTTCTTGGCCACAAAGAAGGCCACTTCTTCGGGCATGACACTGCCTTCACTGATGGCCTTGTTGATCAAAATGGCCACCCGCATTTCAAGCTCAGGCGGCTCAATGGCCACCGTGAGGCCCGAATCAAATCGGGATACCAGCCGCTCATGGATGTCAGCCAAGCCTTTGGGATAGGTGTCGCTGGTCATCACAATGTGCGACTTTTTGGCCAGCAAGGCCTCAAAGGCGTTGAAGAACTCTTCTTGGGTGCGATCTTTGTTGGCAAAGAATTGCACATCGTCAATGAGGAGCAAATCGAGCGAGTGATAGCGATGCTTGAACTCGTCAAATGTTTTGCGCTGATAGGCTTTAACCACATCTGACACAAACTGTTCAGCATGAATGTAGAGAACTTTGGCATCGGGCCTGTCAGCCAAGAGCTTGTTGCCCACCGCATGCACCAAGTGGGTCTTACCCAAACCCACGCCACCGTAGATGAAAAGAGGGTTGTAAAGGTGGCCGGGCATGGTGGCCACATGCATGGCTGCAGCGCGGGCCATGCGGTTGGCAGAGCCCTCCACCAAGGTGTCAAAAGTGAGGGCCGTGTTCAAACGGTGACGATGGCCGTCGGCGGGCACTTCATCGGGCGCATCACCTGTTTCGGGCCTGGCTTCCAAAGCAGCTTTTGCCATTGAAAATGCAGTTTTTCCTTGAACTTCTCTGGTAGTAAGTGCTAACTCTATTTGAATTTTTTGGCCATGCAACCGAGACAAGACATCGGCCAATTTCGAGCTGTATTGCGCCCGTATCCAGTCTAATTTGAATCGGTTGGCCACAAACAAAGTGACCTTTGACAGGTCATCTGAGACCTGGGCGGTGAGCGGCTTGATCCATGTGTTGAATTGCTGCTCAGGGATCTCCTGGGCCAGCTCGTCTAGGCACACCTGCCAAAGCGCTTGACCGGCTTCGTCTGCGTCCGAGGGATGCTGTCCGTTGCTCATTGGCAAGCGCCTAGGGTGTGGACAGATGGTTGTTTCATTGGGCTCAAAAGTAACTTTATCAAGAGTTTATCCACATGCAAGGTGGACAGCTTATGCCATCATAAACTAGAATTTTCAGGTGGGTCCATGGATATTTTCAGAACAAATCAGAACCAGGGTTTGCCAGCTCCCAGAAAGTTTGCGATAATCGCTGGTTTCCCCCAAAAATATCTGATTCAAAATGAAACGCACTTATCAACCCTCTAAGACACGCCGCGCACGCACACACGGATTTTTGGTTCGCATGAAAACACGTGGTGGCCGTGCTGTGATCAATGCACGCCGCGCCAAAGGCCGCAAACGCTTGGCTGCTTAAGCTTGGTCATTGCGCCTTGTTTATTGGGCAATCCCATGACTCGGCAGTGGTGTGCAGCGATTAAAAACCCGCCCTCAATTCCAAGCTGCCCTTGCAGGTGGCACGGTTTCTCGCACCCCACATTTCGCATTGCATCGCCTCAGCTTGACTAGCTCTGGCACAAATGCAGTCAACCCACAGGTTGAAGCTGCACATCCCCCTCTTTTTTATCCGCAAGCTGTTTGGCTTGGCGCCATGGTGCCCAAACGTTGGGCCCGACGCGCCGTCACTCGCAACACCATCAAGCGACAAATCTACGCCATCAGTGCGCAGTTTGAAGTTCGATTGCCTTGTGCAGCCCACGTTGTTCGCTTGCGTTCAGGATTTGATCGGAAACAATTCATCAGCGCTACATCCACACTTCTCAAGCAAGCTGTCCGGCTTGAGCTAGAGCAGTTGTTTGAACACGCAGCCAACAAGCCATGATTCAGAAACTATTAATCGGCATTGTGAAAGGCTATCGCCTTTTTCTCAGCCCTTGGTTAGGATCGGCATGTCGGTTTGAGCCAACCTGCTCTGTTTATGCCATCGATGCTTTAAAGCAACATGGCGCTGGAGTTGGCAGTTATCTCACCCTCAGACGTATAGGCCGTTGCCAGCCATGGTGCAACGGTGGCCACGACCCGGTGCCCGAACAAGCACCGAAGTGGCTTTCGCGTTTATTGCATCACCCGTTAACTCACTCCTCTTCGAAGAAGTCTTCATGAACGATATTCGCCGCACCTTTTTATGGGTCATTTTTGGCTTCTCAATGGTTCTTCTATGGGACCAATGGCAGGTTTACAACGGGCACAAGGCCACGTTCTTCCCTGCGCCCACAGCTGCAACCGCCGACAAAGCAACGGCAGCGGCTACGTCTTCTGCAGCCAAAGACTTGCCCCCCGTAGCATCCGCCACAATTGCAGCCCCCAACATGGCAGCCGGGCCCTCACAAGTTCCAGTTTCTACCAATGTGCCTGTTGCCACCCCATACGAGCGCATTGATGTCAGCACCGATGTTTTAAAACTAAGCTTTGACTCGGAAGGTGGCTCCTTGGTGCGTTCCGAGTTCTTGAAATTTGGGGAACTTGCAGACAATCAAAAACCTTTTGTGCTTTTAGACGATAGCAAGTCTCGCGTCTATTTGGCGCAAACGGGCTTGATCGGTGGCCCCTTTGCTTCGCACAAAACACCCATGAAATTCACTGGCGAGCGCGAGCTCAAAGCGGGTCAAAATGAACTGGCCTTGACATTTGAGTCTGCCGATACGGGTGGCTTGAAATTGGTCAAAACATACACATTGACACGCGGAAGTTATGCTTTGAAAGTTTCGCACAAAGTTGTCAATACAGGCACGGCGGCAGCGGCCCCGCAACTGTATGTCCAGCTCGTGCGTGATGGCAACAAGCCTGAAGGTGAGTCTTCTTTTTACATGACCTTTACGGGGCCGGCTGTTTACACCGATGCGAAAAAATTCCAAAAGCTTGAGTTCGCTGACATCGAGAAAAGCAAAGCCGATTTTGAGAAAACAACCCAACAGGGTTATGTGGCCATGGTGCAGCACTACTTTGCATCGGCTTGGTTGCTGCCTGAAAACACTTCTCGCGAAAACTTTGCCCGAAAAGTGGATACCAATTTGTACGCGGTTGGCATGATCACGCCCTTCAATGAGCTTGCGCCTGGTCAAAGTAAAACCATGGACGTCACCCTCTTTGTGGGTCCTCAAGAAGAAAAAATGCTCGAGGCTTTAGCACCCGGCTTGGAGTTGGTCAAAGACTACGGTTGGTTAACGGTCTTGGCAAAACCACTTTACTGGTTGCTCGATCGCTTGTTTAGCTTCTTGCAAAACTGGGGCTGGGCCATTGTGGCCTTGGTGTTCTTGCTCAAATTGGCTTTCTATTGGCTCAATGCCAAGGCCTATGCCAGCATGGCCAAGATGAAAGCCATCAACCCACGCATCATGGAAATGCGCGAGCGTCTGAAAGACAACCCACAGCAAATGCAGCAAGAGATGATGCGCATTTACCGCGAGGAGAAAGTCAACCCGATGGGCGGTTGCTTCCCCATCATGGTTCAAATTCCCGTTTTCATCGCGCTTTATTGGGTGTTGTTATCCTCCGTTGAAATGCGCAATGCCCCCTGGGTTGGCTGGATCCACGATTTGTCAGCACCCGACCCCTACTTCATTTTGCCCGTGGTGATGACGCTGTCCACCATGCTGCAAACCGCTCTCAACCCTGCACCACCAGATCCTATGCAAGCTAAGCTGATGTGGATCATGCCCTTGGTGTTCAGCGTGATGTTCTTCTTTTTCCCATCGGGTTTGGTGCTTTACTGGATCACCAACAACATTTTGTCAATTGCACAGCAATGGATGATCAACACCAGAATGGGTGTTCCACCGCAGTTCAATCTGCCAAAATTCAATTGAACGCCCTTCATTTAACAGCAGGGCCCATTGGCCTGCTTTGAAATGACCAACACAGGGCCGCTCATGCGGCCCTGTTGCTTTGTCTCATTGATGTTTTAACTTTATGACCGCCATGTTGTCTCGCCATCAAGATCCCATCATTGCCATTGCCACGGCCCCTGGCAGAGGCGCAGTGGGCATCGTGCGGGTTTCTGGGCCGCACTTGAAAACTTGGGCTGACGCTTTTTGCGGCAAACCACTCCAAGCGCGGCAAGCGCATTACCTGTCATTCAACGACGACAAAGGCGAGCCCATCGATCAGGGACTGGCCATCTTCTTTCCTGGCCCTCACTCCTATACGGGTGAGGATGTTCTTGAATTGCAAGCACATGGGGGTCCTGTGGTCTTGCAATTGCTCTTGGCGCGCTGCATTGAGTTGGCAGAGTCTGTTAACCCGCACACTGGCAAGGTGCTGCTTCAGGGTCTTCGCTTGGCGCAAGCTGGCGAATTCACACAACGCGCATTTCTCAATGACAAAATTGATTTGGCCCAGGCCGAAGCCATTGCCGATTTGATTGATGCATCCACCAGTGCCGCTGCACGCAGTGCCAGCAGATCTTTGGCCGGGGTGTTCTCTCAAGAAATTCATACGCTGCGTGACAGCCTGATTCACTTGCGCATGTTGGTAGAAGCCACTTTGGATTTCCCAGAAGAAGAAATTGATTTTTTACAGAAAGCCGATGCGCAGGGGCAACTAGAGAGACTGCAAACGCAACTTGAAAAAGTATTGCTGCGAACCCAGCAAGGCGCATTGCTGCGTGAGGGCATTAAGGTGGTCATTGCAGGCCAACCCAATGCCGGGAAAAGCTCACTGCTCAATGCCTTGGCGGGTGCCGAGTTGGCCATCGTCACGCCCATCGCAGGCACCACGCGCGATGTGGTGCAACAAACCATTCAAATTGAAGGCGTGCCAATTCACATCATTGACACCGCAGGCCTGCGCGAAGGCGAGGGCATTGATGAGGTGGAGCAAATTGGCATTCAACGCGCTTGGGCCCAAATTGCAGGGGCAGATGCTGTCTTGTTTTTGCACGACCTGACGCGCAGTCATGACCTCGAGTATTTGCAGGCCGATCACAAAATACAAGAAAGCCTTACCGCGCAGCTTCCGCATGGCGTGACTTTGCTGAACGTCTGGAACAAGTTCGACCTTGCGCCTTCTGCTGCATCACCGCGCACCAGTGACAACACTTCCAATGACATTGATTTGTCTGCCAAAACAGGGTTGGGCATTGATCAACTTCGCGCCAAGTTACTTCAGACAGCAGGCTGGCAACCGGCCAGTGAAGGTTTGTACTTGGCGCGCGCGCGGCACGTCCAAGCACTCAAACGTGTTCAATCTCACGTTGAAATGGCCGATGCGCATTTGCGCGCACAAGCCCAGTCACTGGACTTGTTGGCTGAAGAGTTGCGCTTGTCGCAAACGGCTTTGAATGAAATTACAGGCGAGTTCAACGCCGACGATTTGCTGGGCGTTATTTTCTCCAGCTTTTGCATTGGTAAATAACACATGGCCAAGACGCCCATCATCGATCGACCTTCACCACAAAATCCAAAGTCATTGAGTGGCTTGCTGCCTTTTTTAAAACCCTATAAGTTGCAAATTGGTTTAGCGATAGCGTTCTTGGTCTTGGCTGCAGCATCGACCTTGATATTTCCAATTGCCTTGCGCCAATTGATTGACAACGGACTTCAGCACCCCGACCCCGGCGCACAGGCCATGGCATTGCAAGGCAATTTCATCATGCTGTTTGCCGTTGCCGTTGCATTGGGTTTGTTTTCTGCGGCGCGCTTTTTCACAGTCAGTTGGCTAGGCGAGCGCGTGACCACCGATCTGCGCAATGCGGTTTACAGCCATGTCTTGAAGCAGAGCCCCGCTTTTTTTGAAACCACGCCCACTGGCGAAGTCATTAGCCGCCTTGTTGCCGACACCACCTTGGTTCAAACCGTGGTTGGCAGTTCTTTGTCCATGGGATTGCGCAATGCCGTCATGGGTGTGGGTGCCTTGGCCATGTTGGTGTGGGCTCACCCCACTGTCATGCTGCAATTGGTTGTGACTGTGGTGTTGGTTGTGTGGCCAGCCACCCTCTACGGTCGCCGGGTTCGCCGTTTGTCACGCGCCAGCCAAGACCGCGTGGCCGATGCCAGCAGCATTGCCACTGAAATTTTAAATGCCATGCCGGTGGTGCAAAGCTACACGGCCGAGAACCGTGAAGCAGCGCGTTTTGCAAGCGCTACTGAACAAGGCTTTCAAACTGCCGTTCGGCGCACGCGAGCGCGTTCGGTGCTGGTCGCCTTCATCATCATTGCCAATGCAGCTTTCTTGCTGTGGGGTTTGTATCAGGGCACGCAAGCGGTTCTGGCAGGCGATCTTTCAGCAGGCCAATTAGGTCAGGCTGTTTTGTATGTAATTATTTTTGCAGGTGCTGTGGCTGTACTGGGTGAAACCTATGGTGATTTGCTGCGTGCAGCCGGTGCCACCGAGCGTCTTATGGAATTGCTCAGCAGTGTATCTCCTGTGCAATCACCTGCAGCGCCTGTCTCATCAACACCGCCTTCAACTGGCAGTACTTTGAAATTTGAGTCGCTTCAGTTTCATTACCCCTCTCGTCCTTCTCAGTTGGCCCTCCAAGACTTTTCTGTGGCTATTGAAGCGGGCCAAACTGTGGCACTGGTTGGCCCCAGTGGCGCCGGCAAAACCACTTTGTTTGGTTTGTTGCTTCGCTACTACGACCCGCAACAAGGACGCATTGTGTTGGATGGTGTGCCCATTCATAACCTCAGCCTGCACGACCTTCGACAACGCATTGGCATCGTGCCGCAAGAGCCTGTTCTTTTTTCAAGCAGTGCCATAGACAACATTCGGTATGGCAAACCCGGCGCAAGCGACGACGAGGTTCGGGCTGCCGCCGTGGCTGCCTTTGCCGACGAGTTCATTGTCGACCTGCCCGAGGGTTACAACACCTTTCTGGGTGAGCGTGGCGTGCGCTTATCAGGCGGTCAACGCCAACGCATTGCCATTGCGCGTGCCATGCTCAAAAACCCTCCGCTCTTGCTGTTGGACGAAGCCACCAGCGCCTTGGATGCTCACAGTGAGCGCATGGTTCAAGCAGCTTTGGAGTCGGCCATGCGCGGTCGAACCACCTTGGTCATTGCACACCGACTTGCCACCGTGCAACAAGCCGACAACATTTTGGTCTTAGAGCATGGCCGCTTGGTAGAGCAAGGCAAGCATGCGGCGCTGGTTGAAATGGGCGGCGTCTATGCCGGCTTGGCGGCGCTTCAGTTCAACGCTTAAATCAAGGCTGGGGTCGCCAAGCCCGATGTGTGCTTTTGCATCTAGGCTTCAGTTTCAGTGCCCATCAAAGTTCACCAATGTGAACAAGGGCAATCCTGCGGCTTGAAGTTTTTGCGAACCCCCTAGTTCAGGCAAATCCACAATGGCCGCTCCTTCAATCACTTCAGCTCCCAGTTTCTCGAGGAGCTTCATGCCCGCCATCATGGTGCCACCCGTTGCAATCAAATCATCAATCAACAAGACTCGTTGACCTGGCTTGACCGCATCGGTGTGTAATTCAACGGTGGCTGTGCCGTATTCCAATTCATAGGTTTCTTCCACCGTGGTGAAAGGCAACTTTCCTTTTTTGCGAACAGGTACGAAGCCAACGTTCAATTCATAGGCCACCACAGCCCCCAAAATAAAGCCACGCGCATCGAGGCCGGCCACCACATCAGGCCGCATGGCAGGTGACATGTAGCGATGGACAAAGGCATCGATCAGCACACGAAACACCCTTGGATTTTGAAGCAAGGGCGTGATGTCTCGAAACTGCACGCCCGCTACAGGCCAATCGGGCACGGTGCGGATGTTGTTTCTTAAATAATCTTTCACCGACAACGCCATTTCATCGGTGGCACCCATTGCCCGCTCACCCCTCATTGAACCCAATCCTTGACTCATCTTACGCACTCCACGACGACAACCAGTCGAAACCAACATCATAGTCACGCTTTTGGCCATCACTCGCTAAAATAAGCCCATGTCATTCAACCCAGACCAAGCCCTCCAACTCGCACGCGAGACTTTGGACATTGAGGCACAAGCCCTGATGGGACTCAAATCCCGTTTGGACCATCGCTTTTCACAAGCCGTTCAGATGATGCTCAACGTCAAAGGCCGCGTGGTGGTCACCGGCATGGGCAAGAGTGGGCACATTGGCTCCAAGATTGCAGCCACCTTGGCCTCTACAGGCACGCCCGCCATGTTTGTTCACCCCGGCGAGGCCAGCCATGGCGACCTTGGCATGATCAAAGCCGTCGACGTGGTATTGGCCATCTCTAACAGCGGAGAAAGCGACGAGCTTGTTTCCATCCTGCCCGTCTTGAAACGACAAGGCGTGCCCTTGATTGCCATGACCGGCGGCATGAACTCGGCGCTGGCCAAACATGCCGATGTGGTTTTAGACAGCAGTGTCGACAAAGAAGCTTGCCCTCTGAATTTGGCACCCACTGCCAGCACCACGGCGCAATTGGCCTTGGGTGATGCTTTGGCTGTAGCGCTGCTAGACGCTCGCGGTTTCAAAGCAGAAGACTTTGCGCGCTCACACCCTGGTGGCTCTTTGGGCCGTCGCTTGCTGACGCATGTGGAAGACGTCATGCGCAAGGGCGATCAGGTGCCACATGTGTTACCTGACGCGAGCTTTACCGAGCTCATGCGTGAAATGAGCCAAAAAGGTTTGGGCGCATCGGCGATCGTCGACGAACATCACAACATCTTGGGGGTGTTCACAGATGGTGATTTAAGGCGCCTCATCGAAAGAGGTGTTGACTTGCGAGCACTGCATGCCAAAGATGTGATGCATGCCAATCCGAGAACTGTTCTGCACGATGCATTGGCTGTAGAGGCGGCCGAACTCATGGAGCAATTTCAAATCACCAGCGTTTTGGTGGTGAATGAATCTGGCGCCTTGTGTGGCGCCCTCAACAGCAATGACTTAATGCGCGCTAAAGTCATCTAAGCACGTTTCACTGGCCGCCCCAACACCATGCAAATCATTCAACCCGCGCTCCATTTTCCCCCTGAGCTGCTGCTTCAAGCGCAAGGCATCAAAGTGGTCTTTTTTGATGTGGATGGTGTTTTAACAGACGGCGGCTTGTACTTTTCTGAGCAGGGTGAAACACTCAAACGTTTCAGCACCCTAGATGGCCATGGTTTAAAACTTTTAAAGCAAGCCGGCATCACACCTGTGATCATCACAGGCCGTGACTCTGTGCCCCTAAGAGTCAGGCTCAAAGCGCTTGGCATTGAACATGCCAAATTTGGCACGGAAGACAAACTGCCTGCCGCCGAAGACTTTTTAAAAACCCTCGGCTTTGGATGGCACCAAGCAGCCGCCATGGGCGATGACTGGCCCGATCTGCCCATGATGCAACGCGCTGCCATTTCGTGTGCACCTATCAATGCCCATGCACAAGCATTGGCCCTTGCACACTTTGTCACAAGCCGCCAAGGCGGCTTTGGCGCCGCCAGAGAGTTGTGTGATTTGCTGGTGCTTGCAAGTGGTCAATATGCACCATTGCTTGCGCGTGTTGGTTCTTCATCGGCCGCATGATGAATGCATTTCGGCGAGTCCTAGATCGTTTGGCACTTTATTTGCCAGCCATTCTCATGGCCGTTTTTGCATTGGGCAGTTGGTGGCTTGTTCGAAGTCTGCCAAGTTTCTTCAATGAAACTGCTGCCCCATCGGTTCGCCATGAGCCTGATTATTTTTTGCAAAATTTTTCTGTCAAATCCTTTGACAGCCAGGGCCGCCTGATGCGAGAGTTAAGTGGCGAGCACGCTCAACATTTTCCTGACACCGATACGCTTGACATTCAAAAAGTGCAATTGCGCGGACACAGCCAAGAGGGTCAGCATGTCAATGCTGTTGCAGACCAGGCCCTGGCTAAAGGGGACGGCACGCAAGTGACCTTGGTTGGCAACGTGCACATTTCTCAGCCCGCAAGCACTAGCCCCAATGGGTCTCGACCTGCAACAGAAATGCGCAGCCAAGAAATCAAAGCTTTCGTCAAGGAAGAGCGCTTGGTGAGTGAAGTGCCCGTTGAAGTTCGGCGAGGCCAAGATCTGTTCACTGCTGAAAAGATGCAAATGAACAGCAAAACGGGTGAATATGAATTGAGCGGCAGAGTTCGGGGCCTTGTCCAAGCTGCCAAACCGTAAAGACATCTTCTTTCCCAAAACGAGCATCTCAGAAAGACCTCTATGCGCTCCTTGGTTTTCATCACAGGTGCTTCCAGTGGCATAGGCCAAGCCCTCGCGCTTAGATACTATCAAGCAGGGTGGCGGCTTGCACTGGCTGCGCGCCGAGTGCCTGAAATGCAAGCATGGCTTGAAGCCCAAGGCATTCCCAGCGATTCGGCCCAATGCTATTGCGCTGACGTGAGCGACGCCAACAGCATCATTGCCGCTGCCTGCGAATGCCTTGCCGAACAAGGCGTTCCCGATGTGGTCATCGCTAACGCAGGCATCAGCATTGGCATGGACACACGCGAGCGTGAAGATTTAGCGGTTTTACAACATGTGATGAACACCAATGTGATGGGCATGGCGGCAACTTTTCATCCCTTTTTGAAAGCGATGAAAAACCGCGCTGTACAAATGGGCTGTGCCCACCACGCCGGCACCTTGGTGGGTATTGCCAGCGTTGCGGGTATTCGCGGTATGCCAGGACACGCGGCTTATTGTGCAAGCAAAGCGGCAGCCATCAGCTATTGTGAAAGTTTGCGAGGTGAG
The DNA here is from genome assembly GCA_009693505.1 of Limnohabitans sp. Taxonomy (GTDB): domain Bacteria; phylum Pseudomonadota; class Gammaproteobacteria; order Burkholderiales; family Burkholderiaceae_C; genus Limnohabitans_A. The sequence goes on from SHXD01000001.1 coordinate 68,902, forward strand.
CTCAAGTCCGAAGGCTTCAAAGTCGTGACCTTGGCACCGGGTTACATCCAAACACCCTTGACTCAAAAAAATAAATTCCCGATGCCATTTTTAATGAGTGCAGATGACTTTGCAAAGGCTGCCTTTCATGCCATTGAACAAGGCGCCAGCTTCCGAGTGATCCCCACGCCCATGGCTTGGGTTGCCCGCTTGTTGCGGGTCTTGCCAAATGCCTTATTCGATCGCGCGTTTAAAAATGTCCCCCGAAAACACCGGGCGACTGACTGAAATCTTCAGTGCAAAATAGGTAAGCGCAGTGACCATGAAAAAAGCCCTGCATGCAGGGCTTTTTGTTGTCTCACACACGAAAGTGTGAGTGCAGATGTAGCCAGCGATTAATAACCGCCGCCGCCTTCGCGACGACCGCCACCACCATTGCCACCGCCGCCGCCACGTGGGCCTGAGCCGTACGGGCTACGGAAGCCGGACTCGCCGCCGCCTTCACGACGACCACCGCCACCGCCGCCGTAACCGCCGCCGCCGCCCCCACCGCCGCCGTAACCGCCGCCACCGCCGCCGCCGCCATAACCGCCGCCGCCGCCTTCACGACGACCACCGCCACCGCCGCCACCAAAGCCACCACCACCGGAACGGGGGGGACGCTCTTCCATGGGACGTGCTTCGTTAACAACAACACTGCGACCGCCCAAAGGCTGACCGTTCATGCCGTTGATTGCAGATTGAGCTTCTTCATCAGAACCCATTTCCACAAAGCCGAAGCCTTTTGAGCGACCTGTGTCGCGTTCCATCATGACTTTAGCGCTGGTCACTGAACCGAACTGGCCGAAGGCCTGCTCTAAATCGCCGTCACGAACCGAGTACGGCAGATTGCCGACGTATAGTTTTTTGCCCATTGAAAGGGACTCCTCTAAACACAAAAACAAAAGCGATGGAGCCCCAAAAACGCATCAACAAACCTAAAAACCTCGGAAGGAAGCGAAACTGACACCGGAACACCGCGAACAAAGCACACGTACTAAGACGTGAGCTAACCTATTATGGGCCACAAAACAAAGTGTTTGGCAAGTAAATTCTCTGGAAGGCCTTTAAATACTTGGAATTAGACGTGTTTTTCATGAATTACCAGCTTGCTTCGCGGTCTGGGGTGGCGCTGATTTTATGAACCGTCAGGTCCGAGCCCTCATATTCTTCTTCTGGCGTCATTTTGAGGCCCATGGTCATTTTCAGAATGCCGTAAATCAAAATACCCCCAATCAAGGCCCAAGCAACGCCCAGAGAGGTGCCAATGAGTTGGGCCTGAAAACTCACGCCACCCAAGCCGCCAAACGATTGCAGGCCAAAAATGCCAGCTGCAATGCCGCCCCAAGCGCCGCAAACACCGTGCAAGGGCCAAACACCCAAAACATCGTCAATCCGCCATTTGTTTTGTGTCAGCGTGAACATCACCACAAACAATGCGCCTGCCACAGCGCCCACAGCCAAAGCGCCGAAGGGATGCATCAGGTCAGAACCTGCGCACACAGCAACCAGCCCAGCCAAGGGCCCGTTGTGCACAAAGCCTGGATCGTTCCTGCCCAAAATCAGGGCAGCCAATGTGCCACCGACCATGGCCATCAATGAATTAACTGCCACCAAACCAGAAATTTTGTCGAGTGTTTGAGCACTCATCACGTTAAAACCAAACCAACCCACAATCAAAATCCAAGCGCCTAAGGCCAAAAAAGGAATGTTAGAAGGTGGATGCGCAGACACGGCGCCATCTTTTTTGTAGCGGTTGTAGCGTGCACCTAACAAGATCACAGCAGGCAGCGCGATCCAACCACCCATGGCATGAACCACCACGGAACCCGCAAAATCGTGAAACTCCTCGCCAGTGGTGGCCTTGATCCAAGCCTGCACACCAAAGTGTTGGTTCCATGCGATCCCCTCAAAAACGGGGTACACAAAACCCACAATGCATGCGGTGGCAATGAGTTGAGGCCAAAACTTGGCGCGCTCGGCAATACCGCCACATACGATGGCAGGAATGGCTGCAGCAAAGGTCAACAGGAAGAAAAATTTGACCAAATCGTAGCCATTTTTGGCAGCCAATTGTTCCGCGCCAACAAAGAAGTGGGTGCCATATGCAACGCTGTAACCCACGACAAAATAAACCACTGTTGAGACAGAAAAGTCGGCCAAGATTTTGACCAAGGCATTGACTTGGTTTTTCTTGCGAACTGTGCCCAGTTCCAAAAAGGCAAATCCTGCGTGCATAGCAAGCACCATGATGCCGCCCAACAAAATAAAGAGCGTATCCGCGCCCTGTTTTAGTGCTTCCATATCGATCTCTACTTATTTTTGAATTAATTTGGTGCGCAAATATTTTGTTTGTGCACTGCGCACCAAAATCAAGCAAAAAACGCGCCAAATGTGGTCTTGCGCGGTCGATATGATCGGCTCATGGAAGCTTTTCTCGTTTCTACTGGCATCGTTGCTCTGGCTGAAATAGGCGACAAAACACAACTTTTATCCTTGGTGTTAGCGGCTCGATTTCGCAAGCCTTGGCCCATTGTCTGGGGCATTTTGGTCGCCACCTTGGCCAACCACGGTTTGGCGAGTGCGTTGGGCAGTTGGGTCACCACACAGCTTGGGCCTGAAGCTTTGCGCTGGGTTTTGGGCGGCTCCTTTTTGGCCATGGCAGTTTGGATTTTGGTACCTGACAAACTGGACGGGGGTGATCAAGACGCACCGCCGCGTTTCGGTATTTTTGCCACAACGGTTGTTGCCTTTTTCATTGCCGAGATGGGTGACAAAACACAAGTGGCCACCGTCATGTTGGCCGCCCAATTTAACAGCTGGTTTTGGGTGGTGGCTGGCACCACCTTGGGCATGATGCTGGCCAATGCGCCTGTGGTTTGGTTGGGTGACGCCCTCACTCGCAGAGTTTCACTCAAGTGGGTACACAGAATATCTGCCGTGGTTTTTGCCGTGCTTGGCGGCTTGGCCTTGTGGGGTGGCCCTGCAAGCATTGAGAAAAACGATGCGCCTGTTGAAGCACCCCAAAAAGCCATCGCCAACGCGCCGGCCAAGCTTTAATGCACCGATAATTCGCTGAACCGCTTTTTTGGGTTGAACCCCTTCATGCCATTGATCGCTACGTCTCAGTCGATGTTTTTTGAAACGCCACTTGCTTTGCAAAGTGGCGCCACTATCCGCGCCTATCACTTGGCCTTCGAGACTTACGGCACGCTTAACGCCGACAAATCCAATGCGGTTCTCATTTGCCATGCGCTGAATGCGTCGCACCATGTCGCGGGCGTCTACGAAGGCCAAGACAAAAGTGAAGGCTGGTGGGACAACATGATTGGCCCTGGAAAATCTGTCGATACAAACCGTTTCTTTGTCGTTGGCGTGAACAATCTGGGCTCCTGCTTTGGCTCCACCGGCCCCATGCACGCACACCCAGATACAGGTGACATTTATGGCGCCGATTTTCCGGTTGTCACGGTTGAAGATTGGGTCGACGCGCAAGCCAGACTGCTCGATGCTTTGGGCATCCAAACTTTGGCCGCAGTCATGGGCGGCAGCTTGGGCGGCATGCAAGCTTTGTCTTGGGCCCTGCGCTACCCCGAACGCGTGGCCCATGCGGTGGTGGTCGCAAGCGCTCCCAACCTCACCGCCGAGAACATCGCTTTCAACGAGGTGGCAAGGCGCGCCATCGTCACCGACCCTGACTTTCATGGCGGCCATTTTTACAAGCACAAGGTGGTGCCCGCGCGAGGTCTGCGCATCGCGCGAATGATTGGCCACATCACCTACTTAAGCGATGATGTGATGAATGAAAAGTTTGGCCGTGAACTGCGCGATGCCGTCACGCACAATGCCACAGGCTATCGCTATTCCACACAAGACGTCGAGTTTCAAATTGAAAGCTACTTGCGCCATCAAGGCGATAAGTTCAGTGAGTACTTTGATGCCAACACCTACCTTCTAATTACTCGGGCCCTGGATTATTTTGATCCAGCTCGCACACTGGGTGGTAATCTCACCAGCGCTTTGGCCAAAGCCACTTGTAAATTTTTACTGGTCAGCTTCACCACCGACTGGCGCTTCTCACCAAAACGAAGCCGCGAAATGGTTCGCGCTTTGCTCGACAACAAACGCGATGTGAGCTACGCTGAAATTGATGCGCCACATGGCCATGACGCCTTCTTGTTAAACGACGAGCGCTACCTGAATGTGGTGCGTTCTTACTTTGACAACATGGCACAGGCCCACCCAGCAAGAGGTGCCAATTGAGCGAGCACGTCAACCTGCAAGCCATTGCGCGCTTGGTGCCTGAAGGTTCGCGCGTCTTGGACTTAGGCTGTGGTGATGGCGCCTTGCTTGATTACTTGCAAAAGCATCGCGCTTGTTCAGGCTACGGCGTTGAAATTGACGACCGGAATATTCAAGCTTGTGTCAAGCGCGGCGTCAACGTGATTCAATTGAATTTGGACGAAGGTCTCAACATGTTTGCAGACCAATCCTTTGATGTGGTTTTGCAAATTGACACGCTTCAGCATTTGCGCAATGCCGAAGTGATGTTGCGCGAAACGGTTCGTGTGGGGCGCACAGGCATTTTGGCGTTTCCAAATTTTGCACACTGGCCCAATCGTTTGAGCGTTTTGACGGGCCGCATGCCTGTGACCAAACGATTGCCTTTCCAGTGGTACGACACGCCCAACATTCGCGTTGGCACTTTCGCCGATTTCGAACAGTTGGCATTGCAAAATCAATTGAAAATCATTGACAATTTTGGATTGCAAGAAGGCCAAGAAGTCAGAACATGGCCCAATCTGATGGCTGGCACCGCTGTCTTCAAGTTGCAGCGCTAACTCGTCAACCGCACTCACCGCAGAAAGAATTCCATGTCAAATCCAAGCACCATGCATTTTGTTGACCACGGCACCGGCGGAGGGCCTGAAGTCTTAACGCCTAGCACCTGCGCAACACCCACACCCAAAGCAGGTGAGGTCTTGGTCAAGGTAGCCTATGCAGGTGTCAATCGCCCTGACTGCTTGCAACGCAGCGGCCGTTATCCGCCACCACCCGGCGCGTCCAGCATTGTGGGCTTAGAAGTTTCGGGTGAAGTAGTGGCACTGGGAGAAGGCGTTAGCAAGTGGCGTTTGGGCGACAAGATTTGTGCACTCACCAACGGCGGTGCGTATGCAGAATTTGTCACTGTGCCCGAAGGACAGGCGCTGCCTATTCCCAAAGGTTTCTCCATGCTGCAGGCTGCAGCGCTGCCTGAAAACTTTTTCACCGTTTGGACCAATGTTTTTCAGCGCGGCAAGCTGAAGTCGGGTGAAAGCATTTTGGTTCATGGCGGGTCTTCTGGCATTGGCTTAACCGCCATTCAACTGGCCCATGCGTTTGGCGCCAAAGTTTTTTGCACCGTTGGCAATTCCGACAAAGTGGCCGCCTGCTTGAAAGTGGGCGCGCATGCGGCCATCGATTACAAGACCCAAGACTTTGTAGAAGAAGTGCTCAAACTCACCGATCAAGCAGGTGTGAATGCCATTTTGGACATGGTGGGCGGCAGCTACATGCAGCGCAATTTGCGCGCCTTGGCCATTGAAGGCCGCCTGCTTCAAATTGCTTTTTTACAGCCCTCCAAAGTCGAAGTCGACTGGGTCTCGCTCATGGCCAAGCGCCTCACATTCACAGGCTCCACTTTGCGTCCTCGCAGTGCACAAGACAAAGCGCAAATTGCCAATGAGTTGCATGCGCAAGTTTGGCCCTTGCTCGAGGCTGGCGACGTCGCGCCCGTCATTCACCAAGTCTTCGATTTGAAAGATGCTGCGCAGGCTCATGCCTTGATGGAGTCATCGCAGCACATTGGCAAAATCATGCTCACGGTTGCAGGAGAATAATCTCATGAGCGCCCATTTGTCCGTCGGTGTCATTGGCTTAGGCGCCATGGGCATGGGCATGGCGCAATCATTGCGCCGTGCCGGCCATGTTGTGAATGTGTTCGATGTACGCGCCGAAGTGGCGCAAAAATTTGCTGCAGGGGGCGGGGTCGCATGCGCTTCCTTAGAAGCCATCGCTGCAGCGTCAGATATTTTGGTGTCCGTTGTGGTTAATGCGGCTCAAACCGAATCGGTGTTGTTCGGCGATGGCACGCCAAAATCTGGTAGCGCCAGCCACCTCAAACCTGGCAGCGTCTTTGTCATGTGCTCTACCGTCGAGCCTGCGTTCTCAGTAGGTCTTGAGAAAAAATTGAACGACCGCGGCCTTCTCTACATCGATGCACCTATTTCTGGTGGTGCCGCCAAGGCAGCCTCAGGTCAAATGACCATGATGACAGCTGGCACGTCTGCAGCCTACGCCAAGGCAGAGGCTTTTCTCAATGCCATGGCCACCAAGGTTTACAAATTAGGCGACAGTGCGGGCGCTGGCAGCAAAGTCAAAATCATCAACCAGTTGCTGGCAGGTGTTCACATTGCTGCGGCTGCAGAAGCCATGGCTTTGGGCTTGCGCGAAGGCGTTGACCCCGCGGCGCTTTACGAAGTCATTACACACAGCGCTGGCAACAGCTGGATGTTTGAAAACCGAATGGCGCATGTATTGGCTGCCGATTACACACCCTTGTCTGCTGTTGATATTTTTGTCAAAGACTTGGGGCTCGTCTTGGACATGGCACGCGCCAGCAAATTTCCTCTGCCACTTTCCAGCACGGCGCATCAAATGTTCATGCAAGCCAGCACGGCTGGTTTTGCCAAAGAAGATGACAGCGCTGTGATCAAAATTTTTCCCGGCATTGAATTGCCTAAAGCCAAATAAACGGCTCGCAAACTTCCACAATTTGCAGCTCGAACTGAGCAAACGATCAAAGGCGAGACACCATGAAATTGGGTTGCATTGCGGATGACTTCACAGGGGCAACTGACTTGGCCAACAATTTGGTTCGCTCCGGGATGCGGGTGATGCAAACTTTTGGTGTGCCGCAAGCTGCGCTTTCTTCAGATGTCGACGCGGTGGTGGTGGCTTTGAAATCTCGCACCATACCCGCCAAGGAAGCCATTGCACAATCTCTTGAAGCCCTTCAATGGCTTCAAGCGCAAGGCGCAGAACAAATCTATTTCAAATACTGCTCAACCTTTGACAGCACACCCGCTGGCAACATTGGCCCTGTCACAGAAGCTCTCATGGATGCGCTTGACTGCACATTCACCATTGCCACACCGGCATTCCCAGACAACGGCAGAACGGTGTTCAAAGGCTATTTGTTTGCCGGGGCCGTGCTCTTGAACGAAAGCGGCATGCAAAATCATCCACTCACCCCCATGACAGACGCCAACTTGGTGCGTGTGCTGCAAGCTCAAACCCAACGCAAAGTGGGCTTGATCGATCACACCATCATGGCCAAAGGCAGTGCCGCGATCAGCGAGAAAATCAAACAACTCCAAGCCGAGGGGGTGGGTGTGGCCATTGTCGATGCCACCAGCAATGAAGATTTAAAAACGCTTGGGCCCGCCTTGAAAAAAATGCCCTTGGTCACCGCCGGCTCTGGCGTGGCCATTGGCTTGCCGGCCAATTGGGATTTGCAAGCATCGGCCAGTGCAGCCGCGCTGCCCAAAGCCACCGGCCACCAGGCCATTGTGTCTGGCAGTTGCTCTATTGCGACGCAAGGGCAAGTGGCGCACTACCAAAGTTTGGGCTTGCCCAGCTGGCAGTTCAAGCCCTTAAGCTGGCCTACCCACGATGTGCCTGCACACATCAAATCCCAAGTGGCGCAAGCTCTGGCTTGGGCTCAGCCCTTGCTTGGCAAAGGGCCTGTTCTCATTTATGCCACCACCGATGCCGACACACTGCAACAAGTGCAGGACAAGTTTGGGCGCGAGCAAGCGGGTGAATGGATGGAGTCTGCCTTGGCGCAAGTCAGCGTGGGCTTGTTGCAATTGGGTGTGAAACAATGGATCATTGCGGGCGGTGAAACATCGGGTGCTTGCGTTCAAGCTTTGACTATTTCGCAAATGCAAATTGGCCCGCAAATTGATCCGGGTGTGCCTTGGTGCTATGCGCCGGAGCATGCAGCAGGGCACCTTACTTTAAAGTCTGGCAATTTTGGGACGCCTGATTTCTTTACCAAGGCCTTGAAGCTTTTGTCGGAGACATGCGCATGAGCAACAGACAAAATCAAACCCTGCACCTGACTGAAGCGCAAGCTCGCGAAGAAATTTGCCGCGTGGGTCAAAGCTTGTTTGACAGGGGCTATGTGCACGCCACTGCGGGCAATATCAGCGTGCGACTTGAAGATGGCTTCTTGATCACACCCACCGATGCATGTCTGGGCTTTTTAGAACCCGCTGATTTGGCCTTGCTGGATGCACAAGGTCAGCAATTGAGTGGCAAGCGCGCCAGTAAAACGTTGGCGCTGCATCGCAAAATTTATGAGGCAAGCGACCATGCGCTAGGCAGCTGGCCCGCTCAATGCGTGATTCACACACACAGCACCCATTGTGTGTCATTGAGTTTGAGCGCAACAGGCCCTGAGCTTTTACCGCCCATCACGCCTTACTTTGTCATGAAAGTGGGGCATGTGCCCTTGATCCCTTATTTCAGGCCCGGTGATCCCATGGCGGCAGATGCGGTCGCCGATGCGATTCTTCACTACGCTCAATTAGACACTCCGATTCGCGCTGTGATGTTGTCGAAACTTGGGCCCAACGTTTGGCATCAAGATTTGAGCAGCGCCATGTCTGCACTTGAAGAGTTGGAAGAGACTGCCAAGCTTGTGCAAATGACAGCGCCTCAAGCTCTAAAAAATTTATCGGATGCTCAAATAGAAGAACTGCGGCAGAGTTTTGATGCGGCTTGGTAGTTTCTTGCCGAACTTCACATTGACTTTTTTTTCATTGCACCACCCTTTGCTATTTGAAAGCTGAACATGCCTCAATTCGCCGCCAATCTTTCCATGATGTACCCCGATATGGATTTCTTAGACCGCTTTGAAGCTGCGGCCAAAGATGGTTTCAAAGCCGTTGAGTATTTGTTTCCATACGCCCATGCCGCAGAAGAATTGGCCGCACGACTCAAAGGCAACGACCTTCAGCAGGTTTTGTTCAACATGCCGCCCGGCGGCATTGACGACGCAAGCACTTTAAGCGCTTGGGAAAAAGGCGATCGCGGCACAGCCTGCTCGCCAGGCCGTGAAGCCGAATACAAAGCGGGTGTCAAACGTGCCATGCGCTATGCAGAAATTTTAGGCTGCCCCCGTATCCACTCGATGGCAGGTGTGTTGCCTGCGGGTGTTTCACGCGATCAAGCGCAAGCCACCTTGGTGGCCAATTTAAAGTGGGCGTGCCAAGAAGTGCGCGCACAAGGCTTAGATGTCTTGCTTGAGCCCATTAACTTGCGCGGTATTCCAGGGTTTTTCGTCAATCGCCAAGACCATGCTCACGAAATAGTGGCACAAGTGGACGAGCCCAATTTGAAAGTCCAAATGGATTTATTCCATTGCCAAATTGTCGAAGGCGACGTGACCACCAAATTAGAGCGTTACTTTCCCACAGGCAAAGTAGGCCACCTGCAAATTGCCGATGTGCCCTTGCGTCACGAACCTGGCACCGGCGAATTGAATTGGCCTTATGTATTTGACCTAATCGATCGCCTGTCTGCACAATGGGGCTGGCAAGGCTGGATCGGTTGTGAATACGTGCCTGCTGACACCACCTCAGGTGGCACTTCTCGTGGCTTGTCTTGGCTGAAATCAAACTGAATTTTTTGGAGAGCATCATGAACGCACCGATTCACAAAGAACTTCCTGCACACCTTTTAAACGCTGAGACTGCTTTGCGTGATGTCACGCAATCGTGGGACTCTTCCATTTTGAAAGAGCTCACAGGCTACATTGAAATCCCCGCCAAGTCGCCCTCCTTTGACAGCAACTGGGAAGCCAACGGCTATCTCGACACGGTGCTGCGCCAAACGGCTGAGTGGATTGAAGCGCAAAAAGTGGCTGGCCTCAGCTTGGAAATTTTGCGCTTGCCCGGCCGCACACCGGTTTTGTTTTTTGAGATTCCCGCTACGCGTGCTGCATCTGAAGGTTCTGATCAAACAGTGTTGATGTATGGCCACTTAGACAAACAACCCGAGTTCAGTGGCTGGCGAAATGACTTAGGCCCTTGGACGCCCAAATACGAAAACGGCAAACTCTATGGCCGCGGCGGTGCAGACGACGGCTATGCCGCTTATGCCAGCATTGCCGCCGTTCAGGCTTTGAAAAATCAAAAAACACCGCACCCCCGCATTGTGGGTTTGATTGAAACATGTGAAGAGTCAGGCTCTTACGATTTGTTGCCTTACATCGATGCACTGCGTCCTCGCTTGGGCGATGTGGGCTTGGTCATTTGTTTGGACAGTGGCGCTGGCAACTACGATCAGCTGTGGCTCACCACCAGTTTGCGCGGCATGGCCAGTGGTACTTTGAAGGTAGAAATTTTGACCGAAGGCATTCACTCTGGAGATGCCTCTGGCTTGGTACCCTCCAGCTTTCGCATCATGCGCCAAGTCCTTGACCGTTTAGAAGACAGCAAGTCGGGTCGCCTTTTGCCCGACAGCTTCCACTGCGAAGTGCCTGCCGATCGACTGGCACAAGCCAAAGCCACCGCTGGTATTTTGGGTGAAGAAGTTTACAAACGTTTTCCATGGGCTCACTACGACTGCGGCGGCTCCACCATGTTTGCATTGCCCACCACCACCGATCCTTTGCAGGCTTTGCTCAATCGCACTTGGACACCCACACTGAGTGTCACCGGTGCTGAAGGTTTTCCCACATTAGAAAATGCAGGCAATGTGTTGCGACCTTACACCGCCTTCAAGCTGAGCTTGCGCTTGCCACCTTTGGTCGATGCAGCATCCGCTGTTGCCAAAATGAAAGCATTGCTAGAAGACAACGCGCCTTACCAAGCGCGTGTGACTTTTGAATCCAACGGCGGCGCGACAGGTTGGAACGCACCCAGCAGCACACCGTGGTTTGAAAATGCCTTACAACGTGCCAGTCAATCGCACTTTGGCGCATCGGTGGGCTACATCGGTCAGGGTGGCACCATCCCCCTGATGAGCATGTTGAGCCAAGGTTTCCCACGCGCTCAAATGATGGTCTGTGGCGTGTTGGGGCCCAAGAGCAATGCGCACGGCCCCAATGAATTTTTGCATGTGCCTTATGCAAAAAAATTGACAGCCTCGGTGGCTGAAGTCATGGCTTCCTTGCCCTGAAACCTGCGCTCAAGTTGTGCTCTGGTTTTTCCGAATCCAGACCAGCCACATCAAGGCCAGCGCTGTGAGTGCCACAGGCACGACCGAGCCGTAGTTCAACAAAGTCCAGCCTTGTGTGGTCACCAACGCGCCTGATGCAAACGAGGTAAAGGCCATGGTGGCAAAGACACAGAAATTGACGGCCGCTTGGCCGCGATCTTTCTCTTCAGGCCGCCAAGCCGTCATGGCCAGGGTGGTGCTGCCTGTGAAAACAAAGTTCCAACCGACACCCAGCACAAACAAGGCCAACACAAATTGATGCAACTCAGTGCCCGAAAGCGCTAAGGTGATGCAGACAAAGTTCAAAAGCACGCCCACCGCCATGATTTGGAGGACGCCAAATTTCTTAATCAGATGACCTGTGAAAAAGCCTGGCGCAAACATGCCAATGACGTGCCACTCTAAAACCAATGCGATATCGCTGAACGGATAACCGCACACCTGCATGGCCAGAGGTGTTGCCGCCATCAATAAATTCATGACGCCATAACAGAGCGCTGCTGCGGCTGCAGCCACAATGAACACGGGTTGTTTCATGATCTCGCTCAATGGGCGACCTTCAGAGCTGCCTTTGACTTTCTCGACCACGGGCGGAAACTTCACAAAGTGCATCAGCACCATGCCCAATACCGCCACGGCCGTGAGGGCCACATAGGCGCCCATGAAAGGCGTTTCAAACCACCCTTTGCTGTGAGAGGCCAAATTAGGACCCACGATGGCGCCAATCAAGCCACCCGCCATGACCCATGAAACCGCCTTTTCTCGAAAGGAAGCTTCTGCCAATTCGGCGGCGGCAAATCGGTAAAGTTGGCCGTTGGCGCTGTAAAAGCCGGCCACCAAAGTTGCGAACACCAGCATTTCAAAATGACGGGTGTAAGCGGCATAGGCACACAAAATGGCCGACAACAAGCCCACCAACAAACCCAACTGAAAAGAAACTCTGCGGCCCCACTTGGCTTGTGACTTGGCTACCAAGCCTGTCGACAAAGCGCCGCCCACCACATAGCCCATCACCGGCAAGGTGGCCATCCAGCCAACTGGCGCAAGGCTTAGGCCGACAAGACCATTGATTGCAATGAAGGTGACGTTGTTGGTGAGAAACAGCCCTTGGCACAATGCCAGCAAAAAAAGATTGGGGTTCATACACCGGAGTGTATCTAATCCCAGCTACTCAATGTAGACAAAACGGCGACAGGCGCTGTTTCAGCGCGCAACACCCGATTGCCTAAGCTCACAGGTACAAACCCTGCTGCAATGGCTTGTGCTTCCTCTGTGGGACTCAGACCACCTTCCGGCCCGCTCAGCAAAACAATCTCGCTCATCTTGGACGGGTCCTCGTCTTTGGAGGTTTTGAGCGTCGGCCTCATTTCTTGGAGCGAACGGGTGCCGGGCGCCAATGACAAGACCCATCTCGCGGCTTGCAAGGGTGCGACTGATAGCTGCGCAATGGCCTGAGAAAGATTAACCGGCGCGGCCACTTGCAAAACTCGGTTGCGACCACACTGCTCACTAGAGGCCACCGCAATGGCTTGCCAATGCGCTAATTTTTTATCTGCGCGCTCACCCTTGAGTTTCAGAACACTGCGCTCTGCCGTGATGGGCAACAGCGTGATGGCGCCCAACTCAGTGGCTTTTTCAAGCAACCAATCCATGCGCTCATTGGCCGTGATACCCGACCACAAATGGACGCCAATGTTTAACTCACGCTCAATGTGGATTTGCTCACCCACGCGCACCGACACATCACTGCGGCCCATCTGCGTGACCACAGCTTTGAACTCACCGCCTTGGCCATTGAAAAGAGTGATCTCATCATTGGGCTGAAGCCTGAGAACTTGCACATGCCTTGCCGTGCCTGATGGCAAATTCAACGCGTCCCCTGAGATGAGCGCGGTTGGACAATGAAAGCGTGGCAGGTTTGACATCAATGTTTGACTTTCAGCACTTACAAACGACCAAACGCAAAACCCGTCACACCGTCTTTGCCTTCTACTTCTTCGATCAGGCGAAGCAAGGGTCTGAGTTCAATGTACCGGGCGGCTGTTGAGCGAATGTAGGCCATGAAACGGGGTGCATCGGCCAAATATTTTTCTTTGCCATCGCGCAACGTCAGGCGCGCAAAAATACCCGCCACCTTCAGATGGCGCTGCAAGCCCATCCACTCTACTGCGCGGTAGAAAACACCAAAATCTTGGTGCCAATCTTCAAACTCGAGCAGGCCGGCCTTGCGCGCTTTTTCCCAATAGCGGATGGTGACATCAAGCACAAAATCTTCTTCCCAGGTTAGGAAAGCATCGCGCATCAAACTGGCCACGTCATAGGTGACAGGGCCATACACCGCGTCTTGAAAATCCAACACGCCTAAAGCTGCATCACTGCCCGTGGGCATCATCAAATTGCGCGGCATGAAATCGCGATGGACAAACACCGACGGGCTGGCCAGATTGCGCGTCACCAGCATTTTAAAGGTGCTGTCTAGCGTGTTCCTCATCTTGCCTTGAACATCAATTTGACGATGCTGTGCAAGGTACCAGTCTGGAAACAAGCCCAGCTCTCGGTTCAGCAAAGCTTCATCATAGGGCGGCAAGACGCCTGGTTGAGAAGACAACTGCCACGCAATCAAGGCGTCAACAGCCTGCATGTAAAGCGCGTGGTTGGCTTGCGGATTTTTGACGTCAATGGCGGACATCATGGTCTGGTCGCCCAAATCTGTGAGTAGCATGAAGCCTTGCGCTTCGTGCCATGCTAAAACCTCGGGGGCTTTGAGCCCTGCCAACTGCATGAGTTTGGCAACCTTGACAAAGGGTTCACAGTTTTCTTTGTCGGGCGGTGCGTCCATCACAATCAGGCTGGCGCCCGCTTGCGTGTCAACACGCAAATAACGCCTGAAACTGGCGTCGGCAGATGCAACTCTTAAACTGGATAGCACAAGGCCATTCGTTTGCGCCAAAGCCTCTAGCCATGAAATGCACGCCAATTGGCGCTTCGGGTCAGCCCAAGTCACATTCGACGTCGAAATTTGATCAGAATTCAAGTTCTCATTCCAGTTGTAAAAATCAAGCCATGCCACCCGACCGCGTTCTTGGGTCATGTTGGGCGGCACTCATGGATAATCCATTCTACAAACACCCGTCAACCTGGACGATAGCCCTTTGAAGACACGCCCCACATTTCAGACGCTCAAGCACCTACAAGCCCTGCCGCTGACTTGTATGTTACTTGGGCTCACGCCGGTCTGGGGCCAAGTTCCGGGTCCAGTCAAAGGGCCTTCAGAGCTCAGTCTGCCTGCCGCCGTCCCTGTCGTCATTCTTCAAAACAGCATTCGCCTAGAAGAGAAAATTTCCGAAGTCGAGCGCAAACAATCGCCCTTCTTTATTTCGGGCAAGCACATCAATGCCCGCCCCGACCTGGACATGGTCATCGAAGGCGATGCTTTGCTGCGCAAGCAAGGCCTTACTGTGAAGGCCCAACGCATTGAATACGACCAGTCTAAAGGCACCTTGAAAGCCATCGGCGATGTCAAGATTAATCGAGAAGGAAATGCCTTCCAAGGCAGTTCCTTGATCTTGCAGGCAGATGCCTTTCAAGGCAAATTTTCGCAAGCTGACTACACTTTGCTCAAAGGTGGCGGCCATGGCAAGGCCTCTGAAATTGAGTTCATCGATCAGCAGCGCGCCATCATTCGCAATGCGACCTACACCACCTGCGTGCGCTTGCCAGGCCCCAGCTGGCTGCCTGAATGGGTGCTCAAAGCGGCCAGCCTTCAAGTGAATGAAGAAGACGACACCATTCAAGCCAAGGACCTGCAACTTCGCTTCAAAGATGTGCCGATCTTGGCTGCGCCCTCGCTGACTTTTCCGCTGAACAGCACCAGACAGTCGGGCTTGCTGTCGCCACTGATTGGCATTGATACCGTCAGCGGTATTGAGATCTCTTCGCCTTATTATTGGAACATTGCGCCCAATCGCGATGCCACACTGACAAGCACGTTCATGAGCAAGCGTGGCGTAGCTTTTGATTCTGAGTTTCGCTACCTAGAGCCTGACAGCCAAGGTCAGACACGTTTCAACCTGATGCCCAACGACACCCTGCGCCAGCAATCTCGCTGGGGTCTCTCGACTCAGCATATCGGCGGCATTGATACCGGTAACAGCACCTTGGGCCGCTTAGGTGTGAATGTGAATTTGAACCGGGTCAGCGACGACAACTACTGGCGGGATTTTCCTCGAGCCGGTTTGACGCTGACACAACGTCTGCTGCCTGCCACTGGTAGCCTTCATTGGGCGCAAGGCGATCTCTCCATGATGACGCAAGTCTTAAAATTTCAGACTTTGCAAGACATCAGCTCACCCATCACGCCGCCCTACGATCGCTCGCCTCAAATAGTGGCACGCTACAACACATGGGATCTCAACGGTTTTGATGTGGGCGCCACGGCCGACACAACCCGTTTTGAGGCCGACTACAGCCGAATACCTGGTGGCACGGGTTCTATTTTGCGCAATGGTCAACGCAGCTTTGCAGCCGCCCAAATCAGCCGGCCGTGGCTCAAACCTTGGGGCTTTGTGATTCCAAAAATACAGCTCCACGCCACACGCTACCAGTTGGACTCAGCTCTTGCTAACGGTCAATTGGAAGCCAACCGCTTGCTGCCGACTTTCAGCTTGGACACGGGCCTTGTTTATGAGCGAGACGCCTTAGTCTTTGGTCGAGGCTTAAGACAAACTCTGGAGCCTCGGGCCTTTTTTGTCAGAACACCCTACAAAGATCAAAGCCAACTGCCCAGTTACGACAGTGGCGCAACAGACTTTAACCTCACCACGGTCTACTCCGAGAATCCGTATGTGGGTCAAGACCGCATTGCAGACAACAACTTGGTGACTTTGGGTGTGAACAGCCGATTTTTTGACAGCACCACGGGCGCAGAGCTGGCGCGCTTTGGTTTTGCTCAGCGGTATCGATTCTCTGATCAACTGGTCAGGTTGCCAGGGGAGTTGCCGGTGTCCTCTGGTTATAGCGATATTTTGCTGGGCGCGGGTGTACGTTGGGACAACCGCTGGACCTTCGATTCAAGCTTGCAATTTGATGCGCAAACCCACCGCACGACACGCACCACGCTAAGCACCCGCTTCAATCCGACACCCTACCGTGTTTTCAATACAGCCTACCGCTTGGCGCGTGATCAAAGCGAGCAAATTGATGTGGGCTGGCAATGGCCTTTGCGTGACTTTTCCTTTGTCAAGAATGACGAAGCCCCTGGCAACCACCAGGTGTTGGGCCCTGGCCAAGGCTTGGGCGCCGATCGCTGGTACAGCGTTGGGCGCATGAACTTCAGCTTGAAGGATCGCAAAATGGTTGACACCTTGCTAGGGCTTGAATACGACTCAGGTTGCTGGCTGGGTCGCGTTGTTTATGAACGCCTTCAAAGCACGACAAGCACCTCACGCAGCCGGATTCTTTTTCAACTTGAATTTGTGGGATTGGCCCGTGTTGGCTCTAGTCCTTTGAAAACATTGCGCGACAATATCCCCCGTTACCAATACCTCCGCGAAGATTTAGCGCCCACCACCAGGTTCACGACATATGACTAAATTTTTTGCAATGAACACATCCCTGCTTCGTTTGAACTTAAGCGTGCGTCCTGTCTGCGGTCTCGTCTGTCAAGTGGCCCTGAGCATAGGCATGATCGCAAGCTTTTTAGGGGCGCTCATTGGGCCGGGCCTGGTACAGGCCCAGAGCAATTTGAAAGCACGGCCCATTGAATATATTGTTGCCGTTGTGAATTCAGAGCCCATCACGAACAACGAAGTTCAAAATCTAAAGCTGCGTTTAGAAAAGCAATTGCAGCCGGGTACCGCAGCACCCAGTGCGCAAGTGTTGACACAGCAGGCGCTTGATCAATTGATCAATGAGAAAGCCCAAGTGCAACAAGCTCGCGACAATGGTATTCGCATTGATGACACCGAAGTCGATCAAACAGAGCTCAACATTGCACGTCAAAATCAAGTCTCCAAAGAAGAACTTTACAAACGAATTGCTCTGGAAGGATTGAGCGTTTCTGCTTTTCGCGAGCAACTGCGCACTCAATTGATGATCAGCCGTCTGCGCGAACGAGACGTTGACAACAGGGCACGTATTTCTGACACCGATGTAGAACAATTCATTCAAAGTCAGCAAGCAGGCAAGCCCGTGGCTAGCAGTCAAGTGGATATCAACCTGGCCATGATTTTGATTGCCGTGCCTGAAAACAGTTCTGAACAAGAGGCCGCTGAACTCAAGCTCAAAGCGCAACAAATTGTGCAACGTGCAAAACGTGGCGAGAGCTTTGCGGCATTGGCACAAGCCTTCTCTCAAGCCCTTGATAAAGGCGCCAATGGCGGCGAAATGGGTCTGCGCGCCGCCGACCGCTACCCCACACTCTTCATTGACAGTACGCAAAACCTGAACAAAGGCGAGGTCTCAGACCCTGTTCGGTCAGGGGCTGGGTTCCATATCTTGAAGGTATTGGACAAAAAACAAAGTGAGCGGAGCAGCACCTTGATTGTGCAAACGCGTGCTCGCCATATTTTGTTGCGCACTGGGAACGACTTGTCAGAAGCAGCTGCACGCAGTCGCTTGCTCACCTACAAACAAAGGGTTCAGGCAGGTGGTGACTTTGCCGATTTATCGCGCCAGTTCTCGCAAGACGGAAGCGCAGCAGCAGGTGGCGATTTAGGTTGGGCAAGCCCCGGTCAGTTTGTACCAGAATTTGAAGAGGTCTTGGCGCGCCTGCAACCTGGGCAAATTTCCGACCCCTTGATTTCTCGGTTTGGCGCACACCTCATTCAGGTCTTGGAGCGTCGAGAGGTGCCTTTGTCGGTTCGCGAGCAGCGTGAAATGGTTCGTACTCAATTGCGCGAAAAGAAAATTGAAGAGCTTTATTCAGCATGGGTTGAGGAATTACGCGGTCGCGCTTATGTTGAATTGCGCGACCCTCCCCAATGAAGCACATTCCACGCAAACGTTTCGGCCAACACTTTTTATCTGACGGCGGCATCATTGATGCCATCGTGAATGTGATCCATCCCCAAGCTGGACAAGCCATGCTTGAAATTGGCCCTGGCTTGGCGGCACTCACGCAGCCCTTGGTTGAGCGCTTAGGGCATCTGACCGTCATTGAATTAGACCGTGACTTGGCTTCGCGTCTGCGCCTGCACAAACAGCTCACCGTGGTGGAGTCAGATGTCTTGCGCGTTGACTTCACGGCACTGGCGGCCGGTCAAAAACTGAGGGTCGTGGGCAACTTGCCTTACAACATTTCTACGCCTATTTTGTTTCACTTGCTAGCGCATGTCAGCGCCATTGAAGATCAACATTTCATGTTGCAAAAAGAAGTGGTTGACCGAATGGTGGCCTCTCCTGCAACGTCAGACTATGGCCGTTTGTCTGTCATGTTGCAGTGGCGTTATGAAATGGAAAATGTGCTGTTCGTGCCACCTGAAAGCTTTGATCCACCGCCGCGCGTTGACAGCGCAGTCGTGCGCATGGTGCCACGCAGTGCGCCAGCCATCATCGATGTCAAGCTCTTGGAAAAAATGGTTCAAGTGGCCTTCAGCCAACGACGCAAATTGCTAAGGCACACTCTGGGTGCTTGGTTAACAGAGCGAAATTTTGCGGGCTCTTTTGACGTGCAACGCCGTGCAGAAGAAGTTTCAGTTGACGAATACCTTCAGTTGGCCATGGCCTTGAATTCTTGAAGTTCAATGAAAAAAAGCGCATCGGCGTTTCGGCCTTTGCGCTTTTTTACTCAGTTGCAGTTTGACGTTTGCAGGTCTGAGTTTTTAGAGAAAAGTGCGCAAGCTTATTACGCGGCTGCGAGCCAATAGCTTGCATTGAAGGGGCTGCTCATGCGAAGCGCCAGAGGTGACACATCCACCAGCTTGTCGGTTGGCATTTTTTCGCCTTCTTCAACCAGTATTTCAACACCATCGGCATCCAACTCGGGTGCCGCATGAGCCAGTTTCTCGGCACCCGCAGTAGCAGAGCGGGCAACAGAGAAAGAATAGAAGCAGCGGAATGGCACTTTGCGGTCACCCCAATAATCGGCCGTGTCGCGGAAAATATCGAGCAACTGTTCGCGTGCTTCTTTGTCAAACTTTAAATTGGCAGGAATGTGTTCCAAGACCACGATAAAGCCAGGCTGAGGGCCAGACTTGTGCAGCGGGTCGGTCATGCTGTCATACAAGGCATCAAAGTTCTTGCCAAAATGCGAAGGCAAGGTGAACTGTGCTGCGATCAAATCGAGCACATCTTGTTTACTTTGTGCCTTCGACAAATTGGCATACAAAAAGTGTTGTCCTAAACCATCTGCCGCTTCTTGCAGGTCACTCACGCGAAATGCACGAATCGACTGGACGATGTTCGCCCGTACACCCTTCAAAGGTGTTTCTTGGTCCTGTCGAATTGGCTTGTCCATCGCCGTTCTCACTCTCTAATTTTTAAACCAGCCTTTTGGGCTTTTGATTGACATATACCGAATACTCGCTTGCAAGCACTCATCTTTAGAATCACTTCAAACAGTGGCAACAACCGCTTTCACGGCACGTTCACAATTTCCCTAAAACTGGTGTAGTGGTCTTGCGTGTAAAAACAATGTTTTGGCACGCGAGGTTCTTCCCCTCCACACACAATTCGACGGGCGCCACGGCTCTTTTCACCTGGGGTTTTGACGGTATATTCGCGGTAAAAACCACGCCTTGCTTGGGGCAATTGCCGCTCCCGATTGCCAAAAACAACACCATCTTTTTCGTACCGAAACGGCCCACCCTGACGGATGAGTAGATAGGTTTCTTGGCCCTCTTTGGGCAAGTCCTGTAAAGCAATGGGGGCAACGACAATTGCTTCGGCCACCGATTTGGCATGCACCAAATTTGTGCAAGGCGCAAACAAGAGGCCCAAACAGACGGCTAGCGCAGCAAAATCAAGCGTTTTAGAGCGCATTTCATTCCTGTGACACGATGCCGCACACCCACTTTAAACCTTCAAAACCCACGGGTAAACCCGGAAATTCGAAGCCGCTAGTGTGCCGCAATGCGCTAAAAAATGCAAGTACTTTCCCCAATAAAGGGAAATTACCTGAAGAGGACTATCGAACGGCGTTAGCGTCCGCTACCGTCAGGGCTGTCATATTCACGATTCGGCGCACAGTGGCGCTGGGCGTCAGGATGTGAACCGGTTTGGCTGCGCCCAAAAGAACAGGGCCGACGGCAATATTGCCACCCGCCGCTGTTTTCAGCAGGTTGTAGGAAATATTGGCAGCATCGATATTGGGGCAGACCAAGAGGTTGGCATCGCCATGCAAAGTGCCATTGGGCATTTGCAGGGCGCGTGCTTCGCCATCCAAGGCAATGTCACCATGCATTTCGCCATCCACCTCTAACCAAGGCGCGTTTTTCTGCAGCAAGGCCAAGGTGTTACGCATTTTCACAGCGCTAGGTTCGTTGGAGGTGCCAAAGTTCGAGTGCGACAACAGGGCCGCCTTAGGGTGAATGCCAAAGCGCTTCATTTCGTGGGCGGCCATGACCGTAATTTCAGCCAACTGCTCTGCCGTCGGGTCGTAATTGACATGCGTGTCGACCAAAAAAACTTGTCGATTGGGTAACAGCAAACCGTTCATGCACGCAAAGGTATTGACGCCAGGGCGCTTGCCAATGACCTGGTCCACATAGGGCAAGTGGGTGGCATTGGTGCCCCAAGTGCCGCAAATCAGACCGTCCACATCGCCCTTGTGCAAAAGCATTGTGCCGATTAAGGACAAACGGCGACGCATTTCTATCTTGGCCATTTGAACCGTGATGCCCTTGCGCTCTGTCATGCGGTGATAGGTTTGCCAGAAGTCACGGTAGCGGTGGTCTTCCTCTACATTGACAAGGTCGTAATCGAGGCCTGCTTTCAATCGCAGACCAAATTTTTCAATTCTTTCAGCAATGACCGCTGGGCGACCAATCAGGGTGGGGCGCGCCAACCCTTCGTCGCTCACGATTTGCGCGGCACGCAAAATACGCTCTTCTTCCCCCTCGCTGTAGGCCACACGCTTTTTCAAACCGCGTTTGGCTGCGGTGTAGATCGGCTTCATGGTGGTGCCCGAGGCATACACAAAGCTTTGCAAACGCTCGCGATAGGCTTCCATGTCAGCGATCGGTCTGAGCGCCACACCACTGTCAGCCGCCGCTTGGGCAACCGCCGGCGCAATTTTGATCATCAAACGCGGATCAAATGGCTTGGGAATTAAATACTCAGGGCCAAAAACCAAGGGCTCGCCCGCATAAGCCGCGGCCACCACTTCACTTTGTTCTGCCTGTGCCAATTCAGCAATGGCATACACCGCGGCAATTTCCATCTCTTGCGTGATGGTGGTGGCTCCACTGTCTAGGGCACCCCGGAAAATGTAGGGGAAGCACAAAACGTTGTTGACTTGGTTGGGGTAGTCGGTGCGCCCCGTGGCCATGATGGCGTCATCGCGCACAGCTTTGACGTCTTCAGGCAAGATTTCAGGATCGGGGTTGGCCAAGGCAAAAATCAAAGGCTTGGCTGCCATTTTTTTCACCATGTCTTGTTTCAACACACCGCCAGCGGACAAGCCCAAAAATATATCCGCACCCTCAATGGCCTCTGCCAAGGTACGTTGCGATGTTTTTTGCGAGAACTGAATTTTGTCTTCGTCCATCAACTCGGTGCGGCCTTCGTAGACCAAGCCAGCCAAATCGGTGACCCAAATGTTTTCACGCGGGATGCCCAGTTTGACCAACAAGCCTAGGCAGGCCAAAGCTGCCGCGCCCGCGCCTGACGTGACCAATTTCACTTTGCTAACGTCTTTGCCCACCACCTTCAAGCCATTCAAAATGGCCGCGCCGACCGTGATGGCTGTGCCGTGCTGATCGTCGTGAAAGACTGGGATTTTCATGCGTTCGCGCAATTTGCGCTCAACATAAAAACAATCAGGCGCCTTGATGTCTTCTAAGTTGATACCGCCAAATGTGGGCTCTAGCGCGGCAATGATCTCGACCAGCTTCTCCGGGTCTTTTTCATTGATTTCGATGTCAAACACATCAATGCCAGAGAATTTTTTGAAGAGAACCGCCTTTCCCTCCATGACGGGTTTGCCAGCCAAGGGACCAATGTCGCCCAAACCCAGAACAGCTGTTCCATTGGTGATCACGCCGACCAAATTACCGCGGCTGGTGTATTTAAATGCCGCGTTGGGGTCTTTGACAATTTCTTCGCACGGCGCGGCCACGCCTGGCGAATAAGCCAAAGCCAAGTCGTGCTGATTCACCAATTGCTTGGTGGCCGCAATGGAGATTTTGCCGGGGGTGGGAAATTCGTGATATTCGAGGGCAGCGCGGCGCAATTGAGCGCGGCGTTCTTCGGCATTGTCTTGGATCATGTTGGCTTTCCTTTTGGGCAAGAGAAGCCGGCTTCACTGAGTGAAGGGACTGGCGTTCTGCTAGGGCTGATTCTAGACCCCCAAGTCGAGGGTCAGTTTGTGGAAAGCTGCAGGCAAAGTCTGCAGTGTTTTAACTTTGGCGCACAACTGAGGTGCGCGATCAATCACGCATGAGTGCTTCAATTTCATCGGCTTTCACAGGCACGCCGCGCGTGATCAATTCGCATCCTTGTGCAGTAACGACCGCATCGTCTTCAATGCGAATGCCAATGTTGTGGAATCGCTCCGGCACACCTGTGGCGGGTCGGACATAAATGCCTGGCTCAATGGTCAGGACCATGCCAGGTCGCAAAATGCGGCTTGGGCGGTCCTTGATCAGCTCCCCGCTCAAGGGGTCTTTGCGCTCACTGAAGGTGCCAATTTCCGATGGCTCTACGTAACTGCCGCAGTCATGCACATCCATGCCGAGCCAATGGCCGGTTCGGTGCATGTAAAACTGAAAATAGCTTCGGTTGGCAATCACATCCTGCACATTGCCAACTTTGTTGGCATCTAAAAGGCCAACATCGAGCATGCCTTGCGCCAAAACCTTGACCGTTGCTTCATGCGGATCTACAAAGCGTGCGCCTTCATGTGTGGCTGCAATGGCAGCTTCTTGTGAAGCCAACACCAATTCATAAAGTTCTCGCTGCGCCGAACTGAATTTACCGTTGGCAGGGAAGGTGCGTGTGATGTCGCTGGCGTAGCCATCAAGCTCACAGCCGGCATCAATCAACACCAAATCGCCACTCAAAATAGGTGCAGCATCAGCACGGTAGTGCAACACACACGCATTGGCACCACCGGCCACAATGGAACCGTAAGCCGTGTATTGTGAGCCATGCTGACGAAATTCGTGAAGTAACTCGGCATCCAAATGGTATTCACGGACGTCTTGCCCTGCCCTCAGCATGCTTGCTGATCTTTTCATTGCGCGAATGTGAGCGCCCGCACTGATTTGAGAGGCGCGGCTCATGATGTCTAGTTCATGCGCGTCTTTTACCAAACGCATTTCATCCAAAATGCCGCACACATCGCGTTGTTGCTCTGGGCACAGCGCGCCGTAGCGCACTCGCGCCCGAACTGCATTGAGGCCCGATTCAATGCGCGCAGACAAATCTTTGTGCGTTGCAAAGGGATACCAAACGACCGACTTGTTTTCGAGCAGTGCGGGCAATTTCGCATCAAGGGCTGATACCGACCAAGCTTCATGCACGCCCAATTGCGAAGGAGCCGCTTCTGGGCCCAACCGAACACCATCCCAAATTTCGCGTTCTAAATCTTTAGGCTGAGAAAACAAAGTGGCGCGGCCATCAGAGGTTAAGACCAACCAAGCGTTGGGTTCGGTAAATCCCGTTAAGTAATAAAAGTAGCTGTCATGTCTGAACAGGAAATCACTGTCGCGGTTGCGTTGACGCTCTGGCGCGGTGGGAATAATGGCAATGCTGTTGGGGGCTTGCGCTGCCATCTTGGCGGCCAATTGAGCACGGCGGTTTGCGTACAAGTTTGAATCAATGGTCATGTTGTGTGGTCTATGTAAAAACGTTAGAAGAGTTTAAGGCGTGGCAGGTGATTGGTTCAATTCCCTCAAGCGCTCAGGGGTACCGACATCCGTCCAAGCACCCGTGTAAAGACTGGCACTCACCAAGCCGCGGTCCATGGCCGCTCTCAACAAGGGGGCTAACGGTGCGGCTTTGCCTTGTGGGTTGCCTTCTGGCATGCCTGTCAAGGCGGCGGCGAAGAACTCTTTTTTGTACATGGCAAATGTGCTGAAAGTGAACAAAGTGGCCGTTTTGGGTAAGTTCAAAGCCAAACCCTCAGAGGACAGGCCAAAATCTCCCTTTGGATTGTGCGCGGGATTGGGGACCATCCAAATGTGGGCCAATTTGTCACTGCGCACAAACTCGTTTGCAATGGAGGGAGAGAAATCAAACTTGGGCGCGTAAATGTCGCCAGCCACCACCCAAAAAACGGGCGACAAGAAGGGCAGCGCCCGCACGATGCCGCCGGCCGTTTCGAGGGCGTAGCCAAACTCTTTGCCCTCATGCGAGTAGCGCAAACGCGCCCTGCCTCCATTTGGCAAATCGGGATTCAATCCAAAGTGCGCCTCAATTTGGGGTCCTAGCCATGCGGTGTTGATCAATTGATCATGGTGGCCAGCCTCGGCCAAAGCTTCCATGTGCCACTGCATCAATGGTTTTCCGTGCACCTCAAGCATCGGTTTGGGCACGGTATCGGTTAAGGGGCGCATGCGCTCACCGCGGCCGGCAGCCAAAACCATGGCGCTGGCCAAGCCCTCAGGCGAGGTGCTCACCCAGTGCTGGGGTGCATCGGTTTCTAAATTTGATTCCATGGTGTTCAAACGCATGCCGCTATGTTGCCATGCTGTGCGGCTTGTGCAAGCTCATGGGCAGTAAAATATCGGGCTTAGTTGTCGATTTCATTGTCAATTTTCCCCGACCTTTTATTTGGAGCCCCCATGGCAATCACCCAACCCGCAGCTCAACAAATGGCCAATGCAATTCGTGCCTTGGCCATGGACGCTGTTCAACAAGCCAATTCGGGTCACCCAGGCGCGCCGATGGGCATGGCCGACATGGCCGTGGCTTTGTGGGGCGAGCACTTGCAACACAACCCTAAAAACCCGCATTGGGCCAACCGCGATCGCTTTGTTTTGTCCAATGGCCACGGCTCCATGATCGTTTATGCATTGCTGCACCTCACAGGCTATCCCTTGCCCATGACTGAGTTGAAAAACTTCCGCCAGCTGCACAGCAAAACCGCGGGCCACCCCGAAGTGGGCATCACACCCGGCGTTGAAACCACCACCGGTCCTTTGGGACAAGGCATCACCAATGCGGTGGGCATGGCCTTGGCTGAAAAATTATTGGCCACAGAATTTAACCAAGCGGGACACAGCATCGTTGATCACCATACCTACGTGTTCATGGGCGATGGTTGCTTGATGGAAGGCATCAGCCACGAAGCATGCGCATTGGCTGGCGCCTGGAAGCTCAACAAATTGATCGCCATGTACGACGACAACGGCATCTCCATTGATGGCCAAGTGGCCCCTTGGTTCATTGACAACACACCGCAACGTTTTGCCGCTTACGGATGGAACGTGATTGACGCTGTGAATGGTCACGATGCCGCGGCTGTTGCCAAAGCCATTGCCGATGCAAAGAACAGTCCTGACAAGCCCACACTCATCGTTTGCAAAACGGCCATCGGCAAAGGCAGCCCCAACCGCGCCAACACCGCCAAAGCACATGGCGAGCCTTTGGGCGCTGAAGAAATCAAACTCACACGCGCAGCATTGGGTTGGAATCACGAGCCATTCGTCATTCCTAAAGATGTTTACGCCCACTGGGATGCCAAGCGAAGTGGCGCGGCACGTGAGGCTGCGTGGAACAAAGCTTTTGCAGCCTACAAAACCGCACACCCCGCCTTGGCTAAAGAATTTGTGCGCCGCATGAAAGGCGATTTGCCCAAGAACTTTGCACAAACCGCCGTAGACGCTGTCATTTCAGCGCACACCAAAGCAGAAACTGTGGCCAGCCGCAAGGCCAGCCAATTGGCTTTGGAAGCTTTCACCGCAGCCTTGCCCGAAATGCTGGGCGGCTCTGCCGACCTCACAGGCTCAAACCTCACCAACACCTCTTCCACACCCGCATTGCGCATCAACTTGGCAGGCGATGTGGTGAAAAACGACAAAGGCCAAATAGGCCGCCACATCAATTACGGTGTGCGCGAATTTGGCATGGCCGCCATCATGAACGGCGTGACTTTGCACGGCGGCTTCATCCCTTACGGCGGCACCTTCCTGACCTTCAGCGATTACTCACGCAACGCCATTCGCATGGCCGCGCTCATGAAACAGCGCGTGATCCATGTGTTCACACACGACTCCATTGGTTTGGGCGAAGATGGCCCCACACACCAGTCCGTTGAACATGCTGCCAGCTTGCGTTTGATTCCTGGTCTTGATGTTTGGCGTCCTGCTGATACAGCAGAAACCACCGTGGCATGGGCCGTTGCTTTGGAAAACAAAGACCGCCCCACTGCTTTGTTGTTGTCTCGTCAAAACCTGCCTTACTCACCCAAGTCCGACTTGGGCGAGATCAGTCGCGGTGCTTATGTGTTGGCTGAACCCTCACGCGTTGGCATTCTGAAGACGAAAGCCGTGATCATTGCCACTGGCTCTGAAGTTCAATTGGCTTTGAAGGCACAAGAGTTGTTGGCCGCGAAGAAAATTGGTGTGCGTGTGGTGTCCATGCCCAGCACCACCACCTTTGATCGTCAAACCAGCAGTTACAAATCTGAAGTCTTGCCAGCCGGCTTGCCACGTGTGGCGGTTGAGATGGGCAGCACCGATGGCTGGTGGAAATACGGTGTTGCAGCAGTTGTGGGTATTGACACCTACGGCGAGTCTGCTCCCGCACCCGTGCTCTTCAAACACTTTGGCTTCACGGCAGAGAACGTGGCCGAGACCGTGCAAGCGGCATTGCAGAAAAAATAAATCTCTGCTTTTAATCAGCACTTAGTTCTGCACTTCAAACAGTTTCAAATTCACTTTAGAGGAAATCGATCATGGCGATCAAAGTAGGTATCAATGGTTTCGGTCGCATCGGTCGCATGGTGTTCCGTGCCGCCGTTCAAAATTTTTCTGACATCGAAGTGGTCGGCATTAACGACTTGCTAGAACCCGACTACTTGGCCTATATGCTGAAGTACGACAGCGTGCACGGCCGATTCAAAGGCGACGTGTCTGTCGAGGGCAACAACCTGATTGTGAACGGCCGCAAAATTCGTTTGACACAAGAGCGCGACCCTTCTGCCCTGAAGTGGAACGAAGTCGGTGCCGACATCGTGATCGAAGCCACCGGCTTGTTCCTAGACAAAGCCTCTGCCGAAAAACACTTGGCTGCTGGCGCTAAAAAAGTGCTCATGTCTGCACCCTCTAAAGACGACACACCCATGTTCGTGTTTGGCGTGAACCATGCAACCTATGCCGGTCAAGCCATTGTGTCCAACGCCTCTTGCACCACCAACTGCTTGGCGCCCGTGGCCAAGGTGTTGAACGACAAGTGGGGCATCAAGCGCGGTTTGATGACCACCGTTCATGCCGCCACCGCCACGCAGAAAACAGTGGACAGCCCTAGCAACAAAGACTGGCGCGGCGGCCGCGGCATTTTGGAAAACATCATTCCGTCCAGCACGGGCGCTGCCAAGGCTGTGGGCGTGGTCATTCCTGCGTTGAACAAAAAACTCACCGGCATGTCTTTCCGCGTGCCCACATCCGATGTGTCCGTGGTTGACCTCACGGTTGAGTTGAACTCTGAGGCCACCTACGCAGAGATTTGCGCAGAGATGAAAGCCCAATCACAAGGCGCTTTGAAGGGCGTGTTGGGTTACACCGAAGACAAAGTGGTGGCCAGTGATTTCCGCGGCGAGCCTTGCACCAGCGTGTTTGATGCTGATGCGGGCTTGGCCTTGGACAGCACCTTCGTGAAAATTGTCAGCTGGTATGACAACGAGTGGGGCTACTCCAACAAGTGCTTGGAAATGGTTCGCGTTATTTCCAAGTAAAGCCACCCACACTTTGGTGTGAATGCAAAAAGCCCAACCATTTCTGGCTGGGTTTTTTTTATGACAAATGCTTGCCGATTAAACCGGCCAACTCAAACATGGTGATTTGGTCTTTGCCAAACACCGGTTTGAGTTTGGCATCGGCATTGATGGCGCGTTTGTTGGTGGGGTCTTGCAAGCCTTGCGCCTTGATGTAGTCCCACAACTTCTTCACCACCTCTGTGCGCGCCACTTTGTCGGTGCCGATGACGGTGGCCAAATCAGCGCTGGGCGTGAGGGTGCCCACGGCCGCTTTGCGTGGTGTTTTGACGGCGGCTGTTTTCTTGGCGGCCACTTTTTTGGCCGGGGCCTTAGCTGGCTTGGCGGCAGCTTTTCCTGCGGTTTTTCCAGCAGCAGTTTTAGCGCCAGCAGCAAACTTTGCAGGTGTTTTGCGCGGCGGAAACTTGCTCTTGCGGGGCTCAAACTCAAACACCACTTTGTCTTCTTCGGCATTCCACGATAAGAAAGCCTTGAAGGCGCGTCGCGTTCGATTGCTCACAAACTTTTCTAGCAAATCGGTTTTGCCGGCGTTCAACAACTTGGCAATTTGCTCGCGCTCCACCACTTGTTGCAACACAATTTTGCCGCTCTTGAAATTGCAAGTGGGTGTGGGCTGGCCTTCTGTAGGCACGGCTTTTTCGCAAACGTAGTTGCTGCCGTGCTCATGCACAGCACCACCGCATTTGGGGCAAGCCCCCAAAGATTCGCTGCCTGCAAAATCAACAATCTCGCCCGTCTCTTCGTTCTTTTTGTCATTGCCAAAATCAAACTCGAGCTTCCAATTTTTCTCTTCTTCGTTGTACTTCAAGGCAATTTCTGAAGTGAATGGCCAACCAGCTTTAGAGCGGAAGCCTTCCAATGGGCCAATCTTTTTATCGCGCAAGAATTGCTCAACTTCAGCCTGCTCAAAGGTACGACCTGCAGGTGTTTTGCCAAATGAGAAACCACACCCTGCAGCAGCTGTGTCATCGGCAGCCGCATCTTTGCCCACGCAGACATACCGGCGATAGTTCTCTTTCACGATGCCGCCGCAGGTGGGGCAGGGTGTGCTCAAGGTGGCGTAGTCACCTGGAATGGTGTCGCGATCATATTCTTTGGCCTTTTTTACAATGCGCTCAGTCATGTCGGCAATTTGGCGCATGAAGTCTTCGCGACTGAGCTTGCCATGCTCCATTTGCGAGAGCTTGTACTCCCAATCACCTGTGAGTTCGGGCTTAGACAACTCTTCCACACCCAAGCCGCGCAATAAAGTCATCAACTGGAACGCTTTGGCCGTAGGAATCATTTCGCGGCCATCGCGCAAAATGTATTTCTCATTGATCAAGCCCTCAATGATGGCCGCGCGCGTAGCTGGCGTGCCCAAACCTTTTTCTTGCATGGCTTCACGCAATTCGTCGTCATCGACCATTTTGCCGGCGCCTTCCATGGCACCCAGCAAGGTGGCTTCTGAATAGCGTGCGGGTGGCCTTGTTTTGAGGGGCTTGCTTTCAACCGAGCCCACACCCGCTTGCTCACCTGGCGCTACGGCCACCAAGTTTTGCCCTTTGTCACCTTCTTTGGCATCGTCCACCTCATCGGCCGCTTCTTTGCCATAGATGGCCAGCCAACCTGGCTTGACCAAAACTTTGCCTTCGGTTTTAAAACTGTGCCCTGCTGCGGTGCTGATGCGGGTGGTCACCATGTATTCCGCACTTGGGAAAAACACCGCCATGAAACGTCGCACCACCAAGTCATAAAGTTTTTGTTCCGCGTCAGACAAGCCAGAAGGGGCCTGCAAGGTGGGAATGATCGCAAAGTGATCACTGACCTTGGCATTGTCAAAAATTCGCTTGCTGGGCTTGATATAGCCGTTGTTAAGGGCCGTAAGGGCATGCGGGGCCAAATGCTTGATGCCGCTGTCGGCCAGCATGTTGAAGGTATCCTTGACCACAGGCAAATAATCTTCGGGCAAAGCGCGCGAATCGGTACGCGGATAGGTAAGGGCCTTATGGCGCTCGTACAAAGACTGCGCCAGCGACAAGGTGGTTTTGGCTGAGAAGCCAAATTTGCCGTTGGCCTCGCGCTGCAAAGACGTCAAGTCAAACAGCAGGGGGCTGGCCTGCGTGGTGGGCTTGGCCTCTTCTGTCACTGTGGCTTTGGCGCCTTTGACCGCCTTCACAATGGCATCGGCCTCTGCTGCAGTCCAAACACGATCGGCTTTTTTCTCGACATCTTCAGCGTCTTTTTTCCACGCCGTGTTGAACCACTTGCCAGGGTAGGTGCCAGCCGCCGCATCAAACTGCGCGTGGACTTCCCAATAGTCGCGGCTGATGAACTTGCGAATTTGCTCTTCACGCTCGACCACCACCGCCAAAGTAGGCGTTTGCACACGGCCCACAGTGGTTAAGAAGAAGCCACCGTCACGCGAGTTGAAGGCGGTCATGGCGCGCGTGCCATTGATGCCCACCAGCCAATCGGCTTCAGAGCGGCTGCGCGCTGCATCGGCCAGGCCTTGCATTTGCTGGTTAGAACGCAACTTGTCAAAGCCATCGCGAATGGCTTGCGGCGTCATGCTCTGAAGCCACAGGCGCTGCACAGGCTTGCCCAACGGAGTGGTCTGCCCCGCCTTCTGCGAGCCTGCATATTGTTCAATCAACCGAAAGATGAGCTCGCCCTCGCGCCCCGCATCGCAGGCGTTGATCAAGGCGCCCACGTCTTTGCGCTTAGCTTGTTTGACCACTGCGTTGAGGCGCGTTTTGGTTTTGTCGACAGGCTTGAGGTCGAAGTAGGGCGGAATAACGGGCAAATGGGCAAAGCTCCACTTGCCGCGTTTGACGTCAAATTTCTCGGGTGCCTGAATTTCCACCAAGTGGCCCACGGCGCTGGTCACCACATAGGTTTCACTCTCAAAGTGGTCCTCGTGTTTCTCAAATTTACCCGCAATCGGCGTCAAAGCACGCACGATGTCTTGAGCCACTGAAGGCTTCTCTGCAATTACCAATGTTTTCATCTCATACAATCCGGTCTCTCGTGCGCGCATGCGCACGTGTACACACACGGGCACGCGCACACGCGCGCCCACATGTTTTCACAATAACAAATTTTTCACGCCGTGGTCAAAAAAAATCATCTGTCGACAAAATCAAGTTTGAAGCCCGCTGCCAAGGTCAAGTCATTGACCTCTCCTGCGGCAGGCCGTCGGGTGCAGGTGCGTCGCTCTGGTGTCCACGGCAAAGGTGTATTTGCACTCATCGACATTGCAGAAGGCGAGACCTTGTATGAGTATGTGGGTGAGATCATCAGCTGGGATGAAGCGCAAGACCGCCACCCACACGACCCCGCAGACCCTAACCACACCTTCTATTTCCATGTGAACGAAGACAGGGTCATTGACGCTTTGCACGGCGGCAACTCTTCGAGGTGGATCAATCACAGCTGCAACCCTAATTGCGAGGCCGATGAAGAGAATGACCGCATCTACATCAAGGCCCTGCGCAACATCAAGGCCGGGGAAGAGCTCAATTACGACTATGGCTTGATCATTGACGAGCCCTACACGCCTAAGCTGAAGGCGGAATACCCCTGCTGGTGTGGCAGTGTCAATTGCCGCAAAACCTTGCTGGCCCCAAAACGCAGACCCGCCACACCCAAGATTCCCAGCCAAATTAAAAAGATTGAAAAAAAAATCAATAAGCTCAAAAAAGAGCTGAAGATTGTGAAGAAAAAAGCGGCCTAATCGGTACTTAACTGAATTGAGGTGACCTTGAACCCTGGGGCTCCCCATCAACGCTGGCCCGCGGAAGCCATCTGGCAGTCCGTGGTACCGCATTGGCCTGGATTCAGCATTGAGATCCTGCCCGAAATCGACTCCAGCAACAGCGAGTTGATGCGGCGCGCCCGACAAGGCCGCCACGATCCTATTTTGTTGCTTGCAGAGCGCCAATCGGCAGGTCGCGGACGTCAAGGACGAGCTTGGGTTGGCGAGCCAGGGCATGCACTCACTTTTTCCATCGGCTTGCCCTACCAACCTAGCAATTGGTCTGGTCTTTCCCTGGCCGTAGGACTCAGCTTGGCCGAGTCGTTGGGCGAAGAAATCCAACTCAAATGGCCCAATGACTTGTGGTGCCATCAAAGAAAGCTCGGCGGCATCTTGATTGAAGCCGCCAGCCAAGGCGATCAAAGCTATGCCGTGATCGGCATCGGCTTGAACATCCAACTGCCCGCCAACAAAGACCTCCGAAC